>MGTE01000107.1:23387-33241 GCA_001799275.1 Deltaproteobacteria bacterium RIFOXYD12_FULL_57_12
AATGGCTGATTCTTCTGCCGCCGGCGGAGGTGCTGTGGGCGGAGGAGCCTTTTCCTTCGCGCCCGGCGCGACGGCAGCCTGGACCGGCGGGGCAGGCTGATCCGCCGCCCGCGCCTCTTCTTCCGTCCAGCCCAATATCTCAAACGGCACAAGCGCCTGAATCTCCCCGAACTGCCGATCCTCCATCTTCATGGCTGAAGAGATCAGATAATAACTCTGGGCAGGTATCGGCGTGGCCGACGCCAGATCTACCTTGGTCGGGGCAACGGTCTCCAGGCCTGTTTTCGTGAAATGCAGTTTCTTCGGATACAGTTCGTCAAAAATCGTGGCATAGACGCCTGAAATAATATTGCCGATCTCCCCATAGGCGTCCGCGATCTCTTCATCAAACTCATTCTTCTGGGCGCGGCTCTCCAGCTCTTTAGGAGGGAGCATGAGAAGGGTGCCGCCGAGGAAGATGGCATCCTTCATCGCGACAAACAGAAACGCCTCGCCCTGCCGCTCACCCTTCACCGCCATGCGCGTCAGGATCAGTTTTTCAGCGGTTAACGAAAAAAAATCCTCCTTGGAGATCACTTTAAAATCAGGACCGGACAGAACAAGCTGAAAGCCGAGCAGGCCGCCGACCTCGGTCTCGATCTTTTTCCGGACGCTCTTGAATATATTGTTGACGATCGCCTGGTCTTTCATATCCTCACACGAACACCGTACCGATAACAGATTCCGTCTTCATGGAAACCGACCGCCTCCGCTGCCCCGTTGCCGCCTGCTGCGACCGGCCCTGCGCCTCAGCCACCCGACGCCTCATATCGTACTTCCACCCAGAAATCTCCCACCCCGACGAAAAATGGAATAATCAAGCGCGCCGCCCCTGCGAAGCCAGCGACCCGATAGGATTGCCCGGTAATCGTCGTGGGTATGGAGATGCTGATCTTTATCCCCTCCGCTGCCAACGCCGCCTTGATACCCCCGGCAATCATATTGACGATCTCGCCGACAGCATCCCTGACCTCCTCGTTTATTTCTTGGACCTCGACACCGAGCAGACTGCTTGTCACAAACAGAGCGGTGATCTCAGGGCAATGGATAGCGACAATCCCCTTAACATCGCCGGCCATGCCCAGCGTACCGGTCACATTCGCCGGGAAGGATACGGAATTGGCGCGAATCGCCTCCCCGCGCAAGGCCTCCAGCATAAGCATGGTGCCGAAAACGTCGCGGGTGGCGGCAACGATATGGTGTTCAAATTCCAGCGACATTTTCACCAAGACCTATATCTGAAGGTACACTGCGAGCGGCCGGCCCAGCAAAAACAAAAAAAATCAGACCGCGTTCTTCAACTGTAATTCAACAAAGAAACGTTGGCCGCCGGCAATGGCAAAGGGCGCGAGGATCATCTCCACATCATCCATACATTGAAACCGGTATCCTGCGCCGCAGATGGTCGAGGGCAGAGACAGACTGATATCGCGGCCCTTTTCCGAGAGGATGGCCTTGACGCCGCCGCCGAGCATATTGGCCAATTCGCCGATCGCATCCAGCACATCGTCATTGATTTCCTCCACCTCCATGCCCAGAAATTGGCCGGTCACCGTCCTGGCGACCTCCGCCGGCATATGGATCGCCAAGACGCCCTGATGCGTGCCGGCCAATCCCACCATACCGGTCACGGAAGTTTGGAGCTGTTCCATGGCGGCAAGGGGTTCTCCCGGCACAATATCCATCGTGAGCATGGTGGCAAAAATCTCGACAGTGGCATCCTGTAGCGGTTTAAGCAATTCCACCGGCTCTCTCCTATTTATTAGAGTAAGGGCTTTAACGTCTCATTCACCGCATCCGGGGTAAAGGGTTTCTTAATGCTGCCCCGGGCGCCCAGCGCCTTGGCCTCGCCGATAATGTCGTCACCGGTCTCGGTTGAGATCATCACCACCGGGATATTCTTGATCGCTTCGATCTCCTTTTTTGCCCGCAGAAAGGACAGGCCGTCCATATTCGGCATGTTGATATCGCTCAATACCAGATGCACAGTTTCCTTCTGCAGGGTCTGCAGGGCCTCTTGGCCGTCACCGGCCTCGAAAATATTCTCGAAATCAAGCCCTGCCTGCCGCAGGCATCGCGTGACGATCTTCCGCATGGTGCTGGAATCATCCACGATCAATACGTTCTTTCCCATATTTCTTCCTCCATGTGTTTGTACTGTAGTTGCTCTGTTACAAAAAAAATCCAACAAAAACAAGGCGGGCTGGCGGTGCGCCAAACCTAGGCAAGTGCGAACGCCTCCTCCGCTTTAACAAATTCCTCCTGGACCGCCACCAGAACCAGGGCCAGCGCATCTGGAGTCAGATCGAAATAACGCTCATAGCCGACATCAAGGTGGTATTGCATGGTGTCGCTGCCAGTGCCGCAGCCCGCCATCATGGCGACGATATCTCCAAGATGAACCGCATAAACCAGAGCGCGCACCGATTCCCCGGCCTGGCCGGGATGGTGGTGGTGCAGGATTACCTCCTGCAGGGAAGCTGGCAGCTTCCAATGCTTGGCAAGCTCATGACCGACCTCGGCATGGGTGAGTCCGGCACTTTCCTGCTCCGCTGCAAGATAATCAACGAGTTCTCCATTTTCAATACCGGCCACGGCGACGCGGGAAGTATCGTGCAGGAAATCCGAAAGGATCGCCTTGCCAATGTCATGGAGAAGCCCGCCGGTGAAGGCCAGGTCGGCGCTGAGGGCTGATCGGGAGGTACGAACAATCTCCCGGGCGGCAAGCGCCGTAAAGAGATCGTGACGCCACAACTCGCCGCGGCCTCCCTCATAGCCGCTCAACGGTTTCAGAAAAAGCCTGGAAACGCTGTCGGCCAAAGCCGCCCCCACCACCATTTTCTCGCCGAGATAGGCCACGGCCCTGTCCACCGAAGTGATCGGATGAACAGTACTGAATGCCGCGGAGTTCACAATCCGTAACAGCCGGGCGGTCAGAACCGAATCAAACTTGACAATCCGAATGACATCCTGCAGATCATGGTCCGGTTCCGAGGTCTTCTGCAACAGAAGGGAGGTGTTCGGCGAAAGAAGCGGCGCTTCCCGTATCGCCCGGAGTATATCCTCTTTTCCCTTGCTCTGTGCCACCGTTATCCCCTCATATGTGCCACTGCCCCCGACCGGGGCAGAAAATGGTGACCTGACCGGTGTCCACCGAGATCGACACCGTGCGGCTGTAGTTTTCCCCCAGATCTTCGGCAACGACTTCCAGACCTTGCGCCCGGAGGATATTCTTGATGGCCGCCTGATTCCGTTTGCCGATGTTGAAGGTTTCGTTGTCGTCCATGATCGAGGCACCGCCAGCCAATTTGACGATCATGCCCCGGCCGTTTCCGGTACAACCATATCCGGCCATGATGTTCAGCAGGGCCGGAATACCCGTGTCCGCGAAATAACCTGGTTTTTCTCTACTCTTCTGCGCATTAATGGCTGAATCAGGCAAGGCCACATGCACCATCCCCACGGTCCTGGTCGCCGGATCGAGCAGCATCACGGCCACACACGACCCCAGGGCAAAGGTCTTCACCTGGATGCCGGCGGTGCGGGTGGCGGCAAAATCACCGACGCCGAGAATAAGATCACTCACCGCTGTATCTCCGCCAGGAGTTTCAACACGCTGGGCGCGATCTCGTCCAGATCCACCAGACGCTCGGCACCGCCCCGTTCAAAAGCCACGGCCGGCATGCCGAAGACCACCGACGACTCCTTGTTCTGGGCGATATTCCGGGCGCCGGCCTGCCGCATGGCCAGCATGCCGTTGGCGCCGTCCGATCCCATGCCGGTCAGCATGACGCCGACGGCATTGGCCCCGACATGCTGGGCAACGGAGTTCATCATCACGTCCACAGAGGGACAGTGGCCGCTGACCTTTTCGCCCGGCTCGCAGATCACTTCATAGATACCGCCCGACCGGATAACACGCATATGTTTGCCGCCCGGAGCGATCAGGACCCGGCCGGGCCGCACCCGGTCGCCGCTCTCGGCCTCTTTTACTTCCATGGCGCAGAGCTGGTTCAGCCGGTCGGAAAACATCTTGGTAAAACCGGCCGGCATGTGCTGCACAATCACCACTCCGGGCATGGAGGACGGAAAGGGGAGTATCACCCTCTTGATGGCCTCGGTGCCGCCGGTGGAGGCGCCGATGGCGATCACCTTGTCGGTCGACTCGGCCAGGGCGCGATAAGCCAGAGCCTTTCCCGTCGTAGCCGTTGCCCCGGGTCTCTTGTTTTTCCAGTGGGAGACGTTGGCAGTGGAGGCGATTTTGATCTTGGCCCGCAGTTCCATGAGCATCGACTGCAGGCCGCTGGCGACATTCGAGGTGGGTTTGGAAACGAAATCAACCGCCCCGGCCTCCAGGGCATCCATGGTTATCTGCTTACCCTTCTGGGTCAGCGAACTGACCATGACCACCCGCATGGGATACTGGGGCATAAGACGGCGCAGGAATTCAACGCCATCCATCCGGGGCATCTCCACATCCAGGGTCAACACGTCCGGCTGCAGTTCAACGATTCTGTCCCGGGCGACATAAGGGTCCGGTGCCGAGCCTACCACCTCGATCATCGGGTCCTGCGACAGCCCCTGGACAAGGATCTGCCGGACCAGGGCTGAATCATCAACCACCAGGACACGGATTTTGCTGGCCATCAGCGCTCCCCCTTCCGGTAGGCGGCCGGCAGGATGTACTTATACAAAGTCTGCTCGCGGCCCAAGGTTTCCGAATGGCCGATAAAAAAATATCCGCCCGGTTCTAAAAACTGATGGAACTTACGGACCAGTGTCTCCCTGGTGGGTTGATCAAAATAAATCATGACGTTTCGACAGAAAATAACCTGAAATTGTTTTTTAAAGGGAAACCGGTCGTTCATCAGATTGAAACGCCGGAATATGGCATCTTTTTTCAGCTTGTCAAGTACCGCCCAGTCGCCGCTTGGCAGCCGCCGGAAATATTTATTCCGCAAACCAGCGGGCAGACTCTGCACCCGGTCGTCCGAATAGACCCCGGCCCGGGCAATCGCAAGCGCTCGATCCGAGATGTCAGTGGCCAGCAGACCGGTGTCCCAACGATCGCCCTCCATGCCCAAAAACTCATGCACCAGCATGAGCAGCGTATAGGGTTCCTCGCCGGTGGAACAACCGGCGCACCAGATACGGAGATCCCGTGCATCGTGCCGACGCAGCCGTTCGGTAAGTTCCGGCAAAACGGTCTCGGAAAAAAACTCAAAATGACTCTTTTCGCGATTAAAATAAGTATGGTTGGTGGAGATGCGGTCCACCAGTTCGCCCAGGGCCTTTTCAGTACGATCGGCAATAAGGTGTTCGTAGTATTCCTTGACGGAATAAAAGCCTAGCGCACCAATATGTTTCTGCAGCCGGCCGACCAAGAGCGACTTTTTCTTGTCGGACAGTGAAATACCGAATCGGGCGTAGATCAGTTCCCGCATCAGCTGAAATTCCTGATCGGTAATATCCATCAAGAAATTGCTCATGCTGCCCGCTTGTCCCTTCCACGCCGCGCAATACAGCGACCGCGCCCGGAAGCGCGATCGCTACCCGGAACTGGCTGCATCACAGAACAGGCCAACCACCCGATTTTCCAGAAGCCGGCCCTTCCAGGGCGAGCGGTGCCCCGGCCATTCCCTGCGTCCCTGTTGCACGCAAGCGAAAACGGGCCAGCATCTGCTGCAGCGTTGCCGACTGTCCGGAAAGCTCTTCGGCAGCCGCGGCCGTTTCCTCGGCATTGGCCGTGTTCTGCTGGGTGACCTGATCAATCTGGCCGAGCCCCTGGGTCACCTCGGCAATCCCCTGGGCCTGTTCGTTGGAGGAGGCGGCAATCTCCTGGAGCAGATCGCTCACCTTGGAAACCCCACGAACGATCTCAGTCAGGGCGGCCGCGGTGTTGGTGGCGATCCCGGCGCCGTTCTCGGTCTTCTGCACCGAGCTCTCGATCAATTCGGCGGTTTCCCTGGCCGCCTGGGCGCTGCGAGCCGCCAGATTGCGGACCTCTTCGGCCACCACCGCGAATCCCTTGCCGTGCTTGCCGGCCCGCGCCGCCTCTACGGCGGCGTTCAGCGCCAGCAGATTGGTCTGAAAGGCGATCTCGTCAATCACCTTGATAATCTTGGAAATACTCTTGCCCGATTCGTTGATCTCGGACATGGCCTTCACCATGCTCTGCATCTGGCCGGTGCCGTTCTCCGCCGCCTTTCTGGTCTGGTCGGACAGCTGATTGGCCTGGGCAGCATTTTCGGCATTCGTCTTGGTCTGCGAGGCCATCTCGTTCATGGAACTGGTAATCTCCTCCAGCGAGGCGGCGGATTCGGTGGCCCCCTGGGAAAGACTCTGGCTGGCATCCGACACCTGGGCCGCACCCGAGGCAATCTGATCGCCAGCGGTCTGCACCTCGCCGATGATGTCGCGCAGGTTGTTCACCATGATCTGCAGCCCCTTGCCGAGCAGATCCTTGTCCGAGGCAAGTTCGACCTCCTGGGTCAGGTCGCCGCCGGCAATCGCCATGGCCAGATGTTCCCGGGCGGCCAGGTTGTTGGATAACCCGCCCAGAATCGAACCGAGCTCCTCCATCTCCGTCTTGGCGCCGTAGACTTCGCAGGTCCGGCAGTCCTCGCCCTTCTTGGCCCGCGGACAATGCTTGACCGCGGCGAACGAGCCGCTGGTCACCCAGCAGTGGTCGACCCGGTTGTAGCTGGGGCATTCGGCCTTGCCGCACTTCTTATGGCTGGAGCAGTTGACCGCGCGGCCCATCTCCATGGTTTCACTGGTATCGCCAAGACCGATCTTGGCGAGGATCGCAACCGCCCGATGCAGCGGCTCGGTGATGCCGCGGGAAATGAAATACCCGAAACTGAGGGCGGCGGCGATTCCGAGCAGCACGGCAATGGCGGCCAGGGCCTGGCTGCGGCCGGCGCTACGGACAGCCGCGGCGCTGTTGCTGGCGGCCAGCTCGGCGCTCATTTTCGTTATCTGGTCCATGGTTGCAATCAATTCCTCAAGGGCCTGCTTCTCAACGCCAAAGGCAAGTTCCAGGCCGGCGCTCAGGCTGTCCAGATCCTTTTTCACAGAGGCGAGGTCCTCGTCAAAAAGGCCTTCAATGATCTTCAGGGTCGGCACCACCTCGGCATCGAATTTTTTTCTGGCCTCGCGGGAATCGCCACTGCCGATTGATTGGACGATTTCAGCGCCCAGATTGTGAAGTTTTTCATGAGGTTCATCGAATTTATGGAGCATGGCGTCAAACTCCGCGTCACCGGACTTGAAATCGGCCATCCAGCGGCCAAGCCCGCAGAGCTTCGGATCGAGTTGCCCCTTGAACTCCTTGTTCTCGGTGATAGCGATATTGAGCGTCGCGACCCAGCGGACATGATCAAGCCGCCTGGCCACCAGGATGGTTTCCAGATTGCCGACATTGTTCAGTTTGATGTGGGACACCAGGCCTGCCAGCTTGTCGTGTTCGACCTTCCACTTCGACAGGCCAGCATCCAACTTCGCAAGCAGAGCGGTTTCCTCGGCGGTCTTGGGCAACGCCTTATAGCGCTGCATCCCTTCCTCGAACGCCTTCCATGGCCTTTCCATGCCGGCGATCTCCTGGCGGCGGATTTCAGCTGTGAGGGTAGGGTTGACAATGGTTCTTTCGATCGCCTGAATTTCACGCATGGACTCCATCATCAGCCCGACATTTTCGACAGACGGCAGCCGCACGTCAGCCACCTCGGAAAGGCCCGCCTTTGTGCTGCTCGTTCCATACCAGCCCACCCCCCCGACAAGGCCGCAGATCAGCGCCACAATGCCAAAGCCTCCCAACAGTTTTACCGATATCTTCATCAATCATCCCCCCTAGTTATGGACTACACTGTGCTGACAACTCATCCCGTACCGCATCTGACAGCCCGACCCAAGTCAGTGCAGACGATGCCCTTGCCCGTTCGCCCGAAATTTCGCAACATCACTTCTCCTAGCTGCCCAGCCCGGCCAGCTCCTCGTCAAACAGCAGCCTGTTGACATCCAGCAGAATCTTGACCTCGTCGCCGATCTTGCCCATCCCCCGGATGTACTGCCCGGCCTTGTCAGAGCCGGCCCGCGGCGCCGGCTCGATCTGACTGTCGCTGATATCGGCGACTTCGTTGACCTTGTCCACCACCAGCCCGACCGCCCGGCTACCCACATCAACCACGATGATGCAGGTGCGGTCGTCATATTCTCGGGGTGGCAGCCTGAAACGCCGCCGCACATCCATGACCGGAATGACCTTGCCCCGCAGATTGATGACCCCCTTGACGTAGTCGGGCATCTCCGGAACCTCGGTAATCTTCTGAATGCCGATGATTTCGGTGACAAAACGGATCTCAATCCCGTAGTCTTCGTTTGCCAGATGAAACGTCAGGAATTTCCCCTTCTGGGCATCCTCATCCCCATCGAAGGCATCCATGTCCATATCTTCTGCCGTAGTGTTCTCTGCCATCTCTCTTCCCCCGGTTGCCACCTGCAATTCTGCCGGTGTCGCAAAAACAAAAAATCCGAACACCTGCGTTGCAGCGTTTTTTTTGCGAGGCTGTCAATGCCGACTTCCTGCACCTCAACCCAATCTTTTGCCCTCAAGCTCGATCAACCCGCCCACATCCAGGATCAGGCAGACTTCACCGTTCCCCAGGATAGTGCAGCCCGAGACATACCTGGCACTCCCGAAATAGCCGGCCAGGGCCTTAATAACCGTTTGCTGCTGACCCAGGATCTCGTCCACGAAAAGGCTGAGTCCGCTGCCCTGGTGCTCCACCAGGACCAGCACCCCATCCGCCAAATCCTTCTCATCATCGGGGTCATCGGTCAGGAAAGCATGCAGCCGGATGATAGGGTAAAATTTCCCCCTGACATTGACCAATTCCTGGCCGTCCGGCGTCGTGGTGATGGCCTTGGCCTCCGGCCGGAATATGTCGCGAATCGCCAGCAGGGGCAGAATACATCGCGCCCTGCCGACCCGGATCAACATGCCGTCGATGATCGCCAGGGTGAGCGGAATGCGAAGATTGATCCTGGTACCCTTGCCAGTCTTGCTGGTCACCTCAATCTTGCCCTTGATCTTTTCCAGGTTCTGCTTGACCACATCCATTCCGACGCCGCGGCCGGAAATGTCGGTTACTTTCTCAGCCGTGGAGAAGCCCGGCGCAAAGATCAGTTGAAAGACCTCCCGGTCGCTCATTTCGGAGCCATCGCCCTCGATCATCCCGCGACTGATCGCCTTGGCCAGAAGTTTCTCCCGGTCCAGCCCCCTGCCGTCATCCTCAACCGTTATCCAGACCTCTCCTTCCTCGTGCCGGGCGGAAAGCTTGATGACCCCCTTGTCAGGCTTATCGTTCCGCCGCCGCTCCTCAGGGGGCTCCAGGCCGTGGTCCAGGGAGTTGCGCAGCAGATGTACCAGGGGATCACTGATGGTCTCGATGACCGTCTTGTCGATCTCGGTTTCCTCCCCGAGCAACTGCAGATCAACCTTTTTGCCCGCCTTGCCGGAGATGTCGTGCACCAGCCGGATCATACGACGGAACAGCCCGGAGACCGGTACCATCCGGATAATCATGGCCATTTCCTGGAGATCCCGGATGATCTTGCCCATCTGCTGGGCCGCCTTGTTGAAATTCTCAAGTTCGAGATTCTCAAGATCCGGGTTGTGGATGAGCATGTTTTCGGAAATCACCAACTCGCCGATAAGGTTGATCAGATTGTCCAGCTTGACAAGGTCGACCCGGATGTCCTGGCGAGTCACGGTGGCGGCCTTGGCCGGTTCACCGTTGGCCGGAGCGCTCGGC
>MGTE01000108.1:0-4552 GCA_001799275.1 Deltaproteobacteria bacterium RIFOXYD12_FULL_57_12
TGCCGACCATCGATAACGTCAACAAAAGCGCCACAGACATCCAGAACGGGGTCAACAACTCAAAGCTGACCCTGAAAGGCGCGCAAGTCATGGAACTCGGCGTCGGCTACGGCCGAGAACTCCCCTTCGCCCCTGGGGTCTTCCTCGGCGGCAACCTTAAGGTGATGAGCGCGCAGGTCGGCTACTACGACTACTTCGTCCTGCGCAACAACAACAACAATGACAACATGCTCTCCAAGTTCAAGGACGGCGCCAAGAAGAGCAACAACTTCGGAGTCGACCTGGGGGCCCTCTGGGATGTCAACAAGACCTTCGAAGACGTCCCCCTGCACCCTCGCTTCGGCCTGGTCGGCCGCAACCTCAACAATCCCAAGTTCACCCAGCCCGACGCCGCCGTCGCCGCAGGCGCGGTGAGCAAATACGCCGTCAACCCGCAGGTCCGCATGGGCGCGTCGATTTCCCCCTTCAACTGGTGGAATATCGCGACCGACATCGACCTGACGCGGAACCTGACCCCCGTCGATAACGTGGCCAGCCGCCAGTTCGGCATCGGCAACGAGTTCAACATCTTCAACCGCTCCTGGATCAACATCCCTCTGCGCGTCGGCCTGATGCGCAACCTGGCCGAGACCGGCTCGGGTACGATGCTGACCGCGGGCCTGGGCCTCAACTTCCTCCATGTCATGCTGGATGTGTCAGCCGCCGTCAGCCCGAAGAATGTGACCACGGAGAGCGAAGGCAAGCAGACGAAGATCCCAAAGGAAGCCTATGTCGCCCTCCAACTCAGCATCCTCTTCGGCGGCTCCTCCGATTCCAAGCCCTCCGCCGCTCCCGCGCCGCAAGACGAGCCCGCGCCCGCGGCTCAGGCCGACGAGCAGCCCATGTCGACGCAGAAGGTCATCGAGATCCGAGAGGCGGCCGATAAGGCCCAGAAGGACCTGGACGCGGAGTCAACGAAGACCCCCTAATCAACGAGGGTCAGGCCTTTAAAGTTTTTAATGAGCGCGCGCTCATTAAAAACTTTAAAGGCCTGACCCTCTTACAGGTCCCAGCGGTGGATGAGGGCTGCGGCGAGGACGCCGAAGCCGGCGTTCGCCATCCAGGCCGCGGCCCAGGGAGGAAGGCGACCGCCCACGCCCATCGCGCGGCCGACCTCCATGCACCAGAGGTAGGCGAAGGACACGGCCAGGGCCACGCAGAAGCTGACCACGCGCGACGACTTGCGCAGGCGTAGGGCGATGGGGATGCCGAGGGCGCAGATCACGAGGTTGGCGAAGGGGTAGGCGATCTTGGACTGCGCGGCGACCTCGTACTCGCGCGGCGAGCCCCCGAAGCGGCCGACGCGGTGCGAATAGGAGAGGACCTCGCGCAGCGACATCTCGTCGGGATTGATCGGCCTCGGGATGAGGTCCGCCGGCGAGGCGTCCAGGTCCGACACCTTCGTCTGGAACGGCTGCTCTATGACGCCCTCCGGGGTGAAGGTCCGCTCCACACCGGACTGGAACACCCAGCGCTTCGCCGCCCCATCCCAGGCCGCGGCACGGGCGTCGAGCTGGGAATAGACGCCCTCCGCCCCCACTCTCTCGAGCAAAGGCCTCTCCATCGTCCCGTCCTTGAGGCGGAGCAGGATGGTCCGGATGAAAAGCTTGTCGTCGACGGCGACGGCCACGTCGCTGTACATCGAATACTCGGGCTCCGGGTGGACCTTTTCCCGCCAGAGCCGGCGCGACCGGGCCCAGGCCGCCGGCATGACCGTCTCCTGGGCGACGAAGGCAAGGACTGAGACCGCGAGCGAGGTCCAGAGGATGGGCAGCCAGAAGCGCCTCGTCTCCAGACCGCAGGCCTGCGTGGCCAGCCATTCGCCGCTCTGGACGAATCCGCTCATCGCCACCAAAGTCGCCAGCAAGGTCGCCATCGGGATCACGCGCGTGGCCCAATAAGGCACGCCCAGCCACAGGCATTCGAGGATGGTCAGCAGAGAGGCCTTCGACTTCACGATGTAGTTCATCTTGTCGAAGGTGTCGCCCAGGAAGATGAGGATGGCGAAAAGCCCCAGCCCGAAGACCAAGGGGGTGAGGAAGCGCTTCATCATGTAGCGCGTGTAGATCGTCATTGGGAGGCCGCCATGCGCGTCAGCCAAGATCCGATCGCCAGCCCCACCACATCCGCCAGCCAGGGGGCGAAAGACGCCAGCCCGGCGTGACGGCGCCCCAGGCTGACTCCGACCACGAGCAGGCCGTAGAAGACGAACATCACCGCGAGACTGGCGACGAAGTCCGCGCCGCGCGCGCGGCGGCGCAACCCCAGGCCCAGCGGGGTCGCCAGCCAAAAGAAGACGAACGGAGAGAGCGCCCCGGCGGAGCGAACGGATGCCTCCACGAGATACTCGAGGCGCTTCTCCTCGAGCAGCCCCGGCCGGGCCGCCTTCTCGAAGAGGACCTTGGTCGACATCTCCTGCATATCCGGCTCGCGCGGCACGACAGGCGCCTCGAGAGGAAGATGCACGCGGTAGCGCTCGAATCGTCCCGAGGTGAAGCGCTCCGGCTCCTTGTTCGGCAGCACGAGCTGGCCGTCGATGAGCTCCAGGTCCACGCCTCGCCCCGGGTCGAGCGTGATGCTCCCCTCCCGGGCGTTGATGCGCAGGGACTCCTCCCGGTTGGGACGCACGAGGTAGACACCCTCGAGATGCCCCGTGCTCGGGACGACGTCGCGCGCGTAGAGCCGCCACGGGCCGACCGGCGTGAAGGTGCGCGGGCGCAGATCGATCCTGGCGATCTTTTGCGCCGCCTCGCTCGTGCGCCTCTTGAAGGAGTGAAAGCCATCCGGGCCGACCTTATGGTTGACGATGAGCATCAGCATCGATAGCGCCAGGGCCATCCAGAGGAACGGCCGGGCGATCTCATGGAAGGAGAAGCCGGCCGCGCGCAGAGCCATCACCTCTCCGGTATCCGTCAGGTGTCCGAGAGTGACCATCACCGCCACCAGAAAGGCCATCGGCACCGCGAGGGTGGTGAAGGAAGGCAGCAGTCGCGAGAAGCAGGTCAGGATCCACAGCAGCGGCAGCCCCTTGAGCATGGCCGTGGCGAAGAGCCGGAGGAACTGGTTCATCAGCAGCACGCCCAGGAAGAGGGCGAGCCCGGCCCCGAAGACGGGCAGGAACTGGCGGATGATGTAGCGCTGCAGGAGTGGCATCCTCCAGGATTCTACCAATGAGGGGAGGGGTCAGGCCTTTAAATTTAAAGGCCTGACCCCGATATCCTTGTAGTAGAATCCGCGCATGGATACCGATAAAGCCCTCGCTTACGCCGAGCAGCACTACCCTGATTTCCTGGAGGAGCTCAAAGTCCTCTCCCGAATCCCCAGCGTCTCCTTCCCGGGCTTCGACCCGAAGGAGCTGGTGCGCTCGGCCAAAGCGGTGGCCGCGCTCTGCAAGGCGAGAGGGCTGGAGAACGTCGAGATCCTGACGCTGCCGGGCTCCCACCCCTACGTGTACGCCGACTGGCTGCACGCCCCCGGCAAGCCGACGCTTCTCCTCTACGCGCACCACGACGTCCAGCCGGCGGGACGCGAGGAGCTGTGGAAATCCCCGCCCTTCGAACCGACCGAGCGCGGCGGCCGCCTCTACGGGCGCGGCACGGCCGACGACAAGGCCGGCGCGGTCACGCACACCAGCGCCATCTCCGCATGGCTCGAGACCCACGGCAAGCTCCCGGTCAACGTGAAGATCCTCATCGAGGGCGAGGAGGAGTGCGGCTCCGACAACCTTGAGCCGTTCCTGAAGAAGTACGCCGACAAGGTGATGGCCGACGCGATCGTGCTGACCGACACCGGCAACTTCGACGAGAAGACTCCCTCGATCACTGTGGCCCTGCGCGGCCTCCTGGCGCTGGACGTGACGGTGCGCTCGATGGACCATCCGCTGCACTCCGGCATGTGGGGCGGCCCCCTGCCCGACCCGGTCCAGGCGCTGGCGAAGATGATCGCCTCCTGCACGGACGCCAAGGGCCGCATGACGATCCCGGGCATCTACAAGGACGTCAAGAAGCCGGCCAAGGACATGGAGGCCAGCCTCAAGGTCCTGAAGCTCAGCGAGAAGACCTTCCGCGCCCAGTCGGGCATGTTCGCCAAGACGAAGCTGATGTCGGGCCCGAAGGACATCCTGCGCGCGAACTGGTATCTGCCCGCGTTCTCCGTCAACGCGATCCAGGCCTCCAACAAGAAGGACTGCGCCAACATCATCAACGACTCGGCGTGGTGCCATGTCGGCATCCGCTTGGTGCCGGGCATGGACGCCAAGAAGTCCCTTGAGGCCCTCAAGAAGCATCTGCTCAAGAACGCGCCCTGGGGCGTGGAGGTCAAGTTCGAAGGAGAATCGGCCAACCCCGCCTGGACGACGGACACCGATGCCCCCGCCTTCGCGGCCGCGCGCCGGGCTCTCAAGAAGGGCTACGGCCGGGCCTCGGTGGACGTGGGCTGCGGCGGCTCGATCCCGTTCGTGGGGCCTTTCTCCGACGCGCTGAAGGGAGCGCCCGCGCTGATGATCGGCGTCGAG
>MGTE01000108.1:4580-6330 GCA_001799275.1 Deltaproteobacteria bacterium RIFOXYD12_FULL_57_12
GAAGGGAGCGCCCGCGCTGATGATCGGCGTCGAGGACCCCCTCTCCAACCCGCACTCGGAGAACGAGAGCCTGCACCTAGGGACGTTCCGCAAAGCCATCGCCTCCGCCATCCACCTATACGCCGAGATGGCCTCTCTCGAGAAGGTGAAATGAGCTCGACGGAGGACCTCCTGCTGGCCATCCGCGACGAGGTCCGCCGGCGAGTGCTTGAGACGCCTTAGCGCGCGGGAGCGGCCCGGCGTCCGACCTCGGCGGCCATCCGCGCGACGGCGCGCGTCTTCGAGGCCTTCGCGTCGGCGATCACGGCACGGGCCCCCGTCGAGGGGCCGTGCGCCAGCGCGCGCTCGGCCTGCTTCAGGGCGACCAAAGCGGGATAGGCGAGCGTGACCTCGTCGCCCATCTCCGCGGTTCCCTTCGAACGCTTCGAGCAGTCGGCCAGGCTCAGGCACGGGGGCTCGCGAACCACCTCGCGAAGGAAGTCCCAATCCTCCGAGCTCCGCGGATCCTTGCCCAGAAGGTAGACGATGGTCCCGCGCTCGTTGCGGCGCTCCGGGGCGAACTCCCGATACCTCACGCGCATGAGGATCCGGTCCTGCTCCGAGAGACCGTTGAAATCCGTATCGAGCCTGGGATCGTTGTCGTTGCGGGAGAGCAGGATCTCCTCGAGGGTCACCAGCGGGTCCCGCGCGGGCGGCGGCCGGCGCGCAGCCCACCAGACGAGGGCCGCGAGAGCCAACGCGCCTGCGGCCGCGACGCGAGGCCTCATCTGCCCAGGTCGTCCTGCATCTGCCTGCGGGCGTCCGCGTCGATGATGCGCCCCAGCTGGTCGTCGGCGTAGAGCGCGGCGTCCATCTTCACCTTGTCGGTGCAGTTCGTACAGAACTTGGCGATGTTCTTGAGCATGATGGTCGAGGAGCCATAGGACCCGAAGGGGGTCTCGTCGCAGGCCGGCTCGCCGGCGAGGAGCGCGCCGGTCCAGATGCTCTTCATATCTCGTCCTTGGGCGTCACGGAAGGGCCGCGGGCAAGAGGCGTGCGGCCAGTTCCCGTTGCGCGACTCCGTATGGCGGGCCTCGTGATAGACCACCATCATCCGGGAGACCTGAGGATGGCTGAACTTGATGTAGTTCTTCGTCAGCCACATCTTCGAAGGATTCCAAAAGGGGATCACGCAGGCCACCGCGTTGCCGTTGCCGCAGCCGTTCATGCCGATCGCCGAGACGCGGGTCTCGAAGAACTTCGAGTAGGCGGCGCCACCCACCGGCCCGAATATCTGATGATGGAGCTTCGTGGCGCCGCTGCCCAGGAGCCCGGCCACGAACGCCAGGTCGCTGCGCATCTGGCTCTGGATGTCGGCGGGAACGTCCGCGTCGAAGGTATAGCCGCGCGCTTCGGAGCGGAAGCCGAAGATCTTATTGGCCAGGTCCGCCTGCTCTTTCGTGAAATAGAAAAGGTCGGCGCCTGACTGAGGAACGGGCTGCTCCATGGCAGCCCGGGGCGAGGCCGCGGCGGCGAGGGCGGCCTTGTCGACGGAGGGCACGGCCAGCTTCGGCCCGGCGGAACCGTCGAAAACGTCGGCATGGGAAGGAACAGCGAACACCAGCAAGCCCAAGACCAGGAGAACCATCATCACCTCCGGCACGGCTGCGCCGCGACCCTTCGCAGCGTCCAACGATGCAGATTTAGCAAATTATGATCCGCACGGCCCAGCGATTCATGGGCCTTTCGGCCTATACCCGCCCAGGTGGGA
>MGTE01000108.1:6377-21223 GCA_001799275.1 Deltaproteobacteria bacterium RIFOXYD12_FULL_57_12
ACCGCTCGGTGCCCGCCTGCGGCTCCCGGCTGCCAAAAACCGTGACACTGCCCTTGCGGATACCGTCTAATCGTCCGACCTCCTCCTCAATCTCTTCCGGATAGATGTTGCGACCGGCCCGGATGACGATATCCTTGGCCCGGCCGGTGATAAACACCTCGCCCGCTACGATATAGGCCTTGTCCCCGGAATCGAGCCAGGCGCCTTTGAACAGGCCGGCGGATTTTTCCGGGTTGCGGAAATAACCGGCCGTGGCCGAGGGCCCCCGGAAATAGAGCCGCCCCTCCCGGCGTTCGGGAAGCTCGCGGCCATCAATGTCCACGATTTTAATCTCATGGCCGGCCAGGGGATGGCCGCAGCCGACAAAAGCAATCGCCGTTGCATCATCGGCCGCGGCCGGCTCAGCCCACGCCTGCTCCATGAGCGACCGGCGCCGGACGCGGTCAATCAGCACCCCGCGTTCAAGGGGTGGAAAGGCAAGCCCCACCGACGACTCGGCCAACCCGTAAACCGGCATCATGGCGCCGGGCCGCAGGCCGCAGCGGGCAAACCGTTCCAAAAAGCCGGTCATCGTCGCCGTATTCACCGCCTCGGCGCCGTTAAAGGCGCAGCGCCACGAACTGAGATCAAGGCCGGCGATCTCCTGGTCATCGATCCGGCGCAGACAGAGATCATAGGCAAAATTCGGGGCCGCGGAGAGGGTGCCGCCAAAACGATGGATGGCCGTCAGCCAGCGCGCCGGCCGGGCGATGAAGGAAAGCGGCGGCATGATGACCAGCTGAGCCGCATGGTAGAGGCTGCCCAGCCAGGCGCCAATCAGGCCCATGTCATGGTAAAGGGGCAGCCAGCTGACAAAAACATCGTCGGCATCAACCCGGATCGCCCGGCCCATGGCCCGGATGTTGGCCAGCAGGTTGGCGTGGGTGAGAACCACCCCCTTGGGCGCGCCGGTGCTGCCCGAGGTGTACTGGAGAAAAGCGATGTCCGCTGCCGCCACCGCCGGCCGCCGCAGGTCGGCGGCTGACCCGCCTTCGCCAAGCTCGGCCACGGTCACCACATGGCGCAGGTCTGGTGCCAGCGCATGCATGAGCCGGACAAAGGGCATTGCCTCCTCCATGGAGATCATCACCCTCGCCCGGCAATTGGCGGCAATGGCGGCATGGCGGCGGAGATGCTCCTCGATCTGCTTCAACCGACCGGGCGGATAGACCGGCACCGGCACGCCGCCGGCCAGCAGCACGCCGAAAAACGCAAAAAAATAGTCGCGGCCGGTGGGCAGCATAATGAGCACCGCCTCGCCCGGCGCCAGATCGCGGAGCTGCAGGCCAACGGCCAACTCTTCCGCCCCCTGCAGGAGCGCCCCGTAGGTGATGAGTTCGCCGGCGCTCTCATCGTTATAGAGCCGGATATGCGGCCGATCCGGATGGCGGGCCGCATGCCAGGCCAGGACATCGACCAGGGTGGCGGCGGCATGGGGGAGGGCCACGGCACCGGTCGGCGATTCCGCAACCGCGGCGGCGGCCGGCGCGGCAGATGGCTTTTCTCTGGCCCCGGCCCGGAGCACCTCCTGCAAAAGGTCGCGCGGCGTTTCGCCCGTCACCAGCACCTGTTCGGGCAGGATGACGTCGAAACGTTTCTCCAGGCGGGCCAGAAGTTCGGTCCGGCCCAGGCTGTCAAGGCCCAGATCCCGGTCGAGCGAACTGTCGAGTTCGACATTGACCACATCCTGCTGGCCGGGATGCAACTCCGCCAGCACCGCCCGCACCACCTCAACGACCTGTTGGGCAGCCCCGGCGGCATCGTCAGAATTTACTTGTTCCGGCTCGACAGGATGGCTCACCAGCAATATTCCCTCTCTTCAACCCATTGACGCAACTCGAGTGTCGTCGCCGGCTGCGGTGATCCCGGCGCCGGTAAAGCATCTTACACGAAAACAGAACCCGTTCAACTGCCGTTTTCCGGATGCAAATCTTTCTTGACCCGCAAGATGGCGGCCCGGCATATTCTATGAAATTTGCAAAAATAATTGATAGATTGCATAGAATAACAACCGATACCCACACGCAAGACAACATCCGGGTAGCCGGCTGGCGGGAAAGCGGAGCCATCTTACTATAATCAAAGTGATTAATCCTAAGCACTGCCCTACAGGTGTTGTAATAATGGACAACGATAACCTCCACACCGGCCATCGGGATCGCCGAAGGAAACACTTCCTGGAAGAAGAATCCGACAGCTTCGAAGATCACCAGGTTCTGGAACTGCTCCTGTTTCATGCCATCCCAAGGGGTGACACAAACCCTATTGCTCATCGATTGATAAAGCGCTTTGGCTCTTTATCGGCCGTTGTGGAAGCCGACCCCAAGGATATGGCTTCGGTTGAAGGGATGGGGGAAAAGGCGGCTTTGTTTCTGGCCATGATCCCACAGGTGACACGGCGCTATTTTCATGACCGGGTTCTCCTGGACCGGCCGCGCCTGACCAGTTCGGAGGCGGTTGCCGAAGACCTCACCCCCTTGATGGCCGGGCGACCGGAGAAAGTCTTCTACGTTTTGTGCCTCGACACCCAATGCCGTGTCTTGTATCCTTCCCTAATCAGCGAGGGGACAGTCAAAAACGCCTCCGTACATCCGCGGCATGTGGCTGAAGAAGCGATTCGTCATCGTGCCGCCTCGGTCATCCTGGCCTATAACCATCCGGCCGGAACGGCCCGGCCTTCCAGCCAGGATCACAAGTTGACCAAGCTCCTTGTCCAGGCGCTGGGGCCACTCGATATAAAAGTCCTGGATCATCTCATCATAGCGGGAGATCAGACCTTCAGCTTTGCACGGGAAGGGATTCTGCCGATTTACCAAACTCCGTGAGAGAAGCGCATGAAATACACGTCCAGCCAACAGGAAGCGATCAACCACCTCGACGGCAATCTCCAGATCATAGCCTGCGCCGGCTCCGGCAAGACCCAGGTGATTTCTCAGCGGATTGTCAATATCCTCAAGACAAAAGGACCGGCTGGCATCACTCCGGCAAACATCGTTGCCTTCACCTTTACGGACAAGGCGGCTGGAGAGTTGAAGGACAGAATCCATCGCCTTGCCCGTAAACAGCTTGACGACCAGTTCGGGTTGGCGGAAATGTTTGTCGGCACGATCCACGGCTTCTGTCTCGACATGCTGCAAACTCACCTCTTCAAGTATCTGAAGTACAGTGTGTTAAGCGATGTCCAGCAGCGTCTGTTGATAGACCGACACAACAAAGAGTCGGGCTTGAGAGATCTCAAGACGCACGACGGCAAGTCCCTCAAAGGCTGGCATGACTCAAAACTGTACCAGAAAATCCTCTCCATTGTCCGGGAAGCCCAAATCGATGCGGCTGCCCTTGGTAACCATCCGGTCAGGGCTGCTCTTGGCAAGTATCATACCCTGTTGGACAGGAAGGGATACCTCGATTACAGCCGGATACTCTTTGAGGCAGTGAGCGCATTGGCAGACAACCCGGAACTGCGGGAAAAACAGGCCGCAAGGGTAAAGTACCTGGTTGTGGACGAGTACCAGGATGTCAATCCCTTGCAGGAGTGTCTGATCAAGCGGCTTCACAACCTCGGTGCCCAGTTGTGCGTGGTCGGAGATGACGACCAGACCATCTACCAATGGAACGGCAGCGATATCGCCAATATCCTGGGTTTTTCCGATAGATATCCGGGAGTGCGGCAAATCTCCCTGGCGGAGAATTTCCGCAGCAGTAAGGGCGTGGTGGAAACCGCTCGAAATGTTGTCGAACGGAATGCGGATCGCCTTGCCAAGACCATGGCAAGCAGGGAGGAGCAAGCCTTCCAGCGTGGCGACCTGCTGTGTCTTGGCTTTGCCGATCCCAATCAGGAAGCGGCGTGGATTGCGAGGAAGATTAAGGAAGTACCGGGAATGCCATTTACGGAGAAAGGTGTTACGCGCGGCCTTGCCTGGAGTGACTGCGCCATCCTTCTGCGCAGCGTGAAAAACAGCGCGGCCCCCATACTTCAGGCCCTGCGGGCGGCCAATATCCCGTATGTCGTCAAGGGCATGGCCGGCCTCTTCGACACCGCCGAGGCAAGAGCCGCCACCGGTATCTTTTGCTATCTGGTTGATGAGGAAAGCCGTGACGGACTGACTGCCTTGTGGAAAATCGCCGATCTTGGCCTTGCACCTAAAAAGATTGCCGAGGCCATCGACATGCTGGACCAACGCCTGGCTGCATGGCCTGAAGAATGGCGCAAGTCGGCGTTTTCCCTGCAGCGCACCTATCTCGCCTTTCTTGAGGCGATCGCCCTTCGGGAGGATGTCATCCCGGATGACGGCGGCGGTCATCGCACCCGTGGCGAAATCGTCTACTATAACCTTGGCAAGTTCAGCCAGCTCATCTCCGATTACGAAACCATCCACTTCAACAGCGACCAAGCCAGTCTCTACAAGGGTTTTGCCTGGTTTCTCCAGCACCAGGCTGAGGATTACTATCCCGAGGGATGGGAAAGCGCAGGCTTCGCCACACCGGACGCGGTCCAGGTCATGACCGTGCATCAGGCCAAGGGCATGGAGTTTCCGGTGGTCTTCATCCCCAACCTGTTGCGCAATCGCTTCCCCTCCAAAAAGCAAGGCGGTCGGAGTTGGTCCCACGTGATCCCTTCGGAGGCGGTCATCGGCTCGGCCCGTTATGACGGCAGCGAGGAAGACGAACGTCGCCTTTTCTATGTCGCTTTGACCAGGAGCAAGAAGTATCTCTTCTGCTCCTGGGCGCCGGAGGCGTCAAAGGGTATGTTCGCCAAGCAATCGCAATTCGTAAACGAGGTTGCCGCCCCTTCCGCTGCCTCCCATGTCCTCACCCGCGAACCCAGGGCCGAAGCCGTGAACAGGATCCCCTCAGCCGCAAGCGCCTCGGAGGCCGAGGTGGTCCTGACCTTCAGCGAATTGAAATACTTCTACGAATGCCCTTATCAGTTCAAGTTGCGTTTCCTGTACGGCTTCAACCCCGGCTTTCATGAAAAAATCGGCTTTGGCAAATCCCTGCACGACGCCTTGGCCGAAGTGCACCGCAAGGCCCTGGATGGCGAATATCTCAAGCCTGAAAACGTGCCGGCCCTCCTCGATACCCATCTCCATCTCCCCTACGCCTGGCAAAGCCTGAAGGACGATATGCGCGTACAGGCGGACCGGGCCTTGCGGCGTTATCTCAAGGAGAACGGCCCCCTGCTCGACAAGGTCGAATACGCCGAGCAGACCATAGAACTGAAGCTGGCCGAGGGAATCGTTGTCCACGGCCGGATCGACCTTATCCGCCGGCTCGACACCAGGGAGGTTATCATCATCGATTTCAAATCAACCGAGCGCTCCCAGGAGGAGAACGTCACCCGCCAGCAGTTGCACATTTATGCCTTGGGCTACCAGCAACTCACCGGCAGCCGGGCTGACCTTGTGGAGATTTACAACCTCGATGAAGGGGCTGGGGCAACGGTGCGCGAACTGGTCGATGACGCCATGCTCCGTCAGTCGGAGGAGGCGATCGTGACCGCCGGCCGGGAGATTAAGGAAAACCGGCTCTGCCGGATGGAGCGATGCGGCGGCTGCGATTTTCTGGGGATCTGTCGTGATGATGCGGGCAAAGAAAATCGTCGATAAAGGAGAAAGCATGAGCAATATCAAGTTGTTTGAATCTAAAAAAATTCGGTCGGCATGGAACGAAGATGACCAGAAGTGGTACTTCTCCGTCGCTGATGTGGTTGAGGCGTTGACTGATTCCGTCAATGTCAGGGACTACATTAAAAAAATGCGCAAGCGGGATGCTGAACTGAATTCCAACTGGGGGACATTTTGTCCCCCCCTTGAACTTATCGCTGCGGATGGGAAACGACGCAAGACCCAATGCGCCAATGTCGAAAGTCTGCTTCGTATCATCCAATCCATCCCGTCGCCAAAGGCGGAACCGCTCAAGAGGTGGCTGGCGCGGGTCGGCAAGGAACGGATCGACGAGATCGAAAACCCCGAGCTTTCCATGGCGCGGATGCAGACGCTTTATGAAAAGAAGGGCTATCCCAAGGAGTGGATCGATAAACGGATGCGCGGCATTGCCGTCCGGCAGGATCTGACTGACGAGTGGCAGAACCGGGGGGCAAGGACCAGCCTGGAATTTGCCATCCTGACCAACGAGATCATGGACGGGGCGTTCGATCTGAAGGTGGATGAATACAAGCAGGTGAAGGGGCTGGAACGGGAAAACCTGCGAGACCACATGACCGATATCGAGCTGATCCTCACTATGCTGGCCGAAGCGACCACGACTAAACTACACCGGGACCGGGACACCCAGGGATTTGAGCCACTGAAAAAGGATGCTCGGGAAGGCGGCTCCGTGGCCGGCAGAACCCGCTGTGATATTGAGGAGCGGGCTGGCAAGCCCGTGGTGACGAGCAAAAATTTCAAGGCGTTGACCGGCAAAGGTCAGAAGAAGTTGCAAAAATAAAGGAGCAAAACGTGCCCGACATAGCCATCATCAAGCCCGAGTTGATCTGGCCCGGCACAAGTACGATGAAAACGGCAACCGGTGAATATCGACAACAGGACAAATCACTGTGATGGCCGGCAACGCTGATCCGGCAGTTGCCTTTTCCGGTCTCAACTGCATTGGCTTTGCTCTTCGGCCGGCCCGGAGACTCGGCCGGCCAGCTGGCCGCAGGCAGCGCCGATATCAGCGCCGCGGCTGTCCCGGATGAGTGTTCGGAAACCAGCCCGGCGCAGCACTGCCTGGAACTCCAGAATCACCGCTGCCGAGGAGCATGCATACGGCAGGCAGGCAGAGGCGTTATAGGGCAGCAGGTTAATCCGGCAGGGGATGCCGGCCAACCGGTCGGCCAGCCGCTGCGCTGCTTCCGGCGAATCGTTGATTCCCTGGAGCATGACATATTCCATCAAGATACGCTTGCCTTTTGCGAGCGGATAGGCGCGGCAGGCGGCTAGCAGGGCCTCCAGACCATGGGTCCGGTTGATTGGCATCAGCCGGCTGCGGGTTGCATCGTCGGCAGCGTGCAGGGAAACGGCAAGGTTAACCCGGGTGTCGCGGGCCAGATCCGCAAGCCTGGGGACAATGCCGCAGGTGGAGACCGTGACCCGCCGCGCGGTGAACTCAAGCCCTTTTGCATCCATCAATACCGCCAGGGCCGTGATCAGGTTGTCATAATTGGCGAGCGGTTCGCCCATGCCCATGAAAACCAGGTTGTTGATCAACTCTCGGACCGTGGGCCGCGCAACGCCGCTTTGGATCATCTGCTCGAGCACGGCAAGGACCTGGTTGACCATTTCCGCCGGCCGCAGGTTCCTGACAAAAGCCTGGCTGCCGGTCAGGCAGAAGCCACAGCCCATGGCGCAGCCAGCCTGGGAGGAAACGCACAGGGTATGACGGCCGCTCTCGTCGGGAATCAGCACGCTCTCGATCACCGCGCCATCGTCCAGCCGGAAGCCGTATTTAACAGTGCCGTCCCGAGACTCCGCTATTGCGGACGGCGTCAGCCGGCTGATTCGGGCATGTTTGGCCAGGGTGGCGCGAATCTCCTGCCTGACCCCGGTCATCGCGGCAAAATCCCCGATGCCCGGCCGCTGCAACCAGGCAAATACCTGGACGGCCCGGCCGGGAGGCAGGTCGATATCCTTGAAATACCCGGCCAGTTGCTCCCGGGTAAAATTGCACAAATCGGTCTTGTTGTTCATCGCCCGCACGGCCCCTGTTCCGCCGGTGGCCGGCGACAGACGGGCTCGACCGCCCCGCGCTGCAGCACAACGGTGGCCAGGGTAACCACGCCGACGCCGGGCAGGGTCACGGCCGCCGGCAGGCCGTGGCCGAAGCCCCAGTCGATGAGCAGCACAAAGGCGGGATAGAAATAGCTGTAGGCCATCACCCGAGTGGGACCAAGATAAAGGGTGGCGACATGGGTAAGATAAAATGTGACGATAGTCGAAAAAATCGCCAGGTAGAGGATGCCGGCCCAGACCTCCGGCGCGACGGCCAACCAGTCGACCCGGCCCAGTTGCGGCAGGGAAAGCAAAATAAGCCAGCCGGCCCCGGTGACCAGAACCCAGAAGGTCATGACCAGCATGGATTCCCGGCGATGCAGCTTCTTTACCAGCGGCGTATAGGCGGCCATCAAAAAGCAGCCGGCCAGAAAAATAAGGTCGCCGTGGTTGATCTCCATGGCCAGCAAGCGGGCCGGATCGCCCCGGAAAATGACCCAGAGGGCGCCGGCCATGCCGAAGAGCAGGGCCAGCAGGCGGTTGCGGCCCAGCCGCTCCCCGAGAAACACCGCGCTGTAGATCCCGGAAATACCGGGCACCAGGGCAAAAATAACGCTGGTGTTCAAGGCGCTGGTATAGCGGAGCGCCTCGAACATGCACCAAAAAAAGCCGACGGTGCAGGCGCTGATCGCGCTGTAGCCGCCGAGCTGGCGAAGATCGGGCCGGACAATCCCCTGCCGGGCCGCGAGGAGCGGCGCAAAAAGCAGGGCGGCCACCACATACCGGACCAGCAGCAGGACGGCCGGGTCCAGGCCGCGGGTGATCGCCGCGCCCACCGTGAAAGAGGTTGAGACCAGGACAGCGGCCAGTACCATCAGGCTGTGCACCCCCCAAAGCGGCAGGCTCAGCCGTAGCCCGGTATTGTTCCCTGTTTGCGTCATGCGCCACAAAATACCCGGCCCGCGCCGATTGGCAAGGGAAATCGTAACTGTTCAGGTGGATAGTCTGTAGGGGGTTAGCCTGTAGGCTGGCGGTACTTGCTTTATAAAGTTAACTTCCATCCGTCCTTTTGTCTCTTTTTACCTAAAAGACTACAGCCTAACGGACTAAACAACTTTTTTAATACTCGAAATCGGCGATGACTGGCAGATGGTCGCTGGCGATTCTGGTCAGTCCCATCCAGCAACGCCGTCGCCTGACAAGCTGCAGCGGGCCCCGGAAGAATATCTTGTCTAGGCCGCCGGCCGGCGAAAAGGAAGGATAGGTGTGGTACGGCTTATGATAGCCGCCGCTGTGGTTGGTGGCGCACTCAAAATCAAGAATGTCGGTAAAGATCGGGGCAAGCAGGGTGCCCCAGTCGTTGAAGTCTCCCCCGACCAGGCAGGGGCGGTCGGTTGCTCGAAGCGCCGCGAACTCGGGCGCGTGGATTAAAGTACCCACCTGCCGGACCCGCTCCTGGGAGGTCAACCCCAGATGCATGTTGAAGATGTCGATCTGCCGCTCCGGCTCGTCGCCGGCGTCAAGCGCCACCCTGGTGTACAGGCAGCCCCGGCACTTGCGGTCGCCGACGGTAAGATCGATGTTCCGTTGTCTGATAATGGGCCAGCGGCTCAAGGTGGCGTTGCCGTAGCTTCCCTCGCTCAACTCGACATTGAGGCCGATGGCATGATAGGGATACCCGGCGGCGTTCGACATCTCATCGGCCAGGTCCAGCATGCCGGAGCGCGGCACCCCGACATCGACTTCCTGCAGCAGCACCAGATCCGCCTCATGGTGGCGCAAAACCTTGGCAATCCTCGCCGGCCGGAAAAGGCGGTCTATGCCGATGGCCCGGTGGATGTTGTAGGACAGAACCCGTAATTGCATCAAAGCATCCCGATAAAATTTGCCAGACAGAACTTCTTTCGAATCGAAAAAGTAGCCCTCTCCATCTTAAAAAGCAAGGAATATTTAGTGGTTATCAATTCTTGCAATAACGGAACAACAATGAACATTCCCTACTCTGCACGTTGACATCGTCGCCGCTATCATCTAAGTATAGGGAATTATTTTCTGGTGACAGCAACCTGCTGTGATTCCAAGTAAGCGATGCCGCTGGCTATCCGCCCCGGCAGGGGAAGCTCAATTCATAATTTCTGCGGATCTGGCATATGATAAAACGCATACTCCTCACCCTTGCCGGCCTGGTTGTGGTGGTCGGCATCCTCGCCGGCATCAAGACCCTGCAGATCCGCCGGATGATCGATCAAGGCAAACATTTCGCACAGCCGCCCGCAACAGTGACCGTGGCCGCGGCGCGGACCGAAGACTGGGATCAGACCATTGCCGCGGTGGGCTCGCTGGCCGCGAAGCAGGGGGTGACCGTGGCCGCGGACCTGCCCGGCAAGGTGGTGGAGATCGCCTTTACGCCGGGCTCGCTGGCCCGGGCCGGCGACCTGCTGCTCCGGCTGGACACCTCTTCGGAGGAGGCGCAGCTCCGGGCGCTTGCCACCACGGAGTCGTTCGCCCGCACCAACCTTGAGCGCTTCAGTCAGCTCCTGGCCTCCCAAAGCATATCGCAGGCGGAATATGACAATGCCCAGGCGAAGGCCGAACAGGCAACCGCCCAGGCCGACAACATCCGGACGGTCATCGCCAAAAAAACCATCCGCGCCCCCTTTGCCGGCCATCTCGGCATCCGGATGGTCAATCTGGGGCAGATCCTGAAAGAGGGCGAGCCGATTGTTTCCCTGCAAGCCCTCGACCCGATTTTTGTCAATTTTCTCCTGCCCCAGCAGCAGCTTGCCCGGCTCCGGCCGGGCCTGCCGGTGCGGGTCACGGCCGATGCCCTGCCCGGCCAGGCGATTGAAGGCACGATCACCGCCATCAATCCGGAAGTCGATCCGGCCACCCGCAACATCCGGGTGCAGGCGACCGTGGTGAACCGTGATCAGCTGCTGCGGGCCGGCATGTTCGTCAACGTCGCCGTCCTGCTGCCCGACTCCCACCTGGTACTCGCCATCCCGGCCACAGCCGTGCTCTATGCCCCCTACGGCGACTCGGTCTTTGTAATCGAGGAAAAGCCGGCCGAAAAAGACGACCAACCGGGCAAGGTGCTGACCCAAAAATTTGTGCGGCTCGGCGAGAAACGCGGCGATTATATCGCGGTCGATTCGGGCCTGCAGGAAGGCGAGAACGTGGCCAGCACCGGCGTATTCAAACTACGCAACGGCCAGGCAGCAGTGGTCGACAACACCCTGGCTCCGGAATTCAAGCTCGCCCCCACACCTGAAAACAACTGATCATGCACTTTACCGACCTCTTCATCCGCCGGCCGGTCCTCGCCCTGGTGATCAGCCTGGTGATCATCATCGCCGGCCTGCAGGCGATCCGTACGCTGAACGTCCGTCAGTATCCCCGCAGCGAAAACTCCGCGGTCACGGTCAACACCGTCTACGTCGGGGCCAGTGCCGACCTGGTGCGCGGCTTTATCACCACGCCCCTGGAACGGGCCATTGCAGCGGCCGACGGCATTGACTACATCGAATCGCAGAGCGCCCAGTCCCTCTCCACCATCACCGCCCGGCTGAAACTCAACTACGATCCGACCAAGGCGCTTGCCGAGATCAGCTCGAAGATCGACCAAGTCCGTCGCGACCTGCCGCCGGAGGCCGAGGTGCCGATCATCAACATCGAGTCGGCCGACACCCGCTTTGCCTCGGCTTATTTGAGCTTCACCTCCGACGCCCTCAAGCAGAACGAGATCACCGACTACCTGGTTCGCGTTGTCCAGCCGCGCCTGGCCGCCATCGAGGGCGTCCAGCGCGCCGACATCCTCGGCGCCCGCACCTTTGCCATGCGCATCTGGCTGAAACCCGAGCGGATGGCCGCCTTCAACATCAGCCCGGCCCAGGTGCGCCAGGCGCTCGCCGCCAACAACTCGCTGGCCGCCATCGGCCGCACCAAGGGTTCGCTCATCCAGGTCAACCTGACCGCCGACACCGATCTGAAAAGCGTGGAGGAGTTCCAACGCCTGGTCATCCGCGAGACGGACGGCGCTGTGGTCCGGGTGGAAGATATTGCCGAGGTGGTGCTGGGGGCGGAGGATTACGACGCCGAGGTACGTTTTTCCGGCAAGACCGCCACCTTCATGGGGATCTGGCCTTTACCCAACGCCAATTCCCTCGACGTGATCAGCCGGGTGCGCACCGAGATGGAGGCGGTCCAGAAAGAACTGCCGAGCGGCATGCAGGCACGAGTCGCCTACGACGCCACCAACTACATCAGAAACGCCATTCAGGAGGTGATCAAGACCCTCGGCGACACCCTGCTCATCGTCGTGGTCATTATCTTTCTATTTTTAGGCTCCTTCCGGTCGGTATTCATCCCGGTGGTGGCCATCCCCCTTTCCCTGATCGGCGGCATCTTTCTGATGCAGGCCTTCGGCTTCACGATCAACCTGCTGACCCTGCTCGCCATTGTCCTTTCCGTCGGGCTCGTGGTGGACGACGCCATTGTCGTGGTTGAAAACGTCGAGCGCCATCTGCGCCAGGGACTCGCCCCCTTTGACGCCGCCATTGTCGGCGCCCGCGAACTGGTCGGACCGATCATCGCCATGACCATTACCCTGGCGGCGGTCTATGCGCCCATCGGCCTGCAAGGGGGGCTTACCGGCGCGCTCTTCCGGGAATTCGCCTTCACCCTGGCCGGCGCCGTGACCATCTCCGGAATCGTCGCTTTAACCCTGTCGCCCATGATGACGGCCTATCTCCTGGTCCCGGGCCAGGAAGATCGGGGCCTGGCCGGCCGGATCAACCGCGGCTTCGACCGGCTGAAGGCGGCCTATGGCCGGGCACTTGATGTCACCCTCAACAGCCGGCCGGCCGTCTATCTGGTCTGGATTCTCTTGAGCGGTCTGGTGGTGCCGATGTTCACCATGTCGGCCCGGGAACTCGCCCCGGCCGAGGATCAGGGCGTCATCTTCGGCATTGTCGACGCCTCGGCCAACTCCACCCTGGACCAGACCAGCCGCTATGCCGCGGCGATCAACCAGGCCTATCTCGGCATCCCGGAGACCAACTTCACCTTCCAGATCACCTTTCCGGCCTCGGGATTCAGCGGCATGGTGGTGAAACCGTGGGACAAAAGAGAGCGCACCATCTTCCAGATTCTGCCCGAGGTGCAGAGAAAACTGCAGGCCATCCCAGGCATCCAGGCCTTTCCGGTGACACCGCCGGCCCTGCCGGGCGGCGGCCAGTTTCCGGTGGAATTCGTCATCGCCTCGACCGCGGAACCGGAGCAGATCCTGCAATTCGCCCGGCAGATCCAGCAAAAGGCCATGGCCAGCGCTATGTTCGCCTTTCCGCCGATCATCGACCTCAAGATCGACCAGCCCCAGGCGGAATTCATCATCGACCGCGACAAGGTGGCCGACCTCGGTCTCAACCTCCAACAGGTGAGCAATGACCTGGCCGCCATGGTCGGCGGCAATTTCGTCAACCGCTTCAGCATTGCCGGCCGCAGCTACAAGGTCATCCCGCAGATTGCCCGCGTCGACCGCCTCAACCCGGACCAGTTGCAAAACATCCACATCAGCGGACCAAACGGCCGGCTGGTGCCACTCAGCACTGTGGCCACGATTCGCAACCAGACCGGACCGCGCTCCCTGAACCGTTTCCAGCAGCTCAACGCGGTCAAGATAAGCGGCGTGGCCGTGCGGCCGCTCGACCAGGCCCTGCGCTTCCTGGAAGACGAGGCGGCCAAGATTCTGCCCAAGGGCTATGTGCTCGATTACACCGGCGAGTCGCGCCAGCTGCGCACCGAAGGCAACACCTTCCTGCCGGCCTTTGCCCTGGCCGTGGCCTTGATCTTCCTGGTGCTGGCCGCCCAGTTCAACAGCTTCCGCGACCCCTTTGTCATCCTGGCCGGCTCCGTGCCGCTCGCCATGTTCGGGGCGCTGATCTTCACCTTTTTAAAAATGCCCGACCCCAACGTCCCCTTCTGGACGCACGGCTGGACCACGACCCTCAATATCTACTCGCAGGTCGGCCTGGTGACCTTGGTCGGCTTGGTCTCCAAGAACGGCATTCTGATCGTCGAATTCGCCAACAAGCTGCAGGAGCAGGGCCGGCCAAAATTTACCGCCATCCGCGAGGCGGCCATGACCCGGCTGCGGCCGGTCTTGATGACCAGCGCCGCCACCGCCGCCGGTCACTTCCCTTTAACCCTGGTGACCGGCGCCGGGGCCGCAGCCCGGAACTCCATCGGTCTCGTCCTGGTCGGCGGAATCACCATCGGCACCATCTTCACCCTCTTTCTGCTGCCGTCGATCTACATGCTGGTCGCCCGCGACCACACCGAAAAGAGCGCCACCGACCCCGCGCCGGAATAACAACTCGGCCGCTCTTTTCGGTTAGGCTGCTTTGGCAACGCCACGGCCCGGGCCAATTGCATCAGGCCAGAAAGGTGTGCCAAACTGTTACTTGAAATAAGCCCGGCGTTTATCCAGTCCGGTCAGGATTTTTGCCCCCTCGGCCAGGGGCGGCGGGAGTGCGGCAACGGTTTCCTTGGCTGTTTTCTCATCAAGACAATAGTTTTCCAACAGGATGGTGAACTGCAGGCCCTCCTGGCCAGCCCGGACGGGGATGATAATCATGGGCGGCGCCTGGCCGTCGAACTTCCGCAGCAAACGGTAGGCCTCGTCCAGACGAGCGGTGGTGGCGGTCTGCACCCAGAAGACCTCGGCGAACTGCGGTGGCAGCCGGACCGGCATAGCCGGGAAAGCAATGGTGACGCCCGGGCCGACCCGGTTCGGGTTGGTGATCTGCGGGTTGCTGGCCAGAACCTTCTTGGTGTTCGCGGGAGTGAAGCTGTACGGTCCGTAAATTCGGCGGATCATGTCGCCGAGGGTTTCACCTTTTCCAACGGTAATTTCACCCAGCAGGGTAAGATCGTCCCAGGATCCGATCGGGGTTGCCACAGTGGCGGGCGCCGGCACAGCGGGCAGCTTCTCGGGCGTGGCAATGACGGGTGCCGACGGCGGCGCCTGAGCAGGCACAGCCGGCGGGCCGCTGGCCGGGGTAGCCGGAGCCGCGGGTGGCGGCGCGATTTCGGGAGCTG
>MGTE01000108.1:21253-28893 GCA_001799275.1 Deltaproteobacteria bacterium RIFOXYD12_FULL_57_12
TTGATCGATGCCAACGGCGGTGAGCACCATGACCAGAACAACCGTGGCCAGCGCGCCGATCTGACGCCGCTGCCATTGCCTGGCCTGTTCCGGGAAGAATTTCCGGGCGCAGGCGTAGGCCAGATACCAGCCTGCCCTGACCCGGTTCTGGATAACCATGGTAACCATAATCAGGTGGCAGAGGTTGACAATCTTTCTCGGAAAGCCCTTGGTGGCCTGATAGATGACCCAAAGGGCAGCACGGCTGAAATAGGCCGGACTCTTCCCGGACTCGCTGGCCTGATCCAGGCGGAGCCTGATCATGTCCCTGGTTTCCTGGCAATTCAAGGGGCCAATGGTCTGGTGCAGGGTGATCCGGTCCGCAAAGTTTTTGTTGGCCGCGGCGATTGCTTCGAATTTCGGTGAAGCGAAGATAACCGTCTGCAGCAGTCTGGATTCCTCGGTCCCGTAGTTGAGAAACTCCCGCAGAAGCTCTAGACAGAAAGCAGGGAGCTTCTGACCTTCATCGATAACCAGCAGAACGATTTTATTGTCATCGGAGCTCCGGCGTGAAAGATGCTGCTTGATGCCGTCCTTGAGCTGCTGTTCCGTAGCCGCCGTCTCTGGCGGGCTGCTGCCGAGCATTGTTACTAGGGTGACGAGGAACTCCCGGCCCGAAGCAAAAGATGGATCAAGGATAAGATGGGATTTGATTTTCGGGTTCTGGTCCAATTTGCGGATCAGCTGGCGGCAGAGGGTGGTCTTGCCGGTTCCCACCTCGCCGATGACCACGTTGAGCCCCCGCCGCATCCGGATGGCGAGTTCCAGTTTCTGCAGGCAGTCCATGTGCTGGCTGGCCTGGTAAAAGGCATCCGGATCAGGAGAGTTGGAAAACGGCTCTTTACGGAAATGCAGGAGTTTAAAGTAGTCCATTGGGTGTCCGTCTGGTTTGCGGCATCTCCCCGGTTCGTCATGCGCGTCGGCACCGGGGGAACGCGGCATTTAAGTTATTGTAACTACTCAGGTTGATAGTCTGTAGGTGTTTAGTCTGAAGGTGGCGGTACTTGTTTAATAAAGATACCCGTCCTCTTCTGTCTCCTTTCACCTAACAGACCACAGTCTAACGGACTAACAAACCTGAATAATTACGTTTATTATTGGTTGGCCGCTTTATTTTCTCTCAGGATGTTGGGATCATGAAGTGCAGCCACTCCTCGAATTCTGGTGGAGAAAGGTGAAAAACCGGCGGCTGCCCGGCACCGTTTTCAGATCAAGGGAGATGGAGCTCTCATTCAGAAGTCTCAGTTTCTGATTGGCGGCTTGAGCTCCCCGCACCAATCGGATATCATGATACCCGAAATCAATTAGCCTGACGGTACGACTGAAACCGCTGGCGCTGTTTGCCGCTTTTCCAGTAACAATTTTACGAGGTTAATTATCGTCGGCAGCTATGTGTTCTGATTGACCACAAAAAACCGGTGGTTGTCAAGACTATTTATTGCAAGGCCGCCTGGCATTTTTGCCCTGCCGGCCTTTGCTGCAGGGCAAAAGAAGAAGGGCGCCTCAAGTGCGGGGGGGCGGCCGTTTCGCCTGGCGGATGCCAGGCCTTAACCTTCCGTATTTTCCCGGTTGTGACGCATGGGTTCAATATTTGTCGGCGGTACCGACACCTCTGTGGGAAAGACCCTTGTCTGCGGTTTGCTCCTTGCCTATCTCAGAAAACAGGGCATCGAGGCCGGCTACCAGAAGTGGGTCAGCACCGGCGACACGACCGGGGCGGCTGATCTGGATTTCTGTCTATCAACGGCTGGCATGACGGCTGTCCCGGAAGAGATCGACCTGCAGGTGCCGTACCGGTTTTCCTTTCCGGCCTCGCCGCATCTGGCCGCTGAACTGGAAGGAAAAACCGTGGACCCGGAGATCATCGTAGATCGCTGGCGCCGCCTGCGGGCCAGATACGACATCTTGCTTGTCGAGGGCGTGGGCGGCCTGCTGGTGCCCCTGCGCCGCGACCTCCTCCTGGCCGATCTGCTGGCCCGGCTGGTGATGCCGACCCTGATCGTGGCCCGCAGCGGCCTCGGCACCCTGAACCACACCCTGCTCACCCTGGAAGCCCTGCGGACGCGGGCCGTGCCAATACTCGGCGTCGTATTCTCCGACGCCGAGTCACAGGAAGATCAGATGCTGGTGGCGGACAATATGCGGACGATCGCGGAAATCGGCCGGGTGGAGGTCTTTGGTCGGCTGCGCCGGGTGCCGGCTTACCGAGAAGCACGCCTGGAAGAGAGTGATTTCGAGGCCACGGGCCAGGCAGTTCTGCATCGGCTGCGCCAGGATAATCTCGTGACAAAAGAATCGACAACATAGTGAATTATCCGGCCGATTTTTCTCATGCCCGCCATATTGACAAAGACAGAGGCTTTGAGTAACATTCTCGGCTCTTTGTAAAAAATCGGTAACTGCTCAAGGTGAATAGTCGGTAGGGGTTTAGTCTGAAGGCTGGGGGTACTTGTTTTATTTTTAAAGATATCTTCCACCAATCCTTCTCTCTCCTTTTTACCTAACAGACTACAGCCTGACAGGCTAAACAACCTTAACAACACTCATAATAGTTTCTTGAGAGGGATACTTATGACTGTAACCAGTAAAGAGATTTCATCCGCCTTCGGTGCCGAGGTCGTCGAGACCCCGGGCGGGGAACATCTCAACCGTTGTTATGCGTGCGGCGCCTGTAGCGGCATCTGTCCGGTCAGCCAGGCGATTCCGGATTTCGATCCCAGAAAGATCATCCACATGATCCGAATGGGCCTGAAGGACAGGCTGCTCGGCTCGGATCTGCTCTGGTACTGTTCCAACTGCAAGAGTTGCGTGTTCGTCTGCCCCCAGGATGTGCGGTTCGCCGAGATCATCGGCGCTCTGCATGAACTGGCCATGGCGCAGGGGTATGTGACCGAACAGGATCTGCTGGATAAAGGCAAGGCAGCCTGGGTTGAGCGAGACCTCTGCGTTGCCTGCCTGACCTGTGTACGGGTCTGTCCCTGGCAGATTCCGCAGATCGATAAGGCCGGGGTGGCGAAGATCGATGTGCGCCAGTGCAGGGCCTGTGGCATCTGCGTGGCCGAATGCCCGGCCCAGGCCATTGTCTTGAATCAATCCGAGGATGAACGGTTGTTTGCCGCCTGCGGCGGCAGCCGGTAGGGACAGGTGAAATAGATGAGCGAATTTATTCCGGATATCAAAGCGTTTTGTTGCCATTACACCTCCCAGCAGACCTGCGCCGACAATGGCGAGAATCTGCAGAAGTCCGGGTTTCCCGGCAACGTCAGCCTGCACCGGGTGCCATGCACCGGCAAATTGCAGGTCAGCACCCTGCTCAAGGCCTTTGAAGAAGGCGCCGACGGCGTCTATGTAGTCGGCTGTCCCGTGAACAAATGCCATAATGTCAAGGGCAGCCAACGAGCCGCCAAACGGGTGGCTGCCGTACAAAAGGCCTTGGGCGAACTGGCGGTGGAGCCGGAGCGGATCAGGATGTACCACCTGGAGAGGGGATTTCACCCCGAGTTCGTGGCTGCGGCGCAGGAAATGGATAAGCTGGTCAAGGCGCTCGGGCCTTGTCCGTTTAAGGGAGAAGCACAATGATTATTGCCGAACGAAAACCGATTGGAGAAATTCTGGACATGATCCGGGACTGCGACCGGGTTCTGCTGCTTGGCTGCCGGGGCTGCGTGACCGTCTGCTCCGCCGGCGGCGAGCGTGAAGTGGAGATTCTCGCCTCTTTACTCAAACTGGGCCGGAAAAAAGAAGGCCGGCCGGTTGAAATCGTTGAAGGGACTTTGGTCCGGCAGTGCGACCGGGAATACATCGCCGGCCTGGCCCAGTGGGACGGCCAGTACGATGCGGTGCTCTCCATGGCCTGCGGGGTGGGCGTTAACTTTATCGCCAATCTGCGACCCGCCACGGTCGTCTTTCCGGCGGTCAACACCAGTTTCTTCGGCGGTTCGGCAACGCAGGGCGTCTGGACCGAGCAGTGCGCCGGCTGCGGCAACTGTATCCTGCACTTGACCGGCGGCCTCTGCCCGGTGGCCCGTTGCGCCAAGAGCCTGATGAACGGCCCCTGCGGCGGCTCGCAAAACGCCCGCTGCGAGATCAACCCCAATGTGGACTGTGTCTGGCAGTTGATCCACGACCGCCTCGGCCGCATCAACCGCGCGGAGCAGATGCTCCAAATCGCGCCGATCCGCGACTGGCAGTCGGCCGGCCATGGCGGCCCCCGCCAGGTGGTACGCGACGACCTGATCGTCTGAGAGGAAGAAAATATGGCGCCGGTGGTTTCACTGATCGGCAGACCGAACTCCGGCAAGACCACCATCCTGGAAAAGCTTATTCCGGTTCTGGTCGGCCAGGGCACCCGGATCGGCACCATCAAGCATCATGTCCATGGGGATTTCTGCATGGACGTACCCGGCAAGGATACCTGGCGGCATCGGCAGGCCGGCGCCGCGGTGGTGGCGCTCTCCTCGCCCAGCGGCCTGGGTATAATCCGCCGCACCAGCCGGGACACCGAGCTTGCCGAGTTGGTCGACCGGTATTTTTTTGATATGGACCTGGTACTCACCGAGGGCTACAAAAAAGCGGCCGCCCCCAAGATCGAGGTCTTCAGAAGCACCCTGCACACCGACCCCCTTCCCGACCCGGACAGCACCCTGATTGCCATGGTCAGCGATGTCGATGTCGGCCGCAACCTGCCCTGCTTTCACCATGATGACATCTCCGGCCTTGCCGCCTTTGTAACGGCCCGTTTCCTGACGGCGCCATCCCTGGCAGCAGAGGTTACGGTTTCTCTTGCCATCGATGGCCGCCCCCTCCTCCTGACCGTTGCCGAGGCCGACCTGCTCCGGCAGGTTGTGCAGGAGAAAATCCTGGGCCGGACCGAACGGTTGCACCAGCCGGCGATCCGCCTTTGCCTCGACTGATGGCTGAGTTGCCGGCGTTCATTCCCGACGTGACCGGCGTCATCCTGGCCGGCGGCCGCAGCCGCCGTTTCGGCGCCAACAAGGCCTTGGCCGATCTGGCCGGCCGGCCTCTCATCGCCCATGTGGCAGCGGTGCTGCGGGGCCTTTTTGCCTCCTGCCTCGTGGTTACCGATAAGCCGACGGCCTATGCTTTTCTCGGTCTGCCCACAACCGGCGACCTCTATCCCGGCAACGGACCGCTTGCCGGCATCCATGCGGCCCTGCGCTGCATTTCAACCCCATATGCCTTTGTGACGGCCTGCGACATGCCGGGCCTGAACCCGGAACTCCTCCGTTTTTTCTGCACCCTTTCTGCCAACGCCGACTGGCAGGCGGTGCTTCCCGGACTGACAACGGGCCCTGAGCCGCTTTTCGGATTATACCGCCAGGAGGCGGCTGACCCGATTGAGCAGCATCTGCGGGCCGGGCAATACCGGGCGGCTTTAGCCCTGGATGACCTCCGAGTCCGCTGGGTGAGCGAAACCGAGCTGCTGGCCGTGGTGCCGTCTTTCTCCGTCTTTACCAATGTGAACCGGCCCGAGGATCTGGCCACCATCAAACACGGGCCGGCACCGCTTTCAGCAATACGCCGGGAGGATGGTAAATGAGAAGAGAATATCGAATATCGAACGCCGCTCCCGCCATCCCTGGCTCCTGCCGCATTAGCCCATCCCTGGGCGTCAAGGAAGAATGAATGTCGAAAGGAAACAAGGCGTTCGCTCTTGAGGTTCTGTTATGGTTGATTGATTTTGCCGTCGTATAATTCGAACTGCCGAGGTCTTTTCAAAGACAAAAATCGGCAACCACAGCCCCCAAAAAAACTTCATGATTCGAAATTCCTTGTTCGATATTCGATATTCTCTTATTAAACCTGAAAGACGCAACTTCAATCAGTTAAGCTCAAGCTACCTGGAAGAAAAATTATGGAACTAACCGCGGCGCGCCGTCTCATTCTGGCACAGGTGGCGATGGAGCCGCACGAAACCGTCGGGCTGGCTTTGGCCCTGCACCGGGTGTGCGCCCGGCCGCTCAAGGCCCGCCTCGACAGCCCACCCTTTACCCGAGCAACCCGGGACGGCTATGCCGTATCACCGCACGATTTTGAGCCGGCCGTCGACCTGCCGGCCATACGCTTGCGGCTTGCCGGCGAGATTGCGGCCGGCCGGCCCGACCCGGTTGCAATCGAGCCCGGTGAGGCCTGGCGGATCATGACCGGCGCTGCGCTGCCGGCCGGGGCCGACCGGGTGATCCCCGGCGAATTCTGCCAGGAACTGGATCGGTTTGTTCTGCTGCCGGCCACGGCTGTTGCCTCGGGCATGTTCGTGGAGCAGCGAGCCGCGGTTATTAATAAAAAACAGGTGGTGCTGGAGCGCGGCGTCCGGGTGACCCCGGCGTATCTCGCCATCCTGGCCCAGGCGGGAATCCGGGAGCTTGCGGTGCATCGACAGCCGGCCGTGGCCTATTTCTGCACTGGTAGCGAACTGGTCGATCATACTGCCGCCCTGCCCGGCGCCGGCCAGATCGTCTGCGCCAACAGCCCGTTGCTCAGTGGCCTCATCCGCCAGGCCGGCGGCCGGCCGCTCGATCTGGGCATTATTCCCGACCGACTCGAACTGCTCTGCACCGCCTTTGAGGCGGCCCAGGCAACAGGGGCGCGGCTGCTGATTACCACGGGCGGCCTGGGGCCCGGCCGCTATGATCTGGTGGCCGCAGCATTTGCGCAGGCCGGCGGCCGGCTTCTTTTCCAGTCATTGAACGTGCGGCCCGGCCGCTCGACTCTGTGCGGCACGTTGGGTCCGATGTTGTTTTTCGGCCTGCCGGGCCCACCCGGCGCGGTCAACATCCTTTTTGACGAGTTGCTGCGGCCAGCCATCCTCAGGGCTCAAGGGCTGCGGCACGTGCTGCCGCAGACGATTCAGGCTGAATTAAGCGAGCCGCTGACCGTGGGGAAAAACGGGTTTTCCCGCTTGCGGGAGGCGGTGCTGACAATCCGGGCAGGCAAAATAACCGCACGGCCGTCAGCGCTCGGCGAGGCGATGAATGCGGTGCTGGTGCTACCGGCCGGCCGTTGTCATTACAAGAAGGGCGCAACGGTCACTGTCCACTGCCATGGCTTCAACTTTTCGCCCCATGACGACCGCCTAAAATAATTAAAATTCATTGCTGTTTGTCCATTCGTTTAAGGCGAATTCAGGAGTCAGAATTCAGTAGAAAACATCATGAAATCGATCATTCTGAATTCTGGATTCTGAATTCTCGCGACCTGATCATCCCTGGCAGCGCGGGCAGAAGTAGGTGGCGCGGCCGGCCATGACCTGCCGCTGGATGGCAACGCCGCAGGCGCGGCAGGCCTGACCAGCGCGGCCGTAGACCGCAAGCTCCAGCTGGAAATAACCCGGCCGACCACTGCTGTCGACGTAGTCGGCGATGGTGGTGCCGCCGCTGGCAATGGCCCGCTCCAGAACCTGCCGGCTGCAGACGATGATTTTTTGCCAGGCCTGGCTGGTCAGGCCGGCGGCCGGTTTTGCCGGGGCGATACCGGCGGCAAAAAGGATTTCGCTCGCGTAGATGTTGCCGATGCCGGCCACGACCCGGCCGTCCATCAGGAAATTTTTGACCGGCTGCTGTCGGCGGGCGGCCTTTTCGAGC
>MGTE01000108.1:29013-30688 GCA_001799275.1 Deltaproteobacteria bacterium RIFOXYD12_FULL_57_12
TCCCGGTCATCATCCAGCCGCCAGCGCAGGTGGTCGTGGCGGGCCGGTCGGGCGTCCGCCGCAAAGAGACCCAGCCGGCCGCTCATCCCCAGATGAATAATCAGCAGCGCGCTGTTGTCCAGGCGCAACAGCAGGTATTTGGCGCGCCGCTCCACGCTCAGGATGGTGGCGCCTTTGCACCAGCGGATCAACCGGCCGCGCGGCACGGGCAGACGCAGCTTTTGCCCGCTCCAGGCAATGGCCGTGATCCGGCGGCCGGACAGGCAGCGCGCCAGGCCCTGGCGGATGACTTCAACCTCTGGCAACTCCGGCATGTTCAGCTCAGCCTGGTCTCGCCGCTGGCCAGATCGGTCAGACCCTGGCGGTCCAGAATCCTGACGACCGGACCGTTGAGCCGGATGAGATCCTGCTTGCTCATCTTGGCCAGGATGCGGGACAACGTCTCGGGGATGGTGCCCAGCAGGCTGGCCAGTTGCACCTTGGCCATGTCCAGTTCCACCTCGATGGCATCCTGGCGCCGGCCGCTTAAATAGAGGAGATGGGCGGCCAGCCGACCCGGCACCTCCTTGAGAGAAAGGGCCTCGATCATGTTGGAAAAGCGCTTCAGGCGCTGGGAAAGGGCAGCCAGCATATTAAGGGCCAAGGATGGATTGTTGCGGATCAGCCCGATAAAAGAGGACTTGGGAAAGAAGAGTATCCGGCTCTTGTCAGCCGCCTCGGCGTGGGCCGGGTAGCGGCTGCCGGTAAAGACCGCCACCTCGGCAAAGGTTTCGCCCGGCCCGGGCAGATGGAGAATCTGCTCCTTACCGTCCGGCGAGACCTTGTAGATTTTGACCCTGCCGTTCAGGATCACATAGAAACCAACCCCCTCGTCGCCCTGGTTGAAGATGGTCTGGCCGCGCCGGAATTCCTGATCCGTGGCGATCATGGCCAGCTCGTCGTAGTCGGCCGACGTCAACCCGCTGAAAAGGGATATCTCCTCAAGATGTTTGACAAGTTCCATGGTTCAATCCTGCTCAAGATCAAAAACGGTTATCGTCGGACAAAGCTATAAACGCCATGGCAAAATTCTCATAATACCAGGCGGTCACCCGGTATTGTTCTGCTGGGCTTTTGCCCAGCAGCGAGCCGCCCCGGTTGGCAACGTGCAGAATAACCCGCATACACTCTGGCCGGCCAGAGGTTTTCTCCGTTGCCGTCAATTCCATTTCCAGAAAGCCGGGCAGATGGCCGGGAGCGGCCGCCTTGCGCAGCGCCTCTTTTGCGGCCCAGAGCAGGGTAAGTGCCGCCTCCTGGGCAGCAGCGCCAGCCGGGGGCACAAGGCCAGCCGCCGCCAGAATCGCCAGTTCAGGGCCGGTTGCAAACCGCTCTTGAATACGATTGACTGTCGGCGTGATCGCCTGGATATCGATGCCGCAGCGGCGGGCCGTGGCGGCCATGGCTACGGCCATGCCATGGCTGTGGGAGATGGAAAGGGCCGGGGTTTCCTTAGGCCCAGCCGCCCCGGTGTATTCGGCGAATGGCCGGCCGTCGTTTTCCGCAAGCACGATCCAGTCATGCCAGCCCCCGGCCTCGACACCTTCCGCCGTGAGCCGGCCGAGGGCATGTTTTGCCGCCAGGCGGCCGCCGAGCCATTCGATTTTTCGTTTCGCGTGGCGGAACCGGGCAAAAAGCC
>MGTE01000108.1:30728-39078 GCA_001799275.1 Deltaproteobacteria bacterium RIFOXYD12_FULL_57_12
CACGTGGCGGCTGCCGGTGCCAGGCTTTTCTGAGTCTGCAAGGATGAACGCGGGCGGCATGTTCGAGTCCGGGAGCATGGGAGGCGGTTGATGGCTGGCCGGATTGTACCATATTCCGGACTCGGGAACCGGAATTTTTGGTAGTTACTCAAGTAGACAGAATTCAGGAGTCAGAATCCAGAATGCACGAATACGCCGCCAGTAGCTTGATGATATCTTCAAGTAACTGGTTCATATCGAATGTTGCCGTCGGGTTCCTCGTGCTGACTCCTGAATTCTATATTCTGACTCCTGAGCTGTTATAAAATATCTTGATATTTTCACGGGAAAACTGTTTTCTGCATGGGCTGACAGCCCAAGCCTGGTAATGGTCTTGGCAAATGGTTTGTTTGTGACTGAAGGAGAGGCTTTTCATGGATTGGCTACCACGGATCACCATTTTTGATGCCCTTGTCGTGGTGCTCTGCCTGGGATTTCTAGCGCGTGGCATCTGGGTCGGATTTATCCGCCAGATTTCTTTTTTTCTCGCCCTCATCCTGGGTTTTTATCTCACCGGACAGTTTCATAGCGAATTCTACAAGCTGGCCCTGCCCTTTCTGGACAACCCGCAGGTCGTCTTTTTCGGCACCTATGTCATCCTCTTCGTCGTCATCTATTTCAGCGTGATGCTCATCGGCCTGGGGCTCAGAAAGGTGATGAACATCACCTTCCTCGGCTGGTTTGACCGGACCCTGGGCGGTCTGTTCGGGTTGGCCAAGGGGGTTTTCCTGGCATGCCTGCTTTTTCTGACCCTGAACAGTTTTTTATCAGGCAGCAGCAATTTCTTGCGAAACGCGGTCTGCTATCCGGTCTTGTCCGCAACTTCCCAGTTTTTCCTGGCCTTGATCCGGGATCAGGAACTGCGCGCTAAGTTTATGCCCAAGGAACCGGCCATCAAGGAAGAACCAGCCTTGCCGCCGGTAGTGCCGCTTCCTGGAAAAAAATCAGCGCCACCGCCTCAGCCCGGCAAACGCGGGATTTTGCTGTAAGCGTGGTTTTCACAAATTCAGCAGTTGGCGAAGCGCCCCTATTACCCTCGCCTGGTCTGTACTCCCCAATCTGCCGGCTCTCCTGATAATCAACTGTTCATCCAGCGTGAACAGTTTCATGCGGATTATTGAAGCGGCAGCCAGGCCTGCTGAGTCCAGATCCTGTATCTCGATATCCAGCGGCCAATCGGAATTCTTGGCGCTGGTGATCATCGCCAGCACGGATTGCCCCACTTGCCGGTTAAATGCCTGCGCGTCGGACAGAATCAGGGCCGGTCTTCGCTTGGTCGTGGTTCGGTCAGTGAACGGAAAAGGGACAACAACCACATCAAAAGCCTCAAAGGTCACGATAAGCCTCCTCATCCGCCTCTGATGCCCACTCACTCAGCGTTCCCTCAAGCGAACTGGCAAATGCCATATCGACAGGCCGTGCTTTCCGGATACGGACGCTGTTATTTTCAATATCAAAAGCTATCGCATCGCCAGCATTCAGGTGCAGGATTTTACGAACAGGATCAGGTATGGTGGCCTGGTACTTTGTCGTGAGCTTACTGGTCGCGGTTTGCATACTTTGCCCCCATTATTTCATGGTAATACATCACTCCTCAGGTGGTTACGGTAATACTAGCATTACCAGTTTCTTTCTACAAGAAAAAATTCCACCGGCAATTGAGATGACCGGCCGCACAATTCCTCATTCTGACTCCTGGATTCTGACTCCTGAATCCTGCCCCTCTGCGGTTCCATCGCTCCCCTGCCGGTACCAGCGGGCCAGCCGCGCCGGGGAGACTCCCAGCAGATACCCGATAATGATCAATTGATTGATCACGGTTGTCCGAAAGACCCCCAGTTTTCGCCAGCGGCGGGCTGAGGTAACAACCGTTGCCCTCGCGATGCTGATCCGCCCCGCCTGCCGGAGACGTCTGACAAAGACAAAATCCTCCATGATCGGCAGCTCCGGAAAACCCCCAACCGCCCGGAATAATTCCCGGCGCAGGAAGAGGGCCTGATCCCCATACGGCATGGCAAATAAGATCGAGCGCCAGTTGACCATCTGTTCGACCAGCCGGTATTTCAAGCCGGTCGCGCCGATCGTCAGGCGAAAGGCACCGGCCGCGCAGCCGGGCTGGCTCAGGATACGGCGGATCTGGCTGGCAAAACCGGCCGGCAGCAGGGTGTCGGCGTGGAGAAAGAGCAGGATTTCGCCGGTCGCCAGGGCAGCGCCGGTATTCAACTGCCCGGCTCGGCCAGCCCTGGTTTCAATGAGCCGAACCCCGGCCGCCCGGACAATGGCGGTGGTTGCGTCAGTGCTGCCCCCGTCGACCACGATCACCTCCAGGCCGCTATTGCCAGCAAGACCGGCCAGGGGGGCCGGCAGACAGGCCGCCTCGTTCAACGTCGGGATGATTATCGAAATCAGCGGTTCAGCCAAAGATGATCACCTTTTGTCGCCGCTGTGGCTGGCGGCAAAAGAACAGACTTGCAGGGAGAGAGCACGACGCGGAACAAACCGACGCCATCAACGCCATGTGTCATGTGCGACAGGAACGCCGGGCTTTGTGAAAGACAGGGTTGTCAAGGCCGGAGTGTGTTACCGCCGAAACCCCATCACTTTGCTTTCGTCTTCACGTTTTTTTTCGGAGTTATTTCTATGCTTGAGGCTGCCGGGGCCTTTTGGGCAATCTGCACCGTCATCGTCCTGAAAACACCGAGCAAGGTTTTGTTGCCGTTATCAAGAGTGTCATAGACCTTCAAGAAGATGCCGCCTGCCGGAAAAGTGCCGGCAAGACGATTTGTCAGTCTGAAAATCGAGTCGTCATTAGCTGCGGACCAGGGTTTAAACTTCAAGGTGATGGGGAGTTGGACACCGTTCATATCCAGCAATTCCACCTCGAGATTGTGAACACCCTTGTTCCCCACGAGATCCACCACCAGGTGTACTGCGGCCTTCGGATCATTGGCCGCGATTGTGGAGACCACGGTGTCCGGCTGCAGGGAATTACCCTTCTGGACCAGGTTGTTGCAGAAGTAGAGATTACTGATAAAGGCCGGCTGTTTGTAGTTGAGCGCAAACGCCGGTGTGGCAGCCAGCAGTAGGAAGAAAAACAGCACGAGGATTCTTCCAAGGGAAACGTCTTGCAACCTGTTCATATTGGGTCCATGGATAGGAGGTTATCGGTTGTCGAGCAGATGGGCGGCAGCACCACATCTGGTGTCCGCGCTCACCGGCTTTGTCCGAAATCGCTGTAATCATGGGGAGCAGCCGGCTACGACTTGCAGAACCCTTTGTATCTATATAGAATTCTACTGCGACTGTCAAACAAATATCCGGCCATGACGGTGCCCGTTCCAAGGTGGGTGTCAAGATCAACCGAATGGCCGATTTCCCGCGACTGAACGGTCGTCACTCATGGGTAATTGGGCGGTGCAGATTATTGTCCCTTGATAGCCACGTTGTTTGTCGTATAATGTTGATCTACTTCGTAGTCTTGAAAACCAAGAAACGGTGCGCGGATCAGAACAGATGACAGAAAAAAAGTTGGCTCCCCGTCACATGTTACATAAGCAGGATGAATTGCCAGATGCCGAACAGGGTATCGATCAGGCCATCAAACTTTTCGAGCAACGGGAGTATGCCGCAGCAGAAAAATTATGCTGGGTGGTGCTGAAACGGACCCCTGGTCATGCCGATGCGATGGCTTTCCTAGGTTTACTGCAATCAGATCCAACTATCCGCTCCGCGCCGAATCAGACTGACATTCCTTTCCCTGTCATGGCGGATGGTCTGGTAAATCTCGGCATGCGTGCAATCGAGAAAGGTGCGCTGTGGTTTGCCGAAAAAGCCTTGCGCTGCGCACTCCAGTTCAATGAACGGCATCCGGTCGCGTGGCACGAGCTTGGGCGTGTTCATCATAAATCCGGCCGTCGTGAAGAAGCCCGCGCGGCATACCTCAAAGCATTAGAGCTTCGCCCGAATTACTTTGCCGCCTTGGGTAACTTGGGGGCGCTGTTAGTGGATCTGCAGGATTTTACCATGGCGGAAACCTGCTTGCAGCAAGCGTTAACGCTAAATAATGATTCATCTGTCGTACATTTTTCATGCACGCGCCTGTATATGTTGACTGGCCGCTTTGATCAAGGGTGGTGGCACAATGAGAAATGTCGTTGTGCCACCAATTTTCATCAGAAATTTAGTCTGCTAAGGCCTGTTACGCAAAAACCAATGTGGAACGGCGAACCACTGACGGGCAAGACCCTCCTGCTCTGTGACGAACAGGGCTTTGGCGACAAGATCCAGTTCTGCCGTTATGCAAAGCTGGTGAAAGAAGCTGGCGGACGGACGTTGCTGCGGGTCGATTATCCGTTAGCCACTCTGATGCGTACGCTGCCGTGGGTCGACCGTGTGGTGACATTCGATGCAATGCCGGACGACATCGAATTTGACTACTGGTCGTTCATGTTTTCAATGCCCTACCATTTTGGCACCACGCTGAAAAATATACCCCTGTCGATCCCCTATCTCTTTGCCGATCCGGCAAAGGCTACGTACTGGCGCAACCGTCTTGATCCACATGCGGGCAAGCGCCTGATCGGGCTATGCTGGGCAGGCAGACCCACGCACAGTAACGATCAAAACCGTTCGCTCACCCTTGCCGCCCTGGCCCCACTGGCTTCACTTCCAGAGTGCGTTTTTGTCAGCCTGCAAAAAGGCGCCAGTGCCATGGAGGCGAAAAATCCACCGCATGGCATGACGCTGCTTGACCTCGGGAAAGAACTGCCTGATTTCAGCGATACGGCTGCTCTGTTGCAATGTTTGGATTTACTGATCACGGTGGATTCCGCACCCGCGCATCTTGCAGGTGCGATGGGTTTGCCCGCATGGGTGATGATTCCTGCAAATCCTGACTGGCGCTGGTTGCTGGAACGCGAGGATTGCGTCTGGTACCCCACGCTGCGGCTGTTTCGCCAGAGCCATCTGGGCAACTGGAGTGACACCATTGAGCGGCTGACTGATGCGCTGATCACCGGCCAGACTGCGAATCCATCCAGCCCCCCGGCCAAGTCAAAAACAGACGAATCCGCTCGACGCAAGCAAGCAATCACCGCTGGACAGACCGATCTCGAGCGCTGGGCCAATCCGGCACAACTTGAGGACGCATGGGAAGGCCGCTCGATCAAGGCGGCGGAATATGTTCTGGCGGGCAGCAGAGTGCTGGACATCGGCTGCGGCAAGATGATGCTGGAAAAACATCTGCCAGCCGGATGCGTCTATCAGCCCTGTGATGTGGTGGCACGGGATGCCCGCACCGTGGTGCTCGATCTTAATCATGAGCAGTTACCCATCCAGTTACTGCACGATGCCGACATTGTCACCATGCTGGGTGTTTGGGAATATCTCTACGAACCGGAATTATTACTGCGCGCTTTGGCGCAAAGCGGCAAGCCCCTGCTTTGCAGCTATTGCCCCAGCGAGCTTACGCGGCATCTTGACCGGCAAACACTGGGCTGGGTCAATGATTTCTCTGTTGACCAGTTTCTCGCCCTGGCCAAAGCAGTCGGCTACTGCGTGCGTCAGCAGGAGCAGGTGGACGGCATCCAACATCTTTTCAAGCTGGGACCTTGCCCTGACCCTGACCAGCTATCTCTTCCTAAGCGACGGGCGCATGTCATAGCCTACAACAACGTTGGCAATTTTGGCGACCGATTGGGTTATCATCTCGTCAACGAACTTCTTCCCGCTGATGTCGAGGTAACTTGGGGTACGCTACGTCCGTTTACCCCTGTCCCGGACGGCACTGATCTGCTTCTCCTGGGTATCGGCAACAGCCTTTTCGGAGAATTGCTGACTGATGAACTCGTGGCGGCAGTAGTTTCCACACCGCTATCGGTTGGTATCTTTGGCACCCAATACCGTAGCCTTTGGGACGCAAAACGGCTCCACCCCCTTCTGGATCGCCTGACCCACTGGTACGCACGCTACGAGGAAGATGTGCTGCTCTATGGGCGGGGTCGCGACAACGTCACGCATCTCGGCGACTGGCTCATCAATGCTTTCCCGCTGACACGGGCGCAGAATGCACAGCGCCTGGTAGTAGGCCGTGAAATCCTCAAGGAACTACCGCTGGACAGAACCATCCAGAAAATCCAACAGCATCGGGAAGTATACTCCGAACGACTGCACCCCTTGCTGTGTGCCCTTACCAGCGCAGAGCGGGTGGCTTACCGCGAACAGCGTGAAACTGGTGATGCTTCAGTACACTCTGGCAAATTTCGATCCATGTTGATGGATGTGTTTGGCAGGAATTTTCCGGAAGAGGTTTTATGGGAAGTGGATCGCGATGCGGTGTGTACTTACAAGGTTAAAGTTGCACAACGAACCATGAAAATGAAAGAGCATTTCGCCCGCCTGTTAGCTGTAATGCAATATTAGGCAGCCCCGATGAATCAAGCCAGATTACCCATCGACGTCAGATTTTGGGGCGGATACTGAACACAAGTTGCGCCAATGTTTCGCGCACTTTGCGTGGCGCAATGATCAGCGTGTCATTAATTACTACGGTATGAGTGGTGTTACGCCGCAACACGACACGCATCACCTCATCCAACGTTGGCCATTTGCTGTAATCAAAAGGTGGTGGCGGTGGTGCCAAAAAAGCGCGCACATCATCCACAAAAATCACATCATCTTTCTTTCTGCAGGTGATGATTTCCAGTTCTGTCAGCAACGGGCAGATGTCATCCTGCCCGAAAAAACCCGCCCCCGCGTGCGCATCCAGCCAGAACAGGGTCGGACCCTTGATGGTTTCGCATACTGATTTCAGTTCCAGCGCCGAATCCCCCAGCCTGAAATCCACATTGGTCAGGTGAGTCAGCCTGGCGCGAGCGGCAGCGTGATAATCCTGCCGCAGTTCGATGGTCGTGACTCGTTCAAACGTGCGTGATCCCCACTCCAGGCTCCCGCCCAGATAGGTGCCTGTTTCCACGAAATCCTGAATTCCCAGTTGTACAGATAAATTTTCTGCCAGTTTGGCCAGTGGTAACTGGTGAATGCTACCCATGGGACAACCTTTGGACTTGAATCATAAGAAGACAAAAAATCGTTTTTTCAGCCCACTCAAAATAATAGGCGCGTAACGGGACGGGCATAAAAATCAATCTCGGCGTCTGACATATAAATGCTTTACGATATCAAGCTTGACACATTTTAATCCGGCGCGGGAACCGCAAACAAAAGGGGAGGTGGTTTTCCCGCCTCCCCTTTTGTTCCTGTACGCGACTATAAACGCAGAATTGCTTCCAATCAGTCGGATCGTTGGTTACCAACTGAAGCCGACACCCACACTAGAGGTTACGTTGCCGTGGCTGACGCCTACACCGCCGGTCACCCGCCAACTCTGAGAAACGTTGGCGTTGAATCCGGCCGCGATTGCGCTGTTACCCTTGTAGTTGCCACCGCCAACGCCGACCGAGAAGTTGTGGCCGGCCTGCGGCGCCGGGATGGCGGCCAGTGCCGCCACGTTCGCGATGCCGCTGAAGGCCTCTTCCTCGAGATTGTTGAACTGGCGCATGGTGGCCGCATCGCCGGGCGCGACGCCGTCAGCCATGTTGGTGACCCGGTTGCCGCCCATATCGAGGTCGTTGTCAAGGTGGGCGCCGCTGTCATCCAGGGTGAGGGTCGTGGAGGTGGTGCCGCCGCTCAGGACTGTATTGGTGGTACCAACAACCAGGCCATGAACTGCTGTGCCATTGTCAACGAGTACGCTTGCTTCATCGACGGCGACGTTCACCTGGCCGCTCGTCGCGCCATCCGTGGCTTGCAGTTGAACGGTGGTGTCGTCCACGGTGAGTGAATTCTCGCCGGAGTTGGACACGATGGCGATTTCCTCACCTGAGAAATGCGCAGTAGCACTCCCCACGTCACCGGATGCTATCACGTCGCCGACGCCCGTAAGATCGCCACCGGTAAGGGTCGCCGTGCCGTCGGTAAGGGTCGCGGCGGTGAAGGCGCCGGAAACATTCAGGGTCGTGGTGGACACGGTGGCCGCGGATACCGTCCCGACACCCGTAAGATCGCCGCCGGTAAGGGTTGCCGTGCCGTCGGTAAGGGTCGAGGCGGTGAAAGCGCCGGAAACATTCAGAGTCGTGGTAGACACGGTGGCCGCGGATACCGTCCCGGCACCCGTCAGATCGCCGCCGGTAAGGGTCGCCGTGCCGTCCGTGAGGCTACCGCCTTCTATGGCGCCGCTGGCGGTGATGGCTCCGGCACCCGTCAGATCGCCGCCGGTAAGGGTCGCCGTGCCGTCCGTGAGGCTGCCGCCTTC
>MGTE01000108.1:39147-44095 GCA_001799275.1 Deltaproteobacteria bacterium RIFOXYD12_FULL_57_12
TAAGGGTCGCCGTGCCGTCCGTGAGGCTGCCGCCTTCTATGGCGCCGCTGGCGGTGATGGCTCCGGCACCCGTCAGATCGCCGCCGGTGAGCATTGCCGTGCCGTCGGTAAGGGTGTCGCCGGCGACCGCGCCGAGTGCGCCGATGTTACCGGCGACGCCCAGATTAGAACCACCCGTTATTGTTACACCAGGGGCAGGGACCGGAGTCCCTGCTGGCGCCATTAGTACAGAGGCGCCATACGCCTGGCCAGCCGCTCCGCTCAGCGTCATCAAGGCGGCGACCGAAAAGACCTTCAACCGTGTGCTGCCAGATTTCCTGCTCGAATTCTTATCTCCCATGCTTCTTCCTCCAGACGTTTTTTAGGTGGAACTGCCGGGTGTCGGCTGACATCCTACGAGCTACACGAACCAACGAACTTAATTGAAAAATTTAGTAACTACCCAGGTGGATAGAATGATTATTTCTATCCCGGATTACCCTGTTTTGTCAAACAAAAAAATCTCGTAATCACAGGGCAATACCGGTTTTGGGAAGAGATGGCCGGCGGCCTGGCAGAGAATCGGCCAGTCAGCCCCGGCCGTTCATCCTTCATTCCTGGATAGGGAGCGGGGCTGGCGGCGCCTCGAATTCCTCGATGAACGGCTGCAGATAGTTCCCGTAATGCCGCCAGCGGCCGATTGAGCTGCGGTACAGGGACCGGCTGGTCTGGGCATGGCTGGCCGTGGCCGTGACATGGCTGGAGCGGTGCGGCTCCAGGCAGGCCGGGTCCCAGGAAAGGCCGCAGAAGTCGAGGAGCTTCCGGGTTTCGGCCTCCAGATCGGCGACCAGATTTTCATAGTGCAGTTCATGGATCCGGGCCGGCAGCAGGCTCTGCCAGTGGGCCATCATCCGCAGGTACTGGCGCTGGTAATGGGCGATATCGGCCAGGTCGTACGAGAAATTCATGCCGGCGGCGGCAAAGTTTTTCATGTAGCAGGAGACGGCGATGTCGCGCGGGTCGCGGCGGCAGAAGATGACCGGGGATGCGGGAAACAACAGCTTAACGAGCCCGAGGTTGAAGGCGTTGTCCAGGGACTTGTCGGTGATGAATAGGTGTTCCCGGAGCATTGCCGGGTCAAAGAGGTTGAAATATTCGGCCACGCACTGGTCCAGGACCTCCTGGTTCAGTTGCGCCAGGCATTCCGGGAAGGGGGTTTCCGCTCCCAGCCGGTCGGCGATGGTGGCGGCGATATTGGTGAGCGCGCCCAGCTCGCCGGCCCCCAAAACCTGTGGGTGACAGGTCAGGATCTTTTCGGTGAGGCTGGTGCCGGAACGCGGCAGGCCGACGATGAAAATCGGCGTGGCCGGGCCAGGCCATGGAGTGGGCGCTTTCCCGAGGGTCTCGCTGGTGAAGGCGGTCATGGCCCGCTCCACCCGGATTTCGGCCGCCTCCCGGTCGTATTTTCGGCGGGCCGCGCTATTGGCCTTATTGAAACAGACAAAGGCTTTGTCGTAATTCGCGGTCCGGTCGTAGAACTCGCCGGCCGCAAAGAGCAGGAAGGCATGCCGGGCCGGGACCTCGGCAAGGTCGGGCAGAAAGCGGTCAATGAGTAAACGCGCGGTCTCGGCCCGCTGAAACTTCGCGGCCAGGGATAGAAAAACCCCAAAGGCCAGGATGTTGACGGTGCTGGCCGCCGGCCCGCACATGCGGTCGACAATCTCGAAGGCGGCAGCGGCGTTGCCGGTTTTTTCGAGAAAATCCGCCTTGACGGCCAGAAGGTCCTCGTTGCCCGGCGCCAGCGCCAGGGCTCGCTCCAGGAGCTGGAAGATCGCCTCCTCCACCTCGATGTCAACCCACCAGCCCAGGGACATGAGGCAGGTGGCCATGCCCCGCAGGGCATCGACATTGTCGGGCTGCAACTGCACGGCCTGGCGGATGGCGGGCAGCGCCAGAGGGGCAAAGCCCAGACTTGCCAGGGCCGAGGCCTTCATCACATACCAGGTGCTGTCGGCCGGCCGTAGCCTGATGAGCCGGTCGCAGTATCCGGCCGCGTCGTTGAGGTCGCCGGCTGCCATGGCGCTGGCGTACATGGTCTGGAGGGCGGCGATATTGTCCGGCGCCTGCTCCAGGGCCGCGGCGGCGTGTTCCCGCGCCTCGGGAAAACGATGGAGCTGACAGAACGTTGCCGCCAGCTCTGCCAGGGCCTCGGCATTGCCCGATTCGGCCTCGACCACAACACCGAACAGTTCCGCCGCCTCCTCCAGGTTGGCCCGGGCCTTTTCGAGCCGGGCCAACCCGAGGCGGGCCGTGTTGTCGCCCGGGTTCAGCCGCAGGGCTTCCCGATATTCCCCGGCCGCCGCCTCAGGCCTGGCCAATGCCTGGTAGATATCGCCGCCTGTCCGGCGGCAGTCGGAATTTTCAGGCGCCAGGGCAATAGCCTGTTCGATCAGCACCAATGCCTTTTCCGGCTGTTGCCGGACCAGCGCAATTTCGGCCCGCAGACAGAGAAGATCGGCATGGTCCAGTTCGCGGCCGGCGAGCTGGTCGCAGATTTCCTCGGCCCGGCCGGGATTGTCGCCCCGCAGGCACAAACGGGCCGTGGCCAGCATCTCGTCGCGGTCTTGCAGAAAGTCGGGCAGTGGTGACAGGTTCATACGGTGGAATCCCCGGCTGCTATCATGGCGTGTCCAGGGGGGCAAAGGCCTCCATGAACGGCGCCAGCTGTTTTTCATAGTGTTGCCAGCGGCCCACCGAGCTGCTGTTCAGGGGCTGACGGGTCTGGTTGTAGCTGGCTGTAGTCGATGTATGGCTGGACTTGTGAGGCTCCAGGCAGGCAAGGTTCCAGGAAAGCCCGCAGAAATCGAGGAGATTTCTTATCTCCTTTTCCGGTTTCGCCACCAGATCCTCGTAGCGGAGGGGCAGGATCGTACCCGGCGGCAGCACGCCGCGCCAGTGTTCCATGATGCGGCGGTAGTTCTGATAGTAGTGGGCGATGTTGGCCAGGTTGAAGGTGAAATTCAGGCCGGCCATGGAAAATTCGAGCGAATAGCAGGAGAGGGCCATGTCGAGCGGGTGGCGGATGCAGTGGATCACCGGGGATTGCGGAAACAGCAGGTTGATCAGACCGAGATAGAACGCATTTGCCGGCAGCTTGTCCACCACGAAGGTGCGGCCGTGCAGCGTCTTTTCGTCAAACTGGCGGAGATACAGATCGGCCCAGTTTTCCAGAGCCTGCTGGTCCGCCTCCCGGATGCACTCCGGAAAAGGGGTCTGCACCTTGAGCTTGGCGCTGGAGGTGTTGGCCAGATTTTCGATTGCGCCCAATTCGCCGGCACCGTGGACATCGGGATGGCAGGTCAGGATTTTTTCCGTGAGGCTGGTGCCGGAGCGGGGCATGCCCACCACGAAGATCGGCGTGACTGCGTGGGGTTTTCCCGCCTTTGGCAACTGCCTGAGAGCGTCCGCGGTAAAGGTATTAATGGCCCGGTACACCACCTTTTCGACGATTATCGGTTCATAGGCCCGGGGTTTCAAATTGTTGGCCTTTTCAAAACAGGCGAAGGCCTTGTCGTGCTCACCGATTTTGTCGTAGAACTGACCGGCGCCGAAAAGCAGAGATGAGGCCGCCGGGCCCTGAAAGCGGTCGATGTTGGACATGAGGCGCTCGATCAGCGCCTTGGCGCTGTCTTCCTTTTTGAATTTCGCGGCCAGCCGCATATAGATTCTGTGCGCCCGGATATTAATGTTGGACGCGCCCGGCCCGCACAACTGCTCGACGATCGCGAAGGAGGCCTGATGATCGCCTTTTTTGTCGAGCACATCCGCCTTGGCGGCCAGCACATCGATGTTGTCCGGCGCCCTTTGCAGGGCCCTGTCGAGTGATTGCAGCACACAGGGATCGCCCCATTTGCCGACCGCGATGAACAGTACCGCCTGCAGCCACAGGGCCTTGGCATCGTCCGGATGCAGACGGACGGCCTGCTGGATCTCCTGTAACGCGGCATAGACATCACCCGCCTCCGACAGAGCCGAGGCCTTCATGACATAACAGTCGCTGTCGGCGGGAGCGAGCCTGATGAGCCGGTCGCTGTAGGCGGCCGCCTCCCGGGGCCTGCCGGCCGCCAAGGTGATGTTGTGCAGGGTTTTCAGGGCGGTGATGTTGTTGGGGTCCCTGGCGAGGGCGGTTTCCGCCTGTATTTGCGCTTCGTTATGCCGGCCGAGCAGGAAAAGCGCGTCACCAAGCGCGGCCAGGGCATCAACATTTTCTGGTTCTTTGCCTGCTGCCACGGCGCATAGCCGGTGCGCCTCCTGCAGGTTGCCTTTGTTTTTCTCGATCTTGCCAAGCTTGATGCAGGCGGCCACCGCCTCCTGCTGCGCCTGCAAGGCGCAACGGTAAGCGTCTTCCGCCTCCTGGATGGCGTTCGCCGCCTCGTGAATGTCGCCACGGAGTTCATGGTAGCCGGCATGCTCCGGAATCAGCGAGATGCTTATCGTGATATGCTCCAAGGCCTTTTGCGGGCAACCTCGGGCAAGCTCTATTTCGGCGCGCAGACAGTGGGTATCGGCGCTGTCCGGCTCAATGCCCCGCAAGTGATCGCATAATGTTACGGCCCGGTCCAGCCTGTTGCCACGAATGCACAACCGCGCCGTGGCGAGCAATTCGTTGCGGTGCTGAAAAAAATCAGGCAGTTGTGTTTTTTTCATGATCGATAATGTGTGTGTCGCGCCGGCAAGTGCGAATTTGGAAATCGTGACCGATTCTCTGATCTTCAGTTCGTGGCATTATCAGGAAGAGACTCAAGTTACCCGTTTATTCTTAACTGTTGCCGGTTTATGGTGTCAAGGGCTCATTTTTCTACGGTCATCACCGGATAGAAAGGCTCACCGCCATCCAGATCGGCCGGCCGGTCCACGTCGCGCAGCTCTGGAAGCAGGAAAACCCGCAGGCCGAGGGCCGCGGCCCTGG
>MGTE01000109.1:0-11897 GCA_001799275.1 Deltaproteobacteria bacterium RIFOXYD12_FULL_57_12
AGGACGCGCAGGGGGTTGACACCGTGTTTCACGTGGCGGCCAAGGCCGGGATCTGGGGCAGCCGTGAGGAGTTTGCCGCAATCAATGTCATTGGCACGGAAAATGTGGTGCGGACCTGCCTGGAGAACGGCGTGGCCACGTTGGTCTATACCTCGACCCCGAGTGTGGTCTTCAGCCATGGCGACCTAGCCGGGGTTGATGAGCGCATCCCGTATGCCCGGCGTTATCTGTGCCATTACGCCGCCACCAAGGCGGTTGCCGAGGAGATGGTCCTGGCGGCCGACTGCGGCAATCTGCGCACCTGCGCCATCAGACCGCATCTGATCTGGGGGCCGGGCGATCCGCACCTCATTCCCCGGCTGCTTGACCGGGGCCGGCGCGGCCAGCTGAAGCAGGTGGGCGACGGCCGCAATCTGGTGGACATCACCTATGTCGATAATGCGGCCGAGGCGCATCTGCTGGCGGCCGCTAATCTGAAAACCATTGCCAGCGCCGCCGGTCGGGCGTATTTTATCTCACAGGGTGAACCGGTGAATCTCTGGGACTGGATCAACGAACTCTTCCGGCGGGTCGGCATTCCGCCGGTGCGGCAGCAGGTCGGGTTCCGGACCGCCTATCTGGCGGGCGCTCTGCTGGAGGGGATGTATCATCTGCTCGGTCGGGCTGAGGAGCCGCGGATGAGCCGCTTCCTGGCCGAACAGCTGGCCAGCTCCCACTGGTTTTCCATGGCGCGGGCCGCCAATGAACTCGGCTATGCGCCGCGGGTATCAACAGCAGAAGGCATGGATCGGCTCATCGCCTGGCTGCGGAGGATGAATCATTGATGGCGATATTCAGACAGCCTGGCCGGGCCTGCCGGCTCATCACCTGGCTGGTGCTTTTTTTCTTTTTCGGCGCCGGGGTTAAGGGGCCGGCGGCCTACGCCTTCTCGGTGGGCGAGGAGCGCGAGATCGGCGACAAACTGCTGACCATGGTGCGGCAGCAATTCACCCTGCTGGAAGATCCGGATATTGTCCAGTACATTGACGGCCTGGGTCGCGGCATGCTGAAAGACCTTGGCCCGCAGTACTTTGATTTTCATTTTTTCGTGATCAACAACAAGACGCTGAACGCCTTTGCCGCGCCCTCCGGGCTCATCTTTCTCCACTCCGGGTTAATCGAGGCGGTATCGAACGAAAACGAGCTGGTGAGCGTCATCGCCCACGAGATAGGCCATGTGGAGCGCCGACATATTGCCGACCGGATCGATAAATCGTCCAAGATCAGCGCCGCTACCGTTGCCATGATCCTGGCCGGGATCGTGATGGGGGGCAGTGGCGGCGGCGCCCTGTCCGAGGCGATGATCACCGGGTCCATGGCGGCCGGCGTCTCGCTTGGCCTGAAATTCAGCCGGCAGGACGAAGAAGAGGCCGATCGGCTCGCCTTCAAGTGGATGCAGGATGCGGGCCGCGACCCGGCGGCCATGGTCGGCATGCTGCGCGAATTGCGCCGGATGTATCAGTACCAGGGCGGCAATTTGCCCCCCTATCTGTTGACCCACCCGGAGCCGAGCGCCCGCCTGGGCTACGTCCAGGATCTGCTGCTGTTCAGCAACAAAAAGCAGTATCAGACGACCGACGAATTCGATTTCCGGCGGATCAAGGCCCGGGTGCTCTCCCTGTCCCAGGATACGGAAACCCTGATCGGTCGCTACGGGCGGATCGTTGCCAATGGCGAGGGCGATGCCGATGCAATCGCCATGGCCCAGTACGGCCTGGCTTTAGCCTATATGAAGCAGGCCCGGTTTGCCGAGGCCGAGGCGGCACTTGCCAAGGTGCGGGCCCGCTATCCGGCCCGGGCCATGCTGAAGGCCGATTTGGGTGTCCTCTATATTGAGGCGGGCCGCTATCAGGAATCACTGCCGCTCTTCAAGGCGGCCCTGGCCGCCGAGCCACACAATGCCTTTGCCGGCTATTATCGGGCCCGCGCCCTGCAGCAGACCGGCAATAGCCGGCAGGCGCTTACGCAGTATGAAGAGCTTTTGTCCGACCTGCCGGAGCATCCGAAGCTCTACTACGAGATCGGCACACTCAAGGCGGAGCTGAAGGAAACCGGTGCCGGCTATTATTATCTCGGCATGTCACACTGGTTTGAAGGCAATCGGGACAACGCCAAGTCGTTTCTCGATCAGGCGGTCAAGGCGCTGCCGGCCGGCGATTCACTCCGGGTAAAGGCGGAGGCCGTTCTGGCCACGATCAGGGAGCTTGAGGAGAAGGAATTCTCGCTCATGAAGCCGCGCCGGCCGGGCGAAAATCGGCCGGCACCGGGGCGGCTGTCACCCGGTTGGCCATGACTTTGGGGAAAAGAAGTCAGGAGTCAGAATTCAGCAGTTGATACAGCAGGACAAGAAATTGAGAACAGCTATCCGGAAATGAGGAATACACTGATGGCCGGGGAAAAAACAACGGGGAAGGCGGCGCTGGTTTCGAAGCAGGACGGCCGGAAGACCGGCATCGTTCGTGCGGCCCGGGACAGCGGTGGGCTGCAAAACGCCGAGTCCCTGCTGCGGCGGAGCAACCGGGCCCTGAAGACGATCAGCGGCTGCAATCGAGCCCTGAGCAGGGCAGGCGACGAGTTCGAGCTGCTCAGGGATGTCTGCCGGATCATTGTCGAGCAGGGCGGCTACCGGCTGGTCTGGGTGGGCTACGCCGGGCAGGATCGCAAGAAAAGCGTCCGGCCGGTGGCCTGGTTCGGATACGAGGAAGGGTATCTGCAAAAGGCCGGCATTGTCTGGTCCGACACCGTGAAGGGCCGCGGCCCGACTGGTACCTGTATCCGTACGGCCGCGCCGGTCGTGGCCCGGAATATTATGGCTGACCCGGCCTTTGCTGCCTGGCGCGTCGATGCGGTGAAACGCGGCTACGGCTCCTCCATTGCCTTGCCCCTGCGCGTTGATGGCCAGACAATCGGTGCGCTCAATCTCTATGCGGCCGAGCCGGATGCCTTTGACCAGGAGGAAGAGAGCCTGCTGGCCGACCTGGCCGCTGATCTGGCCTACGGCATTACTGCGCTGCGGGCCAAGGAAAGTGAGGGCCGGGCGCTTGCGGCGCTTAAAGAGAGCGAGGCGCGGTTCCGCCGGCTGTTCAATTCGAGCCACGACGCGGTATTTGTCCTTCGCGGGGTCGATGACGTCGGGCTGGGGCGAATCCTGGAGGTCAATGACATGGCCTGCACCGATCTTGGCTTTCGCCACGGGGAGTTGCTTAAAAAGTCTTTTGTCGACCTGGCTGTCGGCCTGAAACCGGTCGAACTGGCTGGTCTGGTCGGCCGCCTGCAGACCGAAAGTTCGGTGCTGTTTGAAACGGATCTGCGGAGCCACAGCGGCCGGCGGATACCGCACGAGATCCGAATCCAGAAGTATGAACTGCAGGGTGAGGCGGCGGTCATGGCCATTGCCCGCGACATCAGTGAGCGGCGCCAATCGGAAAAAAACCTGCGTCAGGCCCAGAAGATGGAGGCCCTTGGCACCCTGGCCGGCGGCATTGCCCATGACTTCAACAATATCCTCAGCGCGATTTTCGGTTTTGCCGAGCTTGCCAGGCTGGAAGTCCCCCGGGGCGGCGAGGCGGCCAAACATCTTGACGAGATCAGCAACGCCGGCAAACGGGCCGCCGATCTGGTCCGCCAGATTCTGACCTTCAGCCGGCAGACCGAGCAGCAGCGCACGGTTCTCCGGGTCCAACCGGTGATCAAGGAATCGCTGAAGCTCCTCCGGGGCACCCTGCCGACAACCATCGAAATCCGCCAGGAGATTGACAACCGCTGCGGGGCGATTCTGGCCGATTTTACCCAGATCCATCAGGTGATCATGAACCTCTGCGCCAACTCCTACCATGCCATGCAGGCAAAGGGCGGGGTGTTGACCGTCGGCCTCCGGGAGGTGGAGTTTACCGGCGGCCGGCGGCCGGGGCAGAGAATTAAGCTGCCGGCCGGCAGCTATGCCTGTCTTTCGGTGAGCGACACCGGCCACGGCATGGATCGGGCCATCCAGGAGCGGATTTTTGAGCCATATTTCACCACCAAGAAACACGGCGTGGGAACCGGCCTGGGTCTGTCGACCGTGCTTGGCATTGTCACGACGCACGGCGGCGATGTAACGGTGAAGAGCGCGCCCGGCAAGGGGGCCCGCTTTGATGTTTATTTCCCTTTGATCAACCGGCCACCGGCACCGGTTCGGGCCGGCCTGGCCGAGGAATTCGCCTTGCCGCGCCTGACCGGCAGGGTGCTGTTTGTCGACGACGAGGAGCTTGTTCTCAATCTGGCGAAAAAGACCCTGGCCCTGACCGGCTGCCAGATGGTCGGCGCCAGGGACGGCCTGGAGGCCCTGCGGCTGTTCGAGGCGGACCCGCAAGGCTTTGACGTGGTGGTCACCGATCAGGTCATGCCGCAGATGACCGGCACCGAACTGGCCGGGCGGCTGCTCGCCCTCCGGCCGGACATACCGATCATTCTGATCACCGGCTTTGGGGAACTGGTGACCGCGAAACAGGCCAAAGCCATCGGCATTCGCGCCTTCATGCTCAAACCGTTTTCCGCAACGGAGATCGCCAATGCCATTGCCAGAATTTTGGGCCATTCGAAAGGCGGTGGCGCGCGGTGATGTGGTATGAAATAACCATCGAAGGTCGGGCTGCCCCCATGGACCGGTTGCGCCACCGGTTGGCCTTTTCGGAGCTATGCCGGGAAAACGGCGGCGTTCTTGACGGCCAGGGACGGAGCAGGTTATGCATCCGGGAGGACGAGAAGAGGCTTGACGATCGTCTGCTGGCCCTGGCGGACATTCTGGACGCGGAGGAACAAGGCCAGGAGGGCACCGACGGCTTTGAAATTCATGTCAGAAACCTCGCCCAATCGGAGCCGTTGTCGGGCAGTGCCGAGTTTATCGAACCTTTCACGCCGGTGGCTGGCCTGACCATCCAGCCCTGGCAGCCAACCATGGCAAGCCAGCCGACCGGCTGTACGGTTGTCATCGATCCGGCCTATGCCTTTGGCACGGGCAAGCATCCTTCGACGCGGCTTTGTCTGGAATTTATCGCCGAACTGGCAACGGCTCGGTTGGAGCCGGCCGCCGGTCTCCTGGATCTTGGCTGCGGCACTGGCGTCCTGGCCATGGCTGCCGTGCGGCTCGGACTGGCCCGCCCCGCCCTTGGCGTTGATCTCGACCCGCAGGCGGCCGCGGCCGCAGCCAGGAATGTCGGGCTCAATGGCCTTGACCGACAGGTTGCAATCCGCACCGGTTCCTGGGAAGAGGTGCCGGGTCGCTATCCGGTCATCATTGCCAATCTTGTGTCGGCCGTCATGCTGCGGGCCGGTCGCCGGCTTCCCGACTATCTGCAGGCGCCAGGCCTGGCGATTGTTGCCGGCTTCGCGGAACCGCAGGCTGAGATGATCGCCCGGTTTTTCAGGGAACTGGGACTGGTAGTCCGTCAACGGAAGACTCTTGAGGGCTGGAGCGCGCTTCTTCTGGAAAGGAATTGAGCGGGCAATGGTTTCCTGTTGACAGGTGTGACTGAAATTCATTATATCTCTAAAATTGTTAAAAAATTGAGATATGAGCCAAATAGTGTTGCGGCACGATTGCTGCGGCGGCGTGAGGCCAAGTCTTATGATTTTCCTGTTGTCAGACATTTTGCATACCAATAGTAAAAACAGGCGGGTTTTTTACAAAAAGGCAGAACGTCGGCTGGCAGATTTGCATGCCTTTCTGCTCACGGCTGCCATCCTGTTGTTGCCGGTATTCATGCCGGCCGGGGTGCATGGCGGGACTTATATCAGCTCCGCGCACGGCAGCAGCACCATCGGGGTCGACCGCACCGATGCCCGGCTGGACGGCTATTCGCAGGGAAACTGTGCGCATTGTCATGAACAGCATGCCAGCATCGCCGGCGGCGAGCCAGGTCCTGAAACGGCCGGGGCGGCCAGTTTTGCCCTTTTCGCACCCAACTATACAACCGGCCATGTGCCGGGCACGTATATCCAGGCCGACAATTTCTGCTTTTACTGCCACAATTCCCTTGGCAGCGGCCAGGCAGTAACCAACTACGATTTCAGCCGGGTCTTCGGCGGCGGCGCCATCGGCGTGACCTCCATACAGGCCGCTTTTAATCAGACCTCGGCGCACAATCTCACCGACATCGCCAACTATGCCAAGTCAGTAGCGGCCTGGACCTGGTTCAAGAAGGATGGCGCCTTGAATCCGCTTTCTAACCCTTGCGACGGGTGCCACAATCCGCACCTGGCCAAAAGAAACCCGTCGGCGCCTGCCGATCCGACGTTGTCCGCCATCTCCAAACCATCGGACCACGGCAATCTGTTCGGGCCTGCCTCCCCGGCCGAGCGGATGTCACAGAACACCACCTATGTCGCGCCGTACAGCACCTTCGGCGCTGGCCGTGAGCCTGGGGCCGCTGGCGCCGGCGATGGCTCCGACATGCCCGATTACGCGGGATTCTGCACGGACTGCCACAACGCCACCAATGTTATCTACAGCACCCGCAAGCTCGGCAATCTTCGGTTCATCGACTGGTCCGCTACCGGGGACAAGCACGGCGGCCGCAATTACGTGGATTCCAACATGTATGCGGTACCGCTCCCCTATGTGGACAAACTCGATGCCCGAGCCCCCTACGGCACCACCGGCACCAACTATGTTCTCTCCTGTCTGGACTGTCATGAGCCGCATGGCTCATCGAACATCCGGCTCATCAGGCGACGGGTGAACGGCGCTGATCTGGCCAATGCGATAACCACCTACAATCCGGGCGTCCTTGGGGCCACAGCGGTCGAGTGGAAGGCGCTCTGCGAACGGTGTCATGTCTTTCCTGCCGGCGACGCCTCGCATACCGGCAATTACTATCTCCACCATTCACCTGATGAGGCCCCTGGTGCCTTTGATTCGAGCTGTCTAACCAAATGCCACAATTATTCACCGGCCGGCAGCGGCCCGAACAAGCCGTGCATGTATTGCCATTTTCACGGCTCCCTGATCGGCGATTTCAGCGCGGCACCCAATGCGAACCTGCAGACCAGAACCTTTTAACCGCCATACGGAATAGTTAGTCGCCATGCTTTTCTCGATTTCAAAGGAGTTGCCATGCATCGTTTCGTAGTTTTCACTGCCATTTTCTGCCTCAGCCTGTTGCTGGCCGCCCGCGGCGCCAGGGGCTTTCAGGGTGGAAATCCCGGCGCCGCAGATGCCGGCGAGATGGAAAAACACATCAACAAAATGAAACAGGAAAACCCCATGCAATACCAGCGCCTCATGGCGACCGCCATCCTGCCCATCACCGACTGCGCCAGCTGTCACGTTGCGGCCCGCCGAGGTGCAGGTACTCCCGGCGAGGCAGCCCGGCGTTCGGGGAAATGAAAAACAAAAACCTGCTGCCCACGCCGCCGGGTTACCAGGGTTCACCTGCCCCCGTCATTCTCAGCTTCCTGCCCGTCGTCTTCCCGGTCTGCGCCTGATGCCAAGACGCTTTGTGGTTACCATGAGCGGCAAAAAGGAAAGTGTGGTACAAGAGAGAACAATTGTCGGCTTCTTTTTTCGTCCCTGTCGTGATAGCGAGAAAGGGAAAGACTGCCGCAAAAAATATTTCGGATTACTCCCAGTTGGAGAGGTATGCATGAGAACAATTATCCACCTTTTTGTTTTGTCCGCCATTCTGGCGCTCACCGGCTGCGCCGGCCGCATTCCCCCGCCTGATTCCCAGGTAATGCTGGCAACCTCCTCCATCGGTCGGGCGGAGAACGCGGGTGCCTCCGATGCCGTGCCGGAGGAACTGCAACTGGCCCGGGAGAAACTGCAGAAGGCTGAGCAGGCCATGCAGCGGCGAGAGTATCTTGTTGCGCAACGTCTGGCCGAGCAGGCCATCGTCGATGCTGATCTGGCCGGGGTCAAGGCAAGAACTGTCAAGGCCCGGCAGGCCGCCGCTGCATTGCGGGAAAGCATTCGGACTCTGCGTGATGAGGCTGAACGGCATCCGGTTCGTTGATTACTATTGGTTAAAGGGATACTTCCATGAATTGGCTGCAAATCCGCCGGGCACTCCTGGCGTTTTGTTTTCTGCCGGGCTGTATGCTTGCCGGCTGCACTCCTGCTGTTTACGAAAATATGTCGCTTGCGGCGGCTGACAAGGCTTTTACGTCGGCCCAGGCCGATCCGGAGGTCGCCGGGAAGGCGCCTTTGGAATGGAAGCTGGCGGAGGCCGCTCAGGCCCGGGCCGCGAAAGCTTTGCGGGATGGCGCGGATAAGGCCGAAATCGATCATCTTGCCTATCTGGCGCAACAGCAGACACTCCTGGCGGTGGAGATCGCGGCGTTACGGCGGGCTGAGCAGGATGTCGAGGCCGCAAAGGCCGAACACGAATTGTTGCTGCGCAACGTCCGTTCGGCAGAGGTGGAGCGCGCCCTGGCCCTGGCCCGGGAACAAGCCGCTGAGGCGGAAAAGGCTCGTCAGCAGGTAGCAGCGCAGAAGAAAGAGGCCGACCTCGTGCGGCAGTTGGCCGGAGAAAAAGCGGCGGAGGCTGAAAAGGCGCAACAGGAAGTCGCGGCGGCCGGGGAGAAGATCCGCCGGCTGGAGGAACAGCTTGCGGCCTTGCAAGGCAGGCTGGCGGAACGGGGCCTGGTGATAACCCTGGGCGACATGCTGTTTGAAACAGGCGCCAGCGCTCTTAAGGCCGACGCGCAGCCGACCGTAGAGCGGCTTGCTGCTTTTCTCAACGAATATCCGGCCAGAAGGGTGCAGATTGACGGGTTTACCGACAATGTCGGGGCCGAGGAGTACAATGTCACCCTTTCGATCGAGCGGGCCGAGGCGGTGCGCACCGCCTTGAGCAACAAGGGCGTCGCCCTTGAGCGGGTATTGATTCAGGGATATGGCGAGGCCTTCCCAGTGGCAACCAATGATACTGAGGAGGGCCGGCGGCGTAACCGGCGGGTCGAGGTCATTATTTCCGATGACCAGGGGGTCGTGCCCGAACGGAACCCCTGAGGCCACCGGCGGCTCCTGCCGCTGGTTTCCTTACGCCGCTTGTCGCGGCGCCGGTGTCCGCAGTTGGATCATCTCCGGAGATGATGGCATTCCTTCAAGCTGGCAAAAGCCTCATTATTAAGTCCTCAAACCACCAACACCCCTCCGCACCATTCCTGGAAAGTCAAAAAAATCAGCCGGCTCATTTGTTCTTGTCAAAATATTCCGGATAGAGATTTCTCGCGCACTCCGGACAGATCCCGTGCGAGAACTGCGCAGAGGTTCTTTGGTGGATATATTTTTCAATCTGCTGCCAATACCCTTGATCATCACGAATCTTCTTGCATGATGCACAGATCGGCAACAGACCACTTAATGTTTTGATTTCGCTTAACGATTTATGGAGTTCCTGGTTGGTTTTGGTCAGTTCGACTGTTCTTGCTTCAACCTTTTTTTCAAGCGTATCCAAATGCTGCCGAAGCTTTAACGACATGGTATTGAAGGCCTCGCTCAACTCCGCCAGCTCCCGGCCGCTCGGAATGGGAATCTGCTCGCCAATTTGTTGAGAGCCATTGGCGATCTGCAGTGCCTTGTTTTTGAGTCGTGCCAGCGGGCTGGCGACCAGGCAATGGTTCAACCAGAAAATCAGGAGGGAAACGAAGGCCAGAAGCCCGATCAGGAAACCGGAAAGCGTCAAGGATATCCGCTTGGCCTGTTCATAGGCCGCGCTGAGAGGAATGCGGATGGAGACCGCCGATACAACGTCCTTGACGTTTCGGTTGAAACTGCGAACCGGCCCGTAGACATTGACCAGACCCTGTGGAGCCTGATCAGGAGTGTCGTGGCAGCGCAGGCAATTCTTTTCCAGGGTTTCACCCCGACGCAGAACAGTAAAAAATGGTTGGCCGTTGATTTCCCGAATGGCGCTGCGTGAGGTGAGCGAGGAATCTCTGTTCAGAGCGGCAAGGAAAGCTTTTTCATAGGTATCAGCCTCATTTTCAGGGCTGCGGGCATTAATGGCGCATTCCTTGTAATAATGGTGGCTGACGATGCAATCTTTAAGAAAGTGGTTCTCGGCGGGTGGTGTTTTGGTTAAAAGCTTGTCAATTTCCCGAACCGCAAAGGTGGAAGACATCCAGGTTGGTTCAAAATAGCCGTTCGGAGCTACAGAGTCAGTTAATTTAAAGACCTTGGGCTTGAGTTGCTGATTAAAATAGGTGTGAATTGCCAGATTGTGGCTGAGGAGAAGTTCCGCCTGCTCTTCGGCCGCATGGAGGGCAAACTGCCGCATGCTCCGGTTGACTACTGCTATCATGCCGATTCCCGTCAGCAGAAAAACGATTACGACACTGATTTGCAATCGAGTAGCGGCGTTCCATTTTTTCATAAGGCCCTTCCTGAAGTAACGGGTCATGCCTGGTCGGCTACCGGCAAACAAGGATTAACCGACAATTTACAGGATGCGGCAAAAGTATCGCCAGCTTTTTCCCCAGCCCAGATGATTTATATGTCTCGTTTTTTCCAGTTCAAGCGGCCGATGACTGCCTTTTCGACTCAAGACAAAATTGTTGTAACTAAATATTTTTACTATCAAATCGTCTAACTATAGAGGGCCTGTCTCAACCCTCGTATTACGCTCGACGCGTACTATCGGCCGGGAAGTCTTGTGGGGTGCGGAAGGGGGTTTGTCAGGAAACGCTAGGTCTGGTTGTGGGGTGGGCTGCATCGTCAGGCGGGTCCGCGAAATCCGACGTGAAGTTATGCACCTTGTTGCCGGGACCGGGAAGGATGCGGTCAACCATGATCGTGTGCAGGGTGGGGCTTTGCGGCGTGGTGGCTTTTTGCCAAGCGGCATCGATGAATGCCATGAATGTCGGCGGGGGTGGATCGGCGGTCACGAGGCGTAGTTCGAAACGGCCGTCGCGGTACTGATGGAGCTGGTATTGGCGCAGGTGGCGCATGAGTGCGGCCGGCATGTGGTCCAGGGCACTGACCAGCGCCAGGTAGTAAGCATAGGTGCCGGGCGGTAGCTGGGCGATTCGTCGGTAGCGGCCAGTGATCGCGCCGAACGACGGCAGCGTGCGGCCGCAGGGGCATGGGCCGGCAACCACTTCGACCAGGTCGTCGGTGTCGTACCGCACGAGCGGCATGGCATAGTTGGTCAGACCGGTGACCAGCAGTCGGCCTGTCTGGCCCGGCGCGGCGGGACGGCCCTCCTGATCGACCACCTCGGTGACGCAGAGTTCGCTGTTTACATGGTAGCGGCCGCCTTCCGGGCAGCGGCAGGCGACGATGCCGATTTCGTTCAGGCCATAGTTCTGGTGAATGGGGAGGCCGAAGGTTTTCTCGGCCCGGCGGCGCATCACCGGCGTCAGGAGGTTGGCAATCGCCTCGATGCCCTTGAGGCGGCCGGGCGGTCGGCAGTGCTGGTAGCCGAGTGCCAAGTTTTCCAGGTTTCCGGACTCCGTCATCAGGTAATCCGGGTCGAGGCCGGCCAGCCATTCGATCTGCTGTTCCACCGGGCTGGCAACGTTGTGCAAAAAGGCCGGTCCGGTTGCAAAACAGCTGCCGACGCTCGGCCACGCGTCTATGCAGCGCATGCCGGTGTCAGTGGTTGGATCCGTGTCGGCCCGCTTCGGGGTACCCAGATAGCGGATGATCGCGAGCCGGCCATTGGGATCAAACCGGAACCAGCGGAATTCTCTCTGCTTCAACCAGGCGAACATCCGCCAGTACAAATGCGTCTGCTCGACGTGCGCAGGTTTGCCGGTCGAGCCGGAGGTGATCGTTTTTCCCCGGTGGATATGGCCCGGGGGCAAGGTCCGGGCGCGCAGTTCTGCCCGGTATTCCTTGAAAGCGGTCTTGGTCAGGTGCGGCAGGATCGCCAGGT
>MGTE01000109.1:11964-16829 GCA_001799275.1 Deltaproteobacteria bacterium RIFOXYD12_FULL_57_12
GACTGTTCGGCCAGTTGCCGGTCAGTCGGCAGGAATTCGTTTGCCACCAGTCGGTCAGGAAAATTTTTGTTTGACCACGGCGGCCGCAACCGCCAGCGGCGCTGCTCGGCCGCTTCTGCTTCCAGGCTGGTTGGCATCGGGCAAAAGTCCTATTTCTGGATGGAATCAGGCGCCGGCCAGCCGTGTGTGTCCCATGCCACGGCAGCCTGTCGGCAAAAAACGAGGCACCTCGCAGTCCAGCCAACGGTTTTTATCAAGATCGTAGATGCGGAAGGCCATGCTGTTTTCCATGACAATGTACCGGCCGTCGCGGCTTGGGTTCACGGAGTAGCTCGAACCGGGATAGGTAGGGCAAAGGATGCTGCCTGTCCGCGCCTGATCGAGAATCGGGGCCGAAAACAGCTCCACCCGGCGCCACAAGGTCATGGAACCGGCATCGATCAGGTCCAGTTTGTTCGGCAGGTTGGTTACGGCGATCAGGGTGCGATCCCTGTAGGAAAACGGCGCATGCTGGCTCAACCGGAAGAACTGGTCGTCGGAGTAGCGACCAACGATCTCCGTACGCCCTTGCTGGATTTTCATCTTGAAGATGGCCCCCGGCCCCTCCAGAACAACATCCTTGCCAAGAGGATGGAAATGATGGGCCGAAAGGTAGAACGTCCCGGCTTCGACCGGATCGAATTCAAGGTGAGCCGGGACAGGTACGGGAATTTCGGTTCGCCAGTGGCGCCCTGTCCGCAGATCCACCGTGACCACGGCATCTTTTTCTGTGCCGGCCGCATTGCTTTTGAGGTTGGCGGCGGCCGGATCCTGGTCCATGGCTACGGCCGGATAGGGTGTGCGCTGTACCCATCTGAACGGGCAGAATACCACATGCCGGCTATCGGGGGCGCAGGTGATCTGGTGGATTCTGTCCCGGTTGCGCAGGGTGCAGAGGATTTCGGGCGCCAGATCGGCAATCCTGACTCGGCTGATTTCCAGGTTAGCCTCTGCGCTCCGGCCGTTTTCAATGGCCAGGGCCTCGGCAAAGGGCCAACGGGCAAAGAGCCAGTGGCGGCCATCCGGCGTGAAGTCGCCAGTGGCGGTGTAAAGCATTGGTTCCTCGGCGAAGTCGCCGGGAAAGAGCCGGGTCCGGTGTGATTCCGTGTCGATCACATAGGTACAGAGGCCGTTGAAAAAATCACCTAGACAGACAAAAAGTTTTCCCTGGTCGGAGAGTTGCGCCGTGTGCGGTGCCATCAGGTGGTTACGAAAAAACTCCTCGTGCGACAGGCCGAAGGGTACGCACGTCCTGCTGATTTCTTTACTGAGCAGAGCGAGGGCGGCGGGGATGTCGACGATCGGCAAGGTCCACCGGTCGAGCGATTTTGTCCGGAAGTCCAGCAGGTCGATAACATGCGCGCTTTCGCTGACGCGACAGGCGGTGAAGAGCAGGTCGATCTCCGGCAGGCCCGCGATGTCGTCGAAGGCAAGCCGTTGATGAATGGTCTTGATTTCTTTCATGGCTGATCTCCAGCAACGGCCAATGGCCCGGCGGCGTCAAGTTCCAGTTCGAAGAGAAGGTCATCGCGACAGAGCCGGCAGGGCGTCACGGTGATCGGAGCATGGTGCCGCCAGTAGTTCTGCAGCAGGGCGGCGTCCTGCACACGCGGGAAATAGGCAATGGCTCGGATGGCGTTCGACCAGTTCATGCCCCGGGAGGCGAGGATTTCGCCGACCACCGTCATGGTGCGCTCGATCTGCATTGCCGGGTCTCCGGCGTACATAGTGGCGCCGGCCTGGTCAAGGCTGGCCGTACCGGAGATGAAGAGTTCCCGGCGGTCGGCCGTGATCAGTTCCAGTGCCCTGCTGAACGAGCTGCGATAATCGCCGGGATGACACTGCAGGGGTGAGGGCACGGTGCATATTTTATGGGTGGCGGTCAGGGGGCGCACCGCTACGACATTGGCAACGAGGGCAGCGCCGGCCGGGTTGCCCGCCCCGACGCCGGTGCTTGCCGGCAGCAGAGCGCGGCTGACAGCCTGTTTGGCAAAAAAAGAATCCCGTGTCCTGTTGAAATCGTCATACCACGACAAAATGTCGTCGAGGAAGAACCAGGTGCGGATAACGTCCGTGAATGCCATGTGCGCAAGCGCAAGAACCTGCTTAATTGTTGCGAAGAGTTCGTGGGCCTGGGCCGGGGATGGCCGGTGCAAGTCAGTTGGCAACAGGTTGCCGAGATAACATCGGCGCGCATAATCGTCCTCGAATACGCTGCCGACGATCCGGTCGTTATGCTGCAGGCGGGTGACCGTCAGGCCGGCGATTGCGACCGCCTGCATGCCTGCAAGCTGCCGCGATCTCTCGCCTGTCACCCAGGTGACCGGCCAGTCAACCTGATGGAAAACCTTCCGCAGGAGTTGTTCCGTTTGGGCGCAGGATTCTTGGGGCACAAAAAAAGTTTGCGAGAGAAGCGTGGCGTTGGCATGCGCGAGAAACGTCGCCAGTTCCGCGAGAACTTCTGGGGTGTTCCCTGCGGCAATCGGCCCGGCCGATATGTGATACTGGGTGGCTCGGCCGCAGGGCACTGCGAGAATGTTCATTTTGTTCAGGTGATTCATCGGGTGCCATTTTTGTGAGATGAATGAGGGCGTTCAATAATTGACAATACGTGACGGTCTGTCAACAGCAAACTGTCACGATTATTTTGTGCCCTGGAGAAGTTCGCTGCACCGGGGCGAACGGCCGTTATGGCAGGCACGGCCTCAGGTAGGCGGGTCCGCCGAGGTTCGCCATCTGGCGCTGGATGTCCTGGGCGCGCTCCCGTACATACGGCGATGGCCGGCTGGCATCCATCCGCAAGGGGTTCGGCAGGACCGCGGCCAGGGTGGCTGCTTCCGCCTGGGTGAGTCGGGCGGGTGATTTGTGGAAGAATACCTCGCTGGCGGCCCGGATGCCGAAGATGCCGGGGCCGAATTCGGCGATGTTGAGGTACATCTCCAGAATCCGTTCCTTGGGCCACAACCCTTCCAGCAGAACGGTCCAGCCCGCTTCCAATCCCTTGCGCAGATAGCTTCGGCCCGGCCACAGGAAAAGGTTTTTCGCCACCTGCTGGGTGATGGTGCTGGCGCCACGCGGTTGGGTGCGGTGCGGGTTGTTCCGCAAGGCCCGATTGATGGAATCGAAGTCAAAGCCGAAATGGTCGGGGAATTTCTGATCCTCGGCCGCCACCACGGCCAGGGCGGCCAGGGGCGAGATATTTTTCATGGGCACCCATTGGTAGCGGAGCTTGTAATCCCGTTGGCCTTCCCAGCGGGCCGCCACCATCCTCTGCAGCATCAAGGCGCTGACCGGCGGCGGCACCCAGCGCCAGAGCAGGGTTGGCAGGACGGTCAGAGCCAGGGCCACGGCCAAGGCCAGCAGACAGATTCTGGCCAATCGGCGCAGGCGGGATGGTTTTCTGGCGGGACGGGATGGCATGGGATAAGAACGGCCGGGCGCGACCGGATTGATTATTGTTTCTGGAGAACGATGGTTGCCGGCCACAGGAAATACCCCCCCCGGCTTATTAGTACCCTAGAAATAATATTCTGCGCGGTTTTGGCAGAAAATTATTTCGTGAAGGTAGTTATCCCGTTTATCGGGGCTCGGCCTGAATGCGTTTAAACGCCTGGCGCCCGCACCATATAGCAATCCGGCAAAAACTACAAGTGGCCGGCGGTGCGGCCATTGCCGTTGCACCCGTTGCGCCGGCAATTCTTCTTGACTTCTGATCGGCTCCACACTATAGGCAAATGGTTTTCAGGCTGGCGATATTCGGGGGGGCGTCACCATGGGAACCATCTCTTTGTCGGCGAGATGTCCGATATCTGCCTGGCCATAATTGCGGATACCTGTCATGCGAATCTTCAGTATTGATTTCTGCCGATTACTCGCCATAGTTGCGGTGATCTGCATCCACACCCACCCGTTCATGAGCGTCTTGTTCCCCGATTCGGCTTATCGTCTGCCAGAGTATATCCTTACCCAATCGTCCCGGTTCGCGGTGCCGTTTTTTTTCATCGCCGCCGGCTTCTTCCTGGGCCGCAAGGCCCTGGCCGATCCGGAGTTGCGTATCAGGCCCACTGCTTATCTGCGCCGGCTTTTCATGCTGCTGGTGGCCTGGTCGATATTGTATGTGCTGGTGCCTGCCGATTGGCCGGCTTTGTTCGCGGAAGGCTACCTGCCGCTTGTCTCCCGCCGGATCGCCAGCCTGCTGGATTCGCCGTTCGTCCTGCTTTTTGAGGGCGCCCGGGTACACCTGTGGTTTTTGCCGGCGCTGATGATCGCGGTCTGCCTGCTTGCCCTGCTGACCCCTGGCGGCCGGGTCGGGCCGCTGTTGGCGGTCGCCAGCCTATTGTTTGCCATCGGCCTGCTGGCTGGTTCATACTCGGTCACCCCGCTCGGCATTCCCTTGCCGTTCACCACCCGGGACGGACCATTCTTGAGCACCATCTGCCTGGCGATCGGCTATCTGCTGGCCCGGCGCCGGACGGCCGTCTCCCCGGCCGCCGCGTTCTCGATCATGACTGGCGGCCTGCTTCTGCACATCTTTGAGTCTTGGACTCTGTATCGCTTCTGGGGCGTGTCGATGCTCAGTCACGAGTATTTGTTCGGCACGGTGGTCTGCGCCGCCGGCCTGCTGTTGTTCGCCTTGGCCGTGCCAAACCTCGGCCGTCGGTGGGATATGCACCTGCCGGGCCAGTATACCCTGGGCGTTTATCTCTCGCACCTCATGGCTCTCGACCTGGTCGGACCGTTCAGGCTGTATTGCGAACTGCACATCTGGCAGTTCTTGTTTCCGCTTCTTGTCTTTCTGCTGTCGGCAGGCCTTACCCATCTACTGG
>MGTE01000109.1:16851-30836 GCA_001799275.1 Deltaproteobacteria bacterium RIFOXYD12_FULL_57_12
GCAGCAAATTTTCCCGGTCCGGAACTCGTTGATTGACAATTGTCCCGTCATCATTTAACAGTTGATGGTGGCAGGGAATATCCGGCGTGCCCGCAGTGCCGGTATCCCTGGCAGATGATCGATTCGCTCTGGAAAATTATCTCGGTTCGAGGCTCAGGTTATGGTCAGAAAAGTTCTTATTGTCGATGACTCCCCGGTCGCGCGCATGATCGCGAAAAAATGCATTGGCATGCTCGGGGAATGCACCATGTTCGAGGCGGGCGACGGCCAGGCCGGTTTCGAGAAATTCAAGGAGGTCTCGCCGGATATCACCTTCATGGATCTGACCATGCCGGTCATGGATGGCATCGAGGCGCTGGTCGAAATCAAAAAGGTGGCGCCGGCCGCGGTGGTGGTGGTCGCCACCGCCGACATCCAGCAGCAGACGATCAGCCGGGCCATGGAGGCCGGGGCGTACACCGTACTCAAGAAACCCCTCTCGCCCCAGGCGGTCTATGAAGTCTTTCAGAAGCTCGGCCTGAACGCGGTCAAGGGGTGAAGCCATGGATATGGCGCCGGAGCAGATACTTTCCCAGGAAGAGAAGGACATCCTCCAGGAGATCATGAACATCGCCTTTGGGCGAGCCTCTGCCGATCTGGCCGAGGTGATCGACATCTACGTGGAGTTGAGCGTTCCCTTTGTGCAGACCATCAGGGCGGTTGATCTGCCCGCCTATATCACCGCCGAGTTGCGCAACCACGAGATGATCAGCGTGGTCGAGCAGGGCTATCTCGGCCGCTTCCGGGGCATGGCGCTGCTGGTTTTTCCAGCCGGCGCCGGGCGGGAACTGTTCAGCCTGCTGGGCGACGGCGGGGATGTCTCGTCAAATGGCCTCAGTATGGCGGTCATGGAAAAGGAGACACTGATGGAGGTAGGCAATATCCTGATCGGGGCCTGCGTTGGCAAGGTGGCGGAGCTGCTCGACGACCTGGTAACCTACTCGCCGCCCCGGATCACGGTCGAGGAGCATTCCGGCAATGCCGTCGGCGCCGATCTTTTTGAGCAGGGCAGCATGGCAACCGTGATGCGGACCGTGTTCAGCTTCCAGAATCGCGATATCAACGGCTATTTTTTTCTGATCAACAGCAGTGAATCCTTCCAGTGGCTGAAAAAGGCCCTGTATCTGTTCCTGGAGAAATATGCATGATCTTCGAACAGATATTCAACATGATCAACGTCGGGCTCGTTGTTCTGGATGCCGACCTGCGCGTCCGGCACTGGAACCGATGGATGGAGCTGCACAGCGGCATCAGCGCCGAGTCGATCGTCGGCGAGCCCATATTTTCCTTCTACCCTGACCTGAACAACCCGAAGTTTATCCGCAACTGCAAGGCAGTGCTCAAGTTCGGCAATTTCGCCTTTTTTTCCCAGAAGCTCCACAGTTATCTCTTCCCGCTCAAGCCGGCCAGCTCCTTCGGTCATAAATTCAATAATATGCAGCAGGGTTGCACCATGGGGCCGCTGCGGGATCAGGACAACATCATCCGCCATCTCTATATCTCGGTGCAGGATGTCACCGAGGTGGTGGCCTATGAGCAGAAACTGGTTGCCATGAACATGCAGGACGGGCTCACCGGCGTCTATAACCGGCGTTTCCTGGAGGGGAAACTCAAAGAGGAGTTCGGCCGGCACAAGCGGTACGCCCGGCCCTTTGGCGTGATCATGTGCGATATCGATTTTTTCAAGAAGGTCAACGACACCTATGGCCATCAGTGCGGCGATCAGGTCCTGAAATACGTGGCGGCCACGATTCAGAAGCTGATCCGGGATACGGATTACTTGGCCCGTTACGGCGGCGAGGAGTTCTGCTGCCTGCTGCCCGAGGCGGATCTGGAAGCAGCCCGTAAGCTGGCCGAGAGGCTGCGACAAGGGGTTGCCCGGGGGAAGACCTCCTGCGGCGACCAGGAGGTTGAGGTCACGGTCAGTTTCGGCGTTGCCGCGGTCGGACCGGCAATCGAGACTCCGGAGACATTGCTGGCCTTGGCCGACCAGGCACTCTATGAGGCAAAGCGGGCGGGCCGCAACCGGGTGGTTGTTTGCCCGGACTGAATGTTGATAATCCATACCCGGTGAGGAAACCGAAGATGCGTTCGCCCAAACTTGTGATCATCGGCGGGGTGGCGGCCGGGGCCTCGGCAGCGGCCAAGGCCAGGCGCTGCGATGAACAGGCGGAAATCGTCCTGTTCGAAAAGGGGCCGGACATCTCCTATGCCACCTGCGGCCTGCCCTACTATCTGTCCGGGGTGATTGACAACCGGAAAAAACTGCTGGTCGCCACCTCTTCGTTTTTCAAGCGGCGTTTCAATGTGGATGTCAAGACCCGCCATGAGGTGCTGCGGATCGAGCCCGCGGCCCGGCAGATTCTGGTTAGGGATCTTGCCAACGGCCGCGAGTTCGTGGAATCCTACGACCGTCTCGTCCTGGCGCCGGGCGCTACCCCGATCATCCCCCCCATTCCCGGCGTTGACCTCCCCATTGTCCATACCCTGAAAACCCTGGAGGATACCGACCGTATCTTCGCCAGCATCCAGGCAGGCCGGCCGCAACATGCGGTCATTGTCGGCGCCGGTTTGATCGGCATGGAGATGGCCGAGAACCTGGCGCTTACGGGAGCGCATGTTGCGGTTGTCGAGTTCCTACCCCAGATCCTCGGTTTTCTGGACCGGGAGATGGCGGAACTCGCCTGCCGGCATGCTGCAAGCAAGGGGGTGGATTTTTATCTGGGCGAAAAGGTGACGGCGATTATCTCTCGGGACGGCGGCCATTTGGTGCAGACCGATCAGGGTCGCGAACTGCCCGCCGATCTTATAATCATGGCGGTGGGCATCCGGCCGAATATCGGGCTGGCCCGGGAGGCGGGGTTGGCGATCGGCTCGACCGGCGGTATTGTTGTTGACGAGTATATGCGAACCAGCGTCCCGGATATCTTCGCGGCCGGCGATTGCGTGGAAAGCCGGCATGTGGTCACCGACCGGTCGATGCTGTTTCCGATGGGGTCGGCCGCCAACAAGCAGGGCCGGGCGGCCGGCGCCAATGCCATGGGCCGGCGGCTGGCAGTCAAGGGCTTCACCGGCACTGTGATTGTCAAGGTGTTCGAGCAGACCGTGGCCAAGACCGGCCTTTCGGAACGGGAGGCCCTGGCCGAAGGGTTCCCGGTCGCTGTTTCTTACCTCGGGGCCGATCATCATGCCGGCTATTACCCGGGCGCCAGGGAGATGAAAATCAAGACGGTTGCCGAACAGGCCAGCGGCCGGCTGCTCGGCGCCCAGATCATCGGCGAGCAGGGGGTGGACAAGCGGATCGACGTGCTGGCCACGGCCATCTACAACCGGATGGACCAGGAGGAGCTCATCCATCTGGATCTCGCCTATGCGCCGCCCTATTCATCGGCCCGCGATCCGATCATCGTCCTCGGCGCGCTGGGGCAGAACCTGAAGGCCGGCGACTGGAACCCGATCACACCGGCAGTACTTCATGAGAAAATCAGGCAGGGCGGCGATTTTGTCGTGATCGACGTCAGGACTGGCCGGGAACTCGAAAAAACCGCACTCATCCCCGGCGCCATCCACATCCCGCTGGACGATCTTCGCAACCGGCTCGCGGAGCTTGAGCCGCACCGGGAAGCCATCCTCTACTGCGCGGTCGGCCTGCGCTCCTACATCGGCAACCGATTGCTCGCCATGCACGGCTTTACCGATGTCAAGTCGCTCGCCGGCGGCTTTGGCTGCTGGACCTTTGAAACAGAGCCGCTGACAGCCAGATGAGTAGCGCTCGCGGTCTGTTGCCCAGGTGGCAGCGGCTACTCACGCCAATATAAATTGACCGGTTACTTGGGGACTTGCCCCCCCGGTATGCCTTTTTCCAACCGCTTGACTCGTACCAAAAGGTCCTGGACCTGCTTGGTCAATTCCTCGTTCTGCGCGGTCAGAACCGCGATTTTTGCTCTATCTTCATCGATTTTCTGGTTAAATTCTTGCCGCAGCTTTGGCAGCACCCAAGTTTCGGCCGCACAGACTGGTGTAGCGAGAAAGAGAACAGTTGCAATCACGAGAAATTTAATTTTCATAATGGGGTTCCTTTTTGAGTACTTTGTTCTCAGGAAAGACACGGACTGCTGTCCATGCGGGCGTTTGCGGCTACAGCCAGAACAGATCCCAGGCGCAGTGGTCGTGGCCGCGGTGGCAACAGATATCGTGCTGGATACGCAGCCCCTTGGTGCCGGTCAGCTTGCCGACGGCCTCCAGCCAGCCCGGCAGGCCGAAACTGCAGAGATAATAGGGCAGAGTACAGCCCTTGAAGGCGATGCGGGCATGGCCCGCCGCAATGAGCATTCCGTCACCCTTGCCCGGCTGGAAATAGGAATCAAAGGTGGCGGGGGCCTTGTCGACGAATTTTTCCATGGTCACCGCCGCCCGGAGCAGGAGTTTATAAACAGTGGAAAGGTCGGCGGTGCCGATCTCGGCGCCGAACTGCTTCATCTGGCTCACGTCGCCCCGCATCGGCCCGAGGACGATCGCCCGGTCGATCTCCATCATATCCTTTATCGGCTGCCAGCTGAAGGCCAGCGGCGGGTTGAGCAGCTTGGCGCCGACCTCGGCTGGAAGCTCGGCCGCGATCCGGTCAACAGCGCTCTGGCCGAAACGGGTCTGCACATAGCGGCGCCGCCAGGCGAGCAGATTCCCCTTCACCGTGGTCTTGTGCATCTCCCTAAGCAAGGCCATGTCGCCAAAAATTTTGTCGGTTATCGCCATGTCGTCTCTTCCTGCCTCCTCTTTCTGTCAATGATGCGGTGCGGGTTTTCCAGCACCTTACGGATCAGGGTTGTACGGCGATGCCGCCGGGGTGACCCTGCTTTTTTTGCACCCTGGCCACGACAAAATCGACCCGTTCCTGTACGCTCCGCAGTTTCGGGGGCAGGAGGAGCAGTCGCTTCTCCGGGACAAGCATCTGGGCGATGCCAACCGTCAGGCTCTGGCCCCTGAAGAGGATGGAGAGGGACGATCGCCGCACGAGGCGGTCCTCGTTTTCCTTTTCCGGGGTCAGATTGAACGGCGGAATGACGACCCAGTCAAGACTGCTGAGCAGGTGCTGGCAGAGGTGGATGACCTGCAAGGTGTCCGCGTTGTTTGGGCCAGACAGATCAAAGGTCAGCCATCTTTGCAGGATGTCGATGGCGCAGCGGTCCTGCACGAAATCCGGCTGTTTCTCCTGAATATCCTGGCGATTGCGCAGCCAGCGCCGGCACGCCTGGCGGCAGGCCTCGAGTTGCGCGTCCCGGCTCATGACGCCAGCAGCCGATGCACGGTTCAGGTTGAAGGCCTGGACCACCTCCCCGAGATCCTCCTTGATTAAAGGAACTTTCAGTCGCTCACTGAGGGCGCTGGCCAGCGTCGTCTTGCCAATCCCGGCCGCCCCGGTTATTGCTATTCGCAACGGAATTCCTCCATTTTTCTTCTATCTTTACTCCTCCACGGGCACCGTTGCAAGGCGCCACTCCCACCGGATTGATTATAGCAGAATTTTGGCAGGAGCGGGAATCATGAGTTGCCATTCAGATTTTTTTGTTAGTTTTTTGTTGACAGGTCTTGCAAGGTTTTTCTATAACCTGAAACATCACCTCAGGGAAAGCGGGATTCCGCGGAGTATGCCCCTGCCGCCGATTTTTTTCGATCCCGTCTCGTCCCTCGTTTCTACGCTGTTGCGTGTCGCAGCAGATAGTTGCTCGATCCCTTTCCATTGTCTTGATGTTGTCGCCGCGCAGATTATTCCTGCCGGATTCAATAATTCGTTGAGGAGTTGATATGCTCGATATCGCGCTTCAGTTTCTCGTCGATGAATTGAACACCTGCCTTACGACCAAGACCGGTTCCGACTCGGTGCGGGTTGCCATGGACAAGGTGGTGGAACATGACGGCAAGTACGCCTTTGCCGCGGAAAGCCTCTGCGCCTCCATCATCAATATAGAGGAAGATCGGATTTTCAAGGAGCATCTTCCCGAGTATGCGACGATCAACAACCAGCATGTGGTGCTGGAGCCCGAACTGCGGCTCAACCTCTATATCCTGATCGCCGCCAACTTCAAGCATTATGATCAAGCCCTGAAGTACATCTCGTATGTGCTGACCTTTTTTCAGGCCCATCCGTTATTCACCTCCGATGAGTATCCGGCGCTTACGCCGACCATCGGCAGGCTGACCATGGAACTGCAATCGCTGAGCTTTGAGCAGTTGAACCAGGTATGGGCCTTTGTCGGCGGCAAGCAGTTGCCGTCGGTGATCTACAAGGTTCGCATGGTGGCCTTGCAAGACAAGGCCCAGGCGGCAATCCAGCCGCCGCTCACGACAATCAGCACGAGTATTCACGGCCGATGATTACCCAATTCCGCACATTGTTCACGGTCAGCGTGGCCCATGCTTACTACAGCGCGGGGTGCCGGGATTTTGATTTTGTCGTCCCCGTTGATACGGCGCAACTGCTCAGAAACGGCAGGCTGCTCGCCAAGGTACGGGACGGCGGGCTGCACGTCCTCTATGAAGCGGCCGAGGACGGCACACCGCTGGTGCCGGTTGCGGGCAGGAAATTGCGGTTCGGACTGAAGTTGCTTAATCCGTTTTTCAGCAACATCACCGAATTCGCCATCAAAACGCCTCTCTACCGGAATGCCCCGGCGGCCGCAACCCTTGCCGCGCCGCAGGGGGTCTCGCTGACGGGGCAGATGTTCAGCCATCCGCTGACCGCTGCCACGCGGCCCGTGACCGTGGTGCTGAAGGATGAGGACGGCCGGTCGGTGCAAACGGATACCATCACTGCCGCCAACGACCGTCCGACCGTTTCATACGATCTTACGGGTCAGGCCGCCGGGCTCTATGTTGTTGAGGAAACCTATCCTGCCGATGCTGAGGCAATCACATACTATGTGGATGCGGAGCTGGCAGCGGCTGGCGTCTTCGGGGTCATGGAAATCGGCATTGACGCCGGCTTCTACGTCCCGGCCACGAGTCCGGCGTTCACGATTTCGTTCATTGCCAGAACTGATACCCTGAAATATTACGTGGTGGCACAAAATTACACCGATACGGAGTTCAGCCAGCTGTCGGTCGCGGATGGCGGCTTTGCGGAAGACGAGAGGCCGCCGGTAACCTTTGCCAAGGTCGTTGCCGCCGCCTTTACCGCCGAGGAAATTCCGCCCGGCATGCTGGGGGAGAGTGGCGCGCAGGTGGTCCTTTTCAAGTCCCAGGCACCTGTTGCCCGACAGGAGAAGGCCCGCAAAAAAATTCAATTAAGCAGGAATGGGGACGTCCTCATCAAGCACCTGCCTCAGCTTGGGGCTGAGAAGGCGCGGGGCGACGTGATCGTTCATCTCTCAAAACGTAACTGATCATGGGATAGAGTCGCGAGTTGCGTTCTGCCCCTGAAACCGTAAGCGATTACAGGGTGCCGCAGATGCGCGAAAGAGGCCTGCGAGCTATAGCCCGCCTATGTGAGCAGGCCGCTGACAAAGCAGATGCGGTATCCTGTGATCGCTTACCTCAAAACCATAAGGACGGAAAACTATGCCGACATACAAGACACCAGACGTGTACGTGGAAGAAATTTCGGTATTCCCACCTTCCGTGGCAGAGGTGGAAACCGCCATCCCCGCGTTTATCGGCTACACCGAGATTGCGCGGAAAAATGCCGACCTGGATCTCATCCGCAAGCCGACCAAGATCTATTCGCTCAAGGACTACGAGCGGTATTTCGGCCTTCCCGAGGACGACGCCATCGCCGTTAGTGTGGTTGATGACGGCCTGGGCGGGTTCACGGTCACGTCGTTTACCGAACCGGCCGTGAAGTACCTGCTCTACTACAGCGTCAAGATGTTCTTTGACAACGGCGGCGGCCAGTGCTACATCGTCTCGGTCGGCACCTACCAGTCCACCCCCGTTATTGACCTGGCCGGCGACGCGACCACCAACCCCGCCACCATGTACGGATTACAGGACGGCCTTGATGTAGTCAAGCTGGAGGACGAACCGACCCTGATCGTCATCCCTGAGGCGGTTCAACTCAACACCGCCGACTACACATCCCTGGTCCAGGCAGTGCTTCTCCAGTGCAATACCCTCCGCGACCGTTTCGGCATCTTCGACATCCGCGACGGGAACAGCGAGCTGGATGCGACCGCCCTTGGCAACAACCGGGGCTACTTCGGCAACAACTACCTGAAGTACGGCGCTGCCTATTATCCGTTCGTGAAGACCACGATGAATTATTTTGTCAATGATACAGAGGGCAACGTTACGGTCAACTATGATTCAACGGACAACACGAAGGACTTCACGAGTCAGACATTGGCGCAGGTGAAAGCGTTGAACACCGCCGTCTACAACTTCGTGAAGGGGCTGCTGAAGGAGCATTTCCTCAAGCTGCCGCCGAGCGGCGCGGTGACCGGAGTCTACGCCGCCACCGACAGCAACCGAGGTGTCTGGAAGGCCCCGGCCAACGTCAGCCTGGCCAATGTGATCGAGCCGGTGGTCAAGCTGGACAACGCCAGGCAGGACGGGCTGAACGTCGATGCCACCACCGGCAAATCGATCAACGCCATCCGGGCCTTCATGGGCAAGGGCACCCTGGTGTGGGGGGCGCGCACCCTGGCCGGCAATGACAACGAGTGGCGCTACGTGCCGGTGCGCCGGTTTTTCAACATGGTTGAGGAGTCGGTGAAAAAATCGACCTACTGGGCGGTGTTCGAACCCAACGACGCCAACACCTGGGTGAAGGTGCGCGGCATGATCGAGAACTACCTGGTGCAGAAGTGGCGCGAAGGGGCCCTGGCCGGCGCCACGCCAAAGGAGGCCTTTTTTGTGAAGTGCGGCCTCGGCGTCACCATGAATTCCCAGGACATTCTCGAAGGAAGGATGAACGTGGAGATCGGCATGGCCGTGGTCCGGCCGGCCGAGTTCATCATTCTGAAGTTTTCGCACAAGCTGCAGACATCATAAGGTAAACGGTCACAGGGCACCGCATCTCCTTTGTCATCGGCCTGCCCGCATACCTGGTGTATAGCGAACAGGCCTCTTTCGCGGATATGCGGCACCCTGTAACCGCTTACCGACTTGGGCGCAGGCGCTGCACCTGGTTCCCTGGCCCTGTGATCAGTTACATCGTGAAGAATAACAGCAACTTATTCTGAATTCCATAAAAAGGAAGGACACCATGGCCAACAAACAATATCCTCTTCCAGCATTTCATTTCACGGTCGAATGGGGCGGCACGCGCGTCGGGTTTTCGGAAGTCGCCGGCCTTACCCAGGAAAATCAGGCCATCGAGTACCGCGATGGCTCGTTTCCCGAGTATTCATCCATCAAGATGCCTGGCCTGCGCAAGTTCTCCAACATCACCCTGAAGCGCGGCATCATGAAAAGCGACAACGATTTCTTCAAGTGGCTCAATACCGTCAAGCTCAACACGGTCGAGCGGCGCGATTTGATCATCAGCCTGCTCAATGAAGAGCACAGCCCGGTCATGGTCTGGAAGGTGCACAACGCCTTTCCGGTGAAGGTGGAAGGGCCGTCGCTCAAGGCCACGGCCAACGAGGTTGCCATCGAGTCGATTGAAATCGCCCACGAAGGCCTTGAATTGCAGAATGACTGATGGCTAATTACTATCCGCCCGTTGGTTTCCATTTCAAGGTCGAGGTGCTGGGCCTCGCGCCCAAGGACCACGATGTGCGGTTCACCGAGGTGAGCGGCCTTGCGGTCGAGATGGGCACGGAAGAGATCGCCGAGGGCGGGGAAAACCGTTTCGTCCAGAAATTTCCGACCGGCGCCAAGTATCCGGAGCTGGTGCTGAAGCGCGGCCTGCTCCTCAATTCGGCCATTACGGACTGGATCAGGGAATGTATCGAGGAGTTCCGGATCCAGCCCAAAAACATCGACATCAAGCTGTTGAACGAAGAGCACCAGCCGCTCATGACCTGGCATCTGGTAAACGCCTACCCCACCAAATGGGCGGTGAGCGATCTCAACGCCGCAAACAACGCGGTCGCGGTCGAAACCATGCAGCTTTATTATCAATATTTCACGGTGGACAAGTCTTAAGGGAGTGAGGAGTAAGGAGACGTAGGGGGAAGTGAGGAGTAATTCTTCTTGGTCAGATTGTGGAATTCAGAATCCAGAATTCAGGAGTCAGAATAAATTGAACCAGTTGTCCAGAAGTATGTTTCTCATTTCTCCTGAATTCTGACTCCTGACTCCTGGATTCTTTCGGAATGTGACAAAATTGAAGTAAGGAGTAATTTTATAAGCCATGCCAGTTATTGTCGATGAAGTCGTCATCTCGGTGGAAGTCACCAATCAGGCGTCGGGCGGCGCTGCTGCCGCGCCCTCGACCACCGAGGACAAGCAGGCCATCATCAGTGAGTGCGTGGAACGGGTACTCGACATCCTGGCGCAAAAGGCGGAGCGCTGAGCAATGACGAACCGGGGAACGCTGGAAAAATTGCTGATCAAGGCCTATGAGGCGGCCGATTATTCCGGGCAGCCGGTGGCCGAGTTCACGGCGTTCATCAATCCGAACGAGATCACCCTGTCGTATGAAATGGAATACGACAGCGCCCAGGGTTCGGGAACCACCAACAGCCGGATGAATTTTAAAAAAATGAAGCCGGGGGATATGTCGCTCACCTTCTTCATCGACGGCACCGGCGCCAACGGCCGGGCAGCCGACGTCCAGCAGCAGGTGGAGCGGTTCCAGACGGTGACCGGCTACAACGGCAACATCCACCGGCCCAATTATCTCAAGGTGGTGTGGGGGACGCTCCAGGTGAAACGGTGCGTTCTCAAAAGCGCCTCGATCGCCTACAAGCTCTTCAAGCCGGACGGCGTGCCGTTGCGGGCGGTGATCACCGCCACGTTCACCGATAATGCCGACGACCAGACGCGCGTTGCCATGGCGCAGGACCAGTCGCCCGATCTGACCCATGTCCGCCTGGTGATGGCGGGCGATACGCTGCCGGGTCTGTGCCACCGGATCTATGGCGATCCCGCCTACTATCTGGATGTGGCCCGGGCCAACGGCATCGACGACTTCCGCCGGCTGACGCCCGGTACCAAAATTTTCTTTCCACCATTGGAGAAATAGCCATTCCTGAAGAACGCTCTTTGCCCATTGCCGCCGCGCACCGCGAATTCACCGTCAAGGTGGATGGCGTCGCGGTGGCGCGCGAGCACCAGTTGCTGGCCGTGAACGTCACGGCAACGGCGAACAGGATTGCATCGGCGCGGCTGGTCTATCTGGACGGCGCGGCCGCGGCCGGCGATTTCCCCTTAAGCAACGCCGCGACCTTTATCCCTGGCAAGGAGGTGGAAATCCTGGCTGGCGCGGCCAATGATCCCGTCTCCCTGTTCAAGGGGATCGTGGTCCGCCAGAACCTCAAGGTCCGGGACCAGACCGCGCCGCAGTTGGTTGTGGAATGCCGCCATAAGGCGATGAAACTGACGGTTGGCCCGAAAAACGCCTATTTCTTTGACCAGAAGGACAGCGATATCATCGCCGTCCTGCTGCAAAACGCCGCCCTGGATGCGGATGTGGAAACCACTGCGGTCACCCACAAGCAGCAGGTTCAGTACAGCGCCACGGACTGGGATTTTCTGCTGACCCGGGCTGAGGCGAACGGCAAGCTGGTTTTTACGAACAATGACACGGTGACGGTAAAAACCCCGGTGATGAGCGGCACCCCGGTCTGTACCCTGCAGTTTGGCGCCACCATCCTGGAAATGGATGCCCAGATCGATGCGCGGCTCCAGTACAGCGCCGTGAAAAGCGTCACCTGGGATGCGGCTCAGCAGAGCATCCTGGAGAAGGAGGCGGCCGACCCCGGCATCAGCGGCCCCGGCAACCTGGAAAGTGACGACCTGGCCGGGGTGGTGGCGCTCGACCATTATCACCTGCAGCATGCGGCCGTGGCCGAGGATGAGGCCCAGGCCTGGGCCGACGCCCAGTGGCTGAAATCCCGGCTGAGCAAGGTGAGCGGCCGCGTGAAATGCGAGGGGATCGCCACGGTTAAGCCGGGCGACATCGTCACCTTAAGCGGCGTCGGGGAGCGCTACAACGGCGACGTCTTTGTCACCGGCGTCCGCCACGATTTTGATCTGGTGCAGGGCTGGAAGACCAACGTCCAGTTCGGCAGCGTGGAAAAATGGCTGGCCGAGGAATATGCCATCTCGGCGCCAAAGGCGGCCGCCCTGCTGCCGGGGGTGAACGGCCTGCAGGTAGGGGTGGTGATGAGCAACGAGGATCCGGACAACGAACACCGGGTGCGCGTCAAGATGCCCCTGGTGGATGACCAGGGGGATGGCACCTGGGCGCGGGTGGCGGCCGTTGATGCCGGCGATGAACGCGGGTTTTTCTTCCGGCCGGAGGTGGGCGACGAGGTGGTCCTGGGCTTTCTGAACGACGATCCGCGGCAGGCAGTGGTTCTCGGCATGCTGCACAGCAGCGCCAAGGCCGCGCCGCTGGCGGGCTCCGACGATAATCACGAAAAGGTCTATCAGAGCCGCTCGAAGATGAAGCTCTACTTTAATGACGACACCAAGGTGATGCGGCTGGAGACACCGGCGGGCAACACGATCACCCTGAGCGAAGAAGACAAGGCGATCAAACTGCAGGATCAGCATGGCAACAAGATCGAAATGACCGAGGACGGCATCAAGATCGAAAGCGTCAAGGCGCTCGAGTTGAAGGCCGGCACCGAACTGAAGCTGGAGTCGACCACCGCGTTCAGCGCCAAGGGTGGCTCGGAACTGAAGCTGGAGGGGACATCGGGCGCGGAGATCTCCAGCTCGGCGGTAACCAAGATCAAGGGCAGTCTGGTGCAGTTGAATTGAGATAGGCTGTGGGCTGTAGACTGTAGGCTATAGGGAAAGACATTGATAATGCCAACCGCGGGACATTTCAATGCCTGCTTGGATTGGTTTCATTTCCTTGGCTAACAGCCTTCAGCCTACAGCCTAAACAACCTTTACCTGAAAGGAGACATATGCCGCCGGCAGCGCGCGTGGGCGATACAACCAACCATGGCGGGACGATCACCGGCCCCGGCGTGGCAACCGTACTGATCGGCGGCATGCCGGCCGCCGTGGTCGGCGACCTGCATGTCTGCTCGCTGCCGCCCACCGGTCATCAACCGACCGTGAGCGCCTTTCCCGCCGGCAGCACAACGGTACTGATCAGCGGCCGGCCGGCGCTCCGGATAACGGACGCCTGCATCTGCGGGGCCATGGCAGCGGTTGGCGAGCCGACCGTGATTATTGGTTGAAGTGCAGGTGGATAGTCTGTAGGCGTTAACGGGTTAAGTTGAAGTTGCCTGGAAAAGGCAAAAGAGAATATCGAATATCGAACAAGGAATAATGAATGTCGAAGGGGAAAAAGGAGTTCGATATTGAGGAACGGTTGTTTGATTTTGCCGTTTGTATAATCCGAACCGCCGAGACCCTGCCAAAGACAAAAATCGGCAACCGCAGCCCGAAGAAAAACTTCATGATTCGAAATTCCTTGTTCGATATTCGATATTCTTTTTAAAAATCTGAACCACGCAAGTTCAATCGCTTCCTAGGAAAAGGCACTTCATGGACGACAACGGATCGGACCAACCATACACCTCGTTTCTCGGCACCGGCTGGAGTTTTCCCCCGGAGTTCGTGCGGGAGACCGGCGAGGTGCTGATGACCTCGGACGAAGAGGATATCCAGGCCAGCCTCAAGATACTCCTCGGTACCGCCATGGGGGAGCGTTTCCTCAATCCCGGCTACGGCCTTGACATGCACGAGATGCTCTACGAACCGATGAGCACCACGATGAAGACGTTTCTACAGGACCGGGTTAAAACGGCGATTCTGATCTACGAGCCGCGGATCAATCTCCTGGCTCTCGAACTCGACACCACGGCCCAGTACGAAGGGAA
>MGTE01000109.1:30851-46414 GCA_001799275.1 Deltaproteobacteria bacterium RIFOXYD12_FULL_57_12
TACGGTTACTACTTGTTAAGTGTCACAAAGAAGATGGAGGTATGAATTGCGACATTTATTCTTAATCATTCTCGTCACGCTTTCGCTGGGGACGGCCAGTTGCTCTGCCGCTGTATCTCGGTCAAGGGAGGAGTACATATTATCCAGAGATCACGGGTGGATTGAATTGTCCTTCGAAGACGCGGCTATTCCGGGTGTGCCACGTGACCCAAAGAAGGATGATTTTACCTTGGTCGCGCCCTATTGCTCTTTGAGCGTGTCGATCAATAATGAACCATACCTACGTGAGACTATCTACCCATTTGGGGAAGAGCCGCCTTTCATTGTTGATAGTGGCTTTCGATTTCCTGTTCCAGTCGGCGAATTTACTATGGTACTGACGTATTCTGGCTGCTACCCCCAGGTAGATGAGGAAAAGGAGCAGCCAAAAGTAGTACGCTTGACGACAGTAATTGAAAAGAACATGGTTGCAAGGCTGGCATATGATAATGGTGAATTATATTCGGAGGGTATTGTCGAGAACACAGTTGTCACTTTAGACAACATCTACCATCGTCTTGAGGCGCTTAGCAAAGAAGATCATCCCTGACAACATGTGAGCAAATCGACTCAGGCGTGCAGGGCACTTAACAACCAGAAGCGCAAGGCAGGCGAAGGGGGAGCATGGGGGACGTTGACTAATGTTGACTAAATCCTGCCCTGGAAGAAAACAGGGTCACCCCTTATAAAGTTAAATGTCTGGTTTTTGTTAAAATATTAAGGGCGTCCCCTATACGTCCCCTAAGTTTTGTTTTGCCAAATATCTTTAACAGGCAAAAATCTTATAATCTGAAAAACGTCCCGCATCTCCGTCCTACGGAGTTAAGTTCTTAGGCGGCGGCACCAGTAATTTTAAACGATGTGCGCCACATATGATGGCTTCTAAGATTAAAAGATGAGAATTTGGTGGGTGCTTTGGTTGGTGTTTAGTTTGGTATAAAAACTGTTCAATTTGATTGGTATCGTTGAATATTTATAAAATACAAGGATCTCTTCAATGGAAAACACTCAAGTAGTTAAAGAAGATGTTAATACAGAGTTACAAGGAACTCTGATCGATAAATATGAAGATGATTATCATAAAGCGCTGAAATCTATTGAAACTGATGTAAAAGATTTGATTGTAAATGGCAGTGAAATGAAAGGATTGATGGCATTCAATGATAATATTTTAAAAATAGTAGAAGTTCATGATGCTTTGATGAATTTTTATAATATTATATTTAACAATCAGGAAGTTTTAAAAAAGTTTAATTCTCAAAGGTTAAGGCAACTTGGATACGAGCCTTTTGCATTGTATAAACAATTAAAAGAAATGCACATTAGCGGCGCCAGTGACGATATATTAGAAAGAATGACAATGACTAATTTGAAAAAAGCTGGTTTTGATAAAAGTCATTGGTATATAAAGGCAAGAATTTTATCTGAAATTGAGTATCTTATCGAAACGTTGAGAATATTAATTGAGCCAGAATTTATACCTTTGGTAGAAAGTGTCACTAACTCTGAAGAGCAGAATGCAAGCGATAGATATGTGCCTTCAAATGTAAAAATAGCAGTATGGAGACGCGATAATGGTAAATGTGTTGGGTGTGGCTCACAAGAAAAACTAGAATATGACCATATTATTCCCGTGTCAAAAGGTGGCTCTAATACTGAACGTAATATTCAGCTGTTATGCGAAAAATGCAACAGGCAAAAGTCAGCAAGAATTGAATAACGAATAGGAGAGCGTAGGATAACGTAAAATATTTTTCGCACGAAGGGCGAAGGGGACGCTCTTCAGATTATAAGTTTTGTTTTGTCAAATATCTTAACAGGCAAAAATCTTATAGTCTGAAGGACGTCCCGCATCTCCCCGCGCATCTCCCCGCCAAAAAACATATGAATATTCAATCAATAAGGTATGGTTTATGCCATTTTATTTCGCAATTTACGGATATGAAATTACAAAGCGAATTGAGCTTAGTAATTTTACCTTGTTTCCCGTAACAGAAAAATTTCAAGAAGCAAAAAACTTGGCCCAAGACAGGAACGAGTTCCACCTTACTGCCGTTGGCGAAATAAAGAATGAACCTAACCCTGAAGACCTATTTGATCTTGCTGGAGCTTTAACGTTTTGCCAACAGCAATGGGTTGTTGTTAGCAACTCATATGAATTTCCAGAAAACAATGAATTTACACACGCTATTGAAAAATTTTCTCCAATTTATAAAACTACAAATAAACGGCCAACACAAGGAGCTATAATCATTGAGGACGCTTTCGATCCTGAAGCAAGAAAAAACTATCTAGAACTTTGCATTTCACGATTAAGGGATAAGGCATTCGAAAATAATACAAACTTTCGAAAAGCATTTTTCCGCAATGTTGAGATTTGGAGAATGCAGGTACAGTATATAGATGTCACCTACTATTATGATTTTTCTTCCTTAGAAATTCTTGCTAGAACTTTCACTCAAAATTACGAATCTCCAGTTGCTGCCATTGCAACCAATTTTCTAAATAATCATGGGTTTGCCATTAAACAAGACAATGTTCATGCAAGACATTTAGGCATTCAAACATATGTTCATTTAAGAAATTCCCTTTTCCATAATGGAAATTTCGAAAAATCATTTCAAGAAAATGGTAGCACAGTCACCCTAAAGCTCAATGATTATGCCAGTTATTTGAGTAGATTAATGCCAGATGTATTGCTCAGGGTAATTGGTTACGATGATGGTCATATCAATTGGAACCGGTGGATAGATTGCCAGTCATTTAAAGGATAATAATTGTATAACAAGCGTGTACCTGACCGCGTGGAGTTGCTGATTTTGTTTCGGGGGGATCATGGCAAGAGCATTGGGGAAGTTATTGACGGGGAAACAATGGGGGACGTTCTTCAGATTATAACTCAACTTTCGGGAAACAATGGGAAACAATGGGGGACGAAACAATGGGGGACGTTCTTCAGATTATAAGTTTTGTTGGTTCCTCATGCTTTTGAGCGCCTTGCTTTCCGATAAAAGCCCCAAGTCACTAACCCCATCCCGGTTAACCATAAATAATGACCGATAGCAAAATGAGTGTTGGGCAAGAAAAACAGTGTCATCACGATAGCGAACACGGTGAATAACCCACACAGCCAAGAGGCCACGAATAACGCGACGCTGCTAAGGAAGGGATACAGGATGATACAGCTCACGAAGAGCAAGTTACTGATGAACAGCGATGCCAGGATGGTGGTCAGTGAATCCTGGCCGACGTCGAATAGCGCGGCGGCACCGAGTGCAGCGATCACCCAACCGCTTAATTCCTTATCTGGAAATAACGCTTCTTGGATGCCGGGAAGAAATAAAGCGGTGACCAGAAATATGCTTCCTAGCAACACCACGTATCCATCGCGCTGTCGATCCATCTTCTTCACCGTACGAGCGGGCAACTCGTCTAAACCATATGTCAGTTAACCTTACCACGTAACTTTGAATACAGGTCAAAAGAATTGCCACTTTTGTATAGGGCTATCAACGAGGAAAGGAAGTTTTTTGGGTTAAAAGAAGTATATTGGTCTCGGGGTGAGGTGGATTTTATTCATGACGTAACGAGCGAGAGGTGAATGTATGACAAAGCTGCTCGAAAAGGCTTTTAGCGAGGCCTCGATGCTACCTGAACTGGAACAGAACGCGCTGGCGAAATGGCTGTTGGACGAGCTTCATTCCGAAGCGAAGTGGCAGGCAGTTTTCGCCGAATCCGAGGATATTCTGGAGAAGCTAGCTGGCGAGGCACTAGATGAAAGGCGAAAGGGTAAGACTGCCCCTCTGGATCCGAATCGCCTATGAAATCTTCAACGACCGATCGCTTTTGGAAGTGCTACGCCGTTCTTCCGAAGGATATCAGGCGGCAGGCGAGAGAGGCCTACGAACTATTCGCGAAGGATCCATACTATCCGAGCCTGCATTTCAAGCGAATCCACTCGACTAGACCGATTTTCTCAGCGAGGATCAGCACGAACTATCGGGCCGTTGGGGTTGTGGAAGGTGACGAGATCACGTGGTTCTGGGTCGGATCGCACGCGGACTACGACAACATACTAAAGCGATAGACGGGCATGGGGGACGGCAGATCATGGGGGACGCCCTTAATATTTCAAGTTTCATTTCATGCTGTAGCGTTATTCTCCCCGGCAGGGTCGCGCCATGCCCACAGCGGACGGACAAAGGGGGCGGGAAGGCAAGGGGGGCGCTCTTCGAGGACAGCAGAGGATGGGAAGGCGAAGAACCGGTGTGTGGAATTGGTCAAACAGTGAGTCCTTCGGAAAGGAAGGTTTTGCGGCCAATTTGCAACAAGAATAACAGGTTATTTTCCGAGCAGGGCATCCGCTTCGGTCAGGACAGTTGCCAAATCGAATCCAGCCCCGGCCTCGATTTCTTTCTCGCCGCGGGCAAGCAACTGCAGAATTTCCAGCTCGTGCTGTGTCTGTTCGTATTCTTGCATGCTGACTATCACCGCGGCGGCTCGCCCTCGTTGCGTGATAAACAAAGGGACGCGCGACGATATCAAGCGTTTGATGATGCCACTTGCGTCCTGGCGGAGATCTGAAATGGGGATAATTTGGGGTGCTTTCGACATTGGCCGTACCTCCTATTGTACTTCCAACGATATCACGCGGAATCCGCAAGGGCAAGTCGATGCAATCAAGGCAAATGGTACAGAGGGGAGCAGAGCGGGAAAAAGGGAGATAACAGGTCATTATCCGGCTCCGCCGGGGTCAAGGAAGGTTTTTGTAAACGTCTTTTCGGTGGCCAACTTTTACAACAAGAATAACCAGCCTATCATTATGAATTTCATAAATAATACGGTAATCGCCAGATCTGATTTTATGAAAAGAATTATCCCCTTTCATTTTTGTTGTAGCAGGGTCAGGAAGGTTTTTACTCAAATCTTCTATCTTTTTTTTGATTCGAACCAAATCCCGTTTTGGGAAATGTTCAATGTTTTTCAAGACAGAAGGCCTGAATTCAACAGAAAAAATCATTATTTAAAGTCCCAACTTCTCCCAGAACTCTTTGGCGGGAATATTTTCGCCGGGTTCGCTCAAAGCCTTCTTGGCATCATCAATATCGATAACATCTTGAAGTTGCATAAGAAGGTCATGCTCCTCAATTGGAATCAAGGCCGCAATTTTTTCCCCTCGACGAGTCAAAATTACAGAGTTGTGTCCATAAGCCACTTTGTTAACAAGATCAGCAAAATGTTTTCTGGCATCAGCAGTGGAAATTGTGGTTGGCATAGCGCTCCTCCTGGAATGTACTTTATGTACAAACAGTACATCTTATAAAGGAAGAATTCAACGAGAAAAAACAAATCCATGGCGGAAAAAGACATCATCCAGAATATGATTCGCGATCTTGGCCAGAGCCAGGAGCAGCGCCCGGCCAGGGAGTTGGGGGTCCATTTTGCCGACGTGGACGAGCGGATGCCGGCGGACCTGCTCCGCTTCACCCGGAAGCTGGCGGCGTTTGTCAACTATTACCGGGTCGGCATCACGACCCCGGCGGGCGACTGGTCCGGTTTTTTCCCGGCCGACGAGGCCGCGATCCGGAAACTGCTGGAAACCACCACCGGAGACGCGACGCCCCACCTGGCGCTCTTTCTCTCGTTCCTGGAGCTTTACAAGATCCCCCAGGAGGTTATCAACCGGTTCACCGGCCGCCATCTTGATTTTTATTATGGCGACGTGTTGCGGCTGGCAAAAAAGGCCGCCGTGGCCGACACGGCGCACGTACTCATCGAGCTGAAGAAAAAAAATCCGCCGATTGCCATCGGCCCGGCCCAGGCCTTTTATGCCGGCAAGGATGCCACGGGTAAGGAACTGATCTACGCCCCGACCCGGGAAACCGTCATCAACACGGCCAAGGTGGTGTCGCTCCGCTCCGTCTTTGTCGACCGGCGCGGCCATGGAACGGTGCGGTATGCGCCGATCGCCAATTCCGCTGACGGGCTCGGCGGGAAGCTGGCCGGCGCTGAACCCAAGTGGTACGGCTTTGGCTACCCGCGACTCCCCCAGGCCGAGATCGGCTTTGCCCTTGCCGCGCCGGTCCTCCGCATGCGGGAAGGGCTGCGCACGGTCACGGTGACGCTGGCGCTCGGCGCGGTTGATCATGCGGCGGTGCATGCCGGCTCGCTCAAGGATGCGTTCGACGTGTTTATCACCGGCGAGAAGAGCTGGCTCGGGCCGTACACCGTCTCGCCTTCCATCACCGCCGGCAATGTGCTGACCTTCACCTTTACCGTGCCTGAGAGCGAAAAGGCGGTGATCGATTACAACGCCGCAATCCACGGCTATGCATACGTCGCCCAGGCCCCGGTCATTCAGGTGTTGCTGAAAGAGGGCAGCGCCATCGGCTACAATGAGCTGCGGGACGTTGCCCTGTTGAACGCGGCGGTGTCGGTGGACGTGTCGAACGTGACCTCGCTCAGCCTGGAAAGCGACAACGGAACGCTTGATCCGAAGAAGGCCTTTCTGCCCTTTGGTCCGCAGCCCGCCAAGGGCTCCCGCTTCCTGGTGGGCTATAGCGAGGCGCTTGCCAAGAAGCTCTCCGAAGTAAAAATTTCCGTGACTTGGAAAGGTGCGCCAGCGAATTTCGCCACCTACTACAGCGACTATAAAGTGGCCGGCATCAGCAACGATTACTTCACGGCAGCGGTTTCGTTCAACGATGGCGGCAGCTGGCATTATGCGCAGACCGGCGTGAAGCTCTTCGAATCGGCGAGCGCCGCGGCCGGCCACACCTTCTCCTTTGTCCCTGCTCATGCCTCGGTCGCGTCGGGGATAACGGCCGGCATGCAGGTCTATGCCCTGAACAATGCGGGGAGTCGCTGGGCCATGAACGCGGCCGGTGCCTACCTTCTCCGGCGGCCGGTGTTCGCGCCGTATAAGACGGCGGCCCCCGAGTCGCGGCCGGGGTTCATCACCTTTTCGCTGGAAAGAAATTTTCTGCACGCCGCCTTTCGGAAGAAGTATGTGCAGAAGGTGATGCAGTACAGCAAGGAGGGCAGCGGCACGCCAGTCATCCTGAACGAACCCTATACCCCGGCCGTGCAGGGTATCTCGCTTTCCTACAAGGCCCATTCCGCCACGGTGAACATCGGCTCGGCTTCGGTTATGAGCGATGATTTTTCCAACCCCGATCTCCAGTTCTTCCACATCAGCTATTTCGGCCAGATGCGGGAGCATCGGTACCAGCGGCAACAGTTCCGGTTTCTGACCGACAAGAGCGTGTCCCTGCTTCCGGCTTACGACAACGAAGGCGAACTGCTGGTCGGCTTTGATGGCCTGCAGCCCGGCGACAGCGTCAGCGTGCTGTTCCAGGTGGCCGAGGGCAGCGCCGATCCGGAACTGAAACAGGAGCAGGTCAACTGGTCGGTACTCTGCGACAACTACTGGCGACCGCTCGCCAGGAACGAGATGGTGCTCGATACCACCAATCAACTGCTGGCAAGCGGCATCATCACCTTTGTCATCCCGCGCGAGGCAACCACGGCCAATACGGTCCTGCCGACCGGCTGCATCTGGCTGAAGGCGGCCGTGGCCCAAAACGTCACCGCGGTCTGCCAGCTCATCGACGTGGCGGCGAATGCCGTAGAGGCGCGTTTCATCGATCAGGGCAACGACCCGGACCATCTGCGCACCGCTCTGGAAAAGGGGTCAATAATCAGGCTGCGGAGCGGGCTCTCGGCAGTGAAATCGGTGAAGCAGCCTTATGCATCGTTCGGCGGCCGGGCCGTGGAGTCGGATGCAGCATTTCATACCCGGGTGTCCGAGCGGCTGCGCCACAAGAATCGCTGCATCACACCTTGGGATTATGAACGGCTCATCCTGGCGGGGTTCCCCAGGGTACACAAGGTGAAATGCATTCCCCACGCAACACCGGAGTGCTGGCTGGCGCCGGGCAACGTGCTGATCGTCGTCATCCCGGATCTCAGGAACAAAAATGGTGTTGATCCCCTGCAGCCGAAAGTGGATGCCGACACGATCAGCCGCATCACCGCCCATGTTCAGAAACGCGCCGGCATGCAGGTCACGGTGCGGGTGAAAAACCCGCGCTACCAGAAGGTCATGCTCGACTTCAAGGTCAGGTTCCGCGCCGGCTGTGAGTTCAACTACTACTGCGATGAATTGAACAGGGCAATGATCCGCTTCCTCTCCCCCTGGGCGTATGAAGCGGACCGCGACATAACCTTTGGCGGCAGGGTGTACCGATCGGTGCTGCTCGATTTTGTGGAGGAGCTGGAATATGTCGATTATGTGACCGATTTCAAAATGTACAGCTTTACGGGGACAACAATGAGCACCATTGACCGCGGCGAGACACAGCCGGATACCCCGGACGCCATCCTCGTCTCGGCGGAGAAACATACGATCCATGAAGCCTAAGGACAATGCCGCTTCCAAGTAACTTCAACTTAACTGGCTGAAATTGCGTAGTTCAGTTTTTTAAAGAGAATATCGAATATCGAACAAGGAATTTCGAATCATGAAGTTTTTTGGGGGGATGTGGTTGTCGATTTTTGTCTTTGCCAGGTCTCGGCGGTTCGAACTATACGAACGGCAAAATCAATCAACCGTTCCTCAATATCGAACTCCCTGTTTCCCTTCGACATTCATTATTCCTTGACGCCCAGGGATGGGCTAATGCCGCGGGAGCCAGGGATGGCGGGAGCGACGGTCGATATTCGCTGTTAGATCGAAAAAGACTGTTTCCTTAAAACAGTATTGAGACTAAAGAAGCTATGCAGTCACAATTCACCATACCGAAAAAGAACTCCGGCGAGGCGGCACTCGACCACCGGCAGCTGTATGCCATCGGGCTTGCCCATGTACAGCGCCTGGCGCGGCGCATCTGGACCGACTATAACGTCCACGATCCCGGCATCACCATCCTGGAGCTGCTCTGTTATGCCCTGACCGACCTGGGCTACCGTGCCTCGTTTCCGGTCAAGGACCTCCTGGCGAGCGAAACCGACAACGCCGGCAACATGGGGCGGCAGTTTTTCACAGCGCGCCAAATCCTACCGAACCGGCCGCTCACCCTGCTGGACTATCGGAAACTGCTCATCGACCTCAAGGGGGTTAAAAACGCCTGGCTGCAACCCGCCCCTCGGACCTATTACGCCGACACGGTGGAGGGGAAACTTCTGCGGGAAAATCCGGGCCGGCCGGGCATCAAGGAGATCAGTCTTGCCGGACTTTATGAAGTGCTCATCGACTATGACTCGAATAACGTGGCAGAGCAGAAAAAGGTGGAGAGTGCAGTGCGGCGCTGCCTGCAGGCGAACCGCAACCTCTGCGAGGATTTTGTAAGCTTCCGGCAGGTCGAGCCCCAGGCGTTCAATCTCTGCTGCGAGCTGGAGCTTACCGCCGATGCTGACGTGGTAGCGGTGCAGGCGGAAATCCTTTTTCAGGTGCAGAACTACCTCGCGCCGCCGGTCCGCAACTACACCCTCGACGAGATGCTGGCGCGGCAGAAGGCCGACGGCAGCAGCTATACCGCCGACGAGATCTTCGACGGCCCGGCGCTTGCCTGCGGCTTTATCGATGACGAGGAACTGGCGCAGGCCGAGCTGCGCACCGAAATCCGTCTCTCCGATGTCATGAGCATCATCATGGACATCGCGGGTGTGCAGGCAATCCGGGATATCGTGCTCCAGCCGGCCGGCGCGCCGGCATCCCTTGCCAACCGCTGGTTGATTCCCGTGCTGCCGGGGCGGAAGGCGCTGCTCAACAGCGACCATTCACGCCTGGTTTTCTACAAACGGAACATGCCGGTCGTCCCTGACAGCACCCGGACGCAGGCATATCTGAAACAATTGACCGACGCCGCTCTTGCCAAGACCGACCAGGAGAGTCCCTATGATTTTCCCATCCCGCAGGGCAGATTCCGGCAGCCGGCCAGCTATTATTCATTCCAGAACCATTTCCCCGCCCTCTACGGGCTGAGCGAATCCGGCCTGCACAGCGCAGCGGACGACAACCAACGGGCCCTGGCCTATCAACTGAAAGGCTACCTCCTCTTCTTCGACCAAGTGATGGCGAACTATTTCGCGCAACTGTCTCTTGTGAAGGAACTCTTTTCCACTGACCCCGACCTTTCTCGCACCTATTTTTATCAGGCGGTCGACTCGTTTGCCGAATATCAGAAAATCTATGGCGTCAGCGATCCGGTTGCAACCATTGAGGATGCGGTGGAGGAGAAGAGCGTGCTGATTAAACGGCGCCACCGGTTCCTCGATCACCTCATCGCCCGGTTCGCCGAGCGGTTCACCGATTTCGTCCACATCATGTATGCCACGTTCGGCGCCTCCCCTGAAAGCCTGGTTGCCATCAAGGCCGAATTCCTGAACAACTACCCGGCGATCAGCAGCGAACGCTCGCTGGCCTATAACTACAGTCTCAAGGCGGACAAGGATTTGTGGAATACGGACAACGTTTCCGGCCTGGAGAAACGCCTTGCCCGGCTTCTTGGGATCCGCAACATGACGCGGCGGAACCTGGGCGACATTGCCTATGATGTGTACGCCGAGGTGGATAAGACACCGGACGACGAGTTCCGGTTTCGCATCCGCAAAAAAGATACCGGGAAGATTATTTTGAGCAGCAGCACCAAGTACGCCACCCCGGAACTGGCCAGGCAGGAGATGCGGCGCGCCATCCACTGCGCCCTGCTCCCGGCCGGTTATCAGCGCAAGAAAACCGTGGACGGCAAATTCTACTTCAATGTGATCGACAACACCGGCGAGGTGCTGGCGCGGCGGATCGAGTACTTCCAGGACGAAACGTGGCGGGATCAGGCCATTGACGAGGTGATGGATTATCTACGGGTCAACTACAGCGACGAGGGGATGTATCTCATCGAGAATATTCTGCTGCGGCCCGCGGCAAAGAGCGAGCCGTTCCTGCCCATCTGTCCCACGGCAGCCAGTAACGTCTGCGCCGAGATCGATCCCTATTCCTTTCGGCTTCACATCATCCTGCCGGCCTTTGGGAGCCGCTTCAGCAACATGGATTTCCGGCGCTTCGCCGAGGAACTGATCCGGGAAGAGACGCCCGCCCATCTCCTGCCGAAGATCTGCTGGATCAGCAAGGAGGAGATGGCCGTGCTTGAAAAGGCCTACCGTGACTGGATATACCTGCAGGCCGGCGCGGAGACGGCGCAACGGCAGGAGAAACTGGCGGCGTTCATCGAGATCCTGTTTGCGGTGCGGAATGTCTATCCGGCGGAACAGCTGCGCGAGTGCGACGCAAGCGAGGAACAGCCAAAATTCCTCCTCGGGCGGACGGCCCTGGGAACGGAGAAGAACGACTAATTCTATTTTGTCATATTGGGGAATTCAGAAGTCAGAATTCAGAAGACAGAATATTCGAACCACCCGGACAGTAGGATGTTTCTTCTTTCTCCTGAATTCTGACTCCTGAATCCTGGATTCTTTCGGGATGATCTAACAGCGGGGATTATCGCCATGACACAGATATTGAAAAGCCTTGAGGCACTCTCGATCGGGTACAGCGTATTTGAAAAAGACCAGGTGCTGACCCATGACCAGCTCAACAGCATCAGCGGCTATTTTGAAGATCAGTCGCGCCTGACGCGGATTACTCTTGTGGGGGTCGGCGTGGTCTGCGGCCTGCGGGTCGCCCTGCAGGGCAACACGGTGACCGTGGCCAGGGGGGTGGGGGTGACGACCGATGGCGACCTGCTCTCTTTTGCAGAAAACACCGTGTTCGACAAGTTCAGGGCCTATGACAAAACAAACCCGGCATACGGGCCGTTTTATCTGAACGGCGACGTGAGCAACGAGATGATTTCGGTCTACGAGCTGGTGCGCGCCGCCGAGGCAGCCGATGGCCGGACCGCGTTGCTCAGCCGGTTCGCAACCCAGGCGGGGAAGCCCCTTGCTAACATGGTGGCCGTGCTGTTCATGGAAAGCTACGTGACGGACCGGGACCTCTGCTCCGGGACCGACTGCGACAATCTCGGCCAGGACTGCAACAATCGCGTCAGGCTCCTGCTGGTGGATAAAGCCGCGGCCGGCACACTGCACTATGTCGCAGCCACACCCCACAAGGCCTTTGGCGCCTTAAACGAAATCGTCGCCGACCGGCCGCTTTTTTCAGCGGCAACCAATGCCCCGGGCCTTCTTGCCCAGACCTATCGGACGGTCTGCACCACCATTCACAACCGGCTGCTGGCCGAACTCCCAAAGCTCTACCAGCACGGCGCGTCCTTCCTCGCCGATCTGTTCCCGGCCGATCCAGCCGTTGCCTGGAACAGCCGGCTTGCCGCCCTCAAGGCCACGTTCGCCACCCAGACCTATGGCATCCAGTATTATTACGATTTCCTCCGGGACGTGGTGGAAACCTGCAACGATTTTCGCGCGCTTCTTTTTGGCGACCGGACCTGGTGCTGTCCCGACCCGGCGGCCTTTCCGAAGCATCTTCTGTTGGGCCCTCTCGCGCCGGGCGTTGATGCCGATGAACTCCGCACCGCATTTTATCCGTCGCCGGCAACGAGCCGGACCAAGGCACAGCTCTGCCATGCCCGGTTCCTGCTCCGGAAACTCAACACCCTTATCCTGACCTTCCAGGTGCCGGCGGCCCAGGGCGCGGCCATTCGGATCACCCCGAGCCTTGGCCAGGATCAGCCCCTGGAGGAGCGGGCCATCCCGTTTTATTACCAGGTGAACGCGACCGAGCCGATTCACGCGAACTGGAACCACGCTCTTGCCCGGCGCGGTATGGCCGCTGCTAACTATTCCTATAATGCCGCTGCCTACGGGGCGCAGGGCAGTGCCGCCAATCCGCTCGTCGCCCAGATCGGCCGCTTTCCCTTCTTCCGCATCGAAGGGCATGTGGGCCAGCCGGTGCAGACCGTTATCGACGCGCTCGAAAAAGAGATCGCGGCCAAGAACCTCCCCATTGCCGTACGCGCGGTCATGCTCGGACCGGACCGGACCAGGGTGGTGAAAAGGCCGGGCATTCGCTACACCGACCTGCACCGATTCCATTATCTGCTGCGCCAGGATGTGAGCCACCAGTTGCAAGAGGTGGTCAACTTCAGCCAGAACTTCAAGCAGAAGGTCAATACGGCGGTGCGGAACAACGTCGTTGTCGACGCGCCCGACGACGCCACCGGGGTGACGCTCAAAAATGTCGCCAAGGATCAGAATGCCACGGTGGCGCGCAATGCCTCGCGGGTCCGCGCCAAACTGAACCGGAGCTATTCGAGCTATAAGGCGGATCCAACCTGGAAACAGAACGTGGCGCCGGCCATGCAGGCCGCGGGCCAGTTTAAATCCCGGCTGAGCGAGGTGGTGAAAACCGAATTCGCCACGCCGTTTGATTCGCTGATCAGCAATACCCATATCCAGTGGATCGACTGGCTCGATGACATCATCAAGGCCAGGGATGACCATGAAGACGAAAAGCTCCTTTTTGCCGCCTTCATCGCCCAGCATCCGGGCATCGAGCATTGCGCCGGGGTGCTGCGCGGCGGCACCTTTGTGCTGGTGCACGATGCAAGCCAGACAGTGGTGGCCGATTTCATGCTGCCCTATTACTGCTGCGACATTGTTGAAGAGGAGCCGGCCCAGCCGCCGTTGAAGAAACCGGGGCTGCGGCCGGGCTGGATCGTGGGCAATGGCATCACCGTGCTGCCGTCCCGCACCAAGTTCGTCAAGGACCGGCTGGACACCTTCAAGACCGACCAGCTCGAAGGCATGGTCAAGAACAGGCTGGACAGCTTCAAGCTGGAACATGTCGACAGCCTGAAGGAGAGGCTGGATTGGGTGTGGAACCAGAAATTCGATGCCCAGCAGAAGGAGTACTTCAACGCCGTCAAGGAGACGGTCAACCTGATGGGCAACGCCTTGGCCGGCAAGCAGCAGATGGCAGTGGAGGCGGGCGGGATGATGGCCGGAGGCGCTTACCGGGATGAGGGGCTGGGACAAAGGGTGGCCGACGCCAAACAGAAACAGGCGGTGGTTACCTATTACCGGACCAAGGCCAGTCAGCCCGATGTCCCGGCGGACAAACGGCAGGTCTATCAGGAGCGGGCCCAGGAGGCGGAAGCTGAACTGGCCGGCGCCGTTGCCGAGACTGCAAAGTATGTCGCCGCCTCAAAGCAGGAGGTTGCCCTGGGCAGCGAGAGCCAGGCCGCGCTGATGGAGGTAAGTGCCGGCATGCAGGCCATTACCAGTCCGCAGGCCGTGGAGATGGTGGCCGCCTCGTTTACCGAGGTGAAGAAAACGTCGGACAGCGCCAATCTCAATATGATGATGGATGCAATGCTGGCCTTGAAGAGGTAGTGAGGTCATGCCGCAGGCCTTCCATAAAGTCCGCAGCCAGCGCTGGCTGGTTCGGACCCGTTCCGCAACGGAGGCCTTCTCCTGGCGCCGGATTCTGCATGACCAGGGTTCCGATCTGGTCATGCCGGCCTTCCAGCAGGCATTCGATGAGGCAGCGCCTGACGAGCGCGTGCTCCATATCCCCCGGCTCGAACTGCATGTCACCATTGATTCGGAAGCAGAGCTTGCCGCTGTTCTTCCCAACGCCATCCTCCGCCAGCTGCGGGAGAAACTGCAGCAGGCGCCGGCCGGGGCAGCGCGGCCGGCCGACCAGGAACGCGGCTGGCTAGAGGCGCCGGCAATCGAGGAACGCTTTGCGGTGTTGCTGCACTATCTGCGGACCGGCTTAGTGCTCTGGCATGGGCCAGATGGTCTGGCGTCGGAACAGGCTGGCGCCTTGCTGGCAACCTGCCGCGCCGAATGGCCCCGGCTTCTCGACTATCTGCGGCGCGAGCGCGTGGAACCGGCTTTTGTTGTCCGGCTGCTGCAGCTCATCTCCGGCACCGAATGTCGTTCCATGATCGAGGGGCTTACCGAGACGCTGCCGGCAACGGAGAGATCAGCGGCGGCCCAGTGCCTCACGGCGTTGCTGGATCCGGGGACAGGCTGGTTGAGCCTTCATTCCCGGCTGCACCTGGCCGCCGGTTTTCTGGCGGCAAGTCGGAACGGGCTGGAATCATCGGTTATCTCGGATTTCTGCGCGACGATGCTGGCCATGATTCCCATGGCCGAGCGGCAAGCTTTGCCAGGGTTTATTGCAACACTGCCTCTGCCTGCCGCCCGCCTGTTTTTGGAGAAAATGCCGGGAATCGGGCACGAGGCCGGCGAAGCAGGGTTGGCATTGAAGGAACAGGGAGCAGGAACGCCGGGCTCTCTCCCCCAGGTGGCTGCCGGCCAGGAGAGAAACGCGGCGGAAGTCCAGTTGCCCAGCGTGTACATCGAGGCAGAAGATCATGCCGTTCCTCCATCTGATCGCGAGCCTTCTGTTCGCCATGAGCTTTCGGCGGAACTCTTCCCCCTGCTGGTGCAACAGGCGGGCATGGTGCTCCTCCACCCTTTCCTCCCCCGGTTGTTCGGGAACACCGGGATAACCGGGGAAGAAGCGAACGCGCTTTCACCCTTACTCCTGCCGCGCG
>MGTE01000109.1:46438-46627 GCA_001799275.1 Deltaproteobacteria bacterium RIFOXYD12_FULL_57_12
CCACGGGCCGCGAGGATATCTATGAATACGAACTCGGCCTGATCAAGGTCCTGCTCGGCCTGCATCCGGAAACAGCGCTGCCGGTGGGTAAAGGGCTTGTCATGCAGAACGACCGGGATGAGGTCGAAGCGTTGCTGCGGTCGGTCATCGACCACTGGCGCGTTTTGAAAAATACCTCGGTGCAGGGGT
>MGTE01000109.1:46824-60597 GCA_001799275.1 Deltaproteobacteria bacterium RIFOXYD12_FULL_57_12
GTTCTTGACCAGCGGCTGAAGACTTACTGCACCACGGAGCCGGTCGGGACTTCCCTTGCTGACCTCTTGCCGCCCGATCTCGGCAACAGCGACTCCTCCTACGCCCGGTTCATCCAGCACCATGATCTCTCGGTCGGCGAGCGCCTTGTTCTCCTGCTCGCCCTGATTCCCCATATCCGGCCGCAGTTGCTCGACGTGCTCTGGAGCAAGAACGAGGCAACCGAGCGCGGCTTTACCGAATTCGGCGGGTTGCACGGCACCACCCACGGCGGCTTCATTCCGACGGGCGAGACCGCCGCCTTCATCCTGGCCGGGGAGGACCTTGCCTCCCGTTTCGAACTGACGCGCCTGTTCGAAGGGGACCATGTCTTTGCCCGCCACAGCATCCTCCACCTCTCGCCGGTTGCCGTGGGTGAACCACTCTTGAGCGGGGCGTTGACCATCTCCCGTGAATATCTTTCCTGGTTCACTACCGGGGTGGCGCGCAAGCCGAACTTTAACAGCGAATTCCCGGCGCGGCTCATTGAGACGAAACTCGACTGGGAACATCTCGTCCTGCCCGCCTTCACCCTTGACCAGCTTGAAGAGATCAGGCACTGGGTCATGCACGGCCGGCAACTGCTTGAGGAGTGGGGTATGGATGCCAGGCTGCAGCCGGGCTTCACCAGTCTCTTCCACGGCCCGCCGGGGACCGGCAAGACCCTTTCCGCCTGTCTTCTGGGCAAACATTGCGGCTGCGATGTCTACAAGATCGATCTGAGCATGATCGTTTCCAAGTACATCGGCGAGACCGAGAAGAATCTGGCGCGGATCTTCGACATGGCCGAGCACAAGCAATGGATTCTCTTCTTTGATGAGGCCGATGCCCTGTTCGGCAAGCGGACCAGGGTGGACGATGCCCACGACCGTTACGCCAATCAGGAAATCAGCTTTCTGCTGCAGCGGATCGAGGAGTTCAACGGCGTCGTGATCCTGGCCTCCAACCTGAAGGCCAACATCGACGACGCCTTTATGCGCCGGCTGCAGTCAATGGTCTATTTTCCCATGCCCAAGCCTGCCGAACGTCTCCGCATCTGGACCAATGCGTTTTCGCCCAGGGCCGAGCCGGAGCAGAAGATCGACCTCGGCCGGATCGCCGAGAAATATGAGCTTGCGGGCGGCACCATCATGAATGTGGTGCGCTATGCGTCCTTGAAGGCGCTGAGCCGGCAGAGTGTGGTGATTCTGCTGGAGGATCTGGAAGAGGGCATCCGGCGGGAATTTCAGAAGGAAGGCAGAACGCTGTAAGGGCCTCAAACGTGGAAACTGCAAAACAAAAAACCGTGAACCGGGCCGCTACCACGCAGCCGGCAGCGGCGCGGCCCATGGCGCAGCGGCGGGCCGTGGTCGTCCGGCCGGTCTGCGTGGCGGTCGCCATGAAGGTTTCGTCGCCCCGCGATCCCGCCGAGAAAGAGGCCGAGGCTACGGCGCGGCAGATCATGCGGATGGCGGCGCCCGAAAACGCCCGCGTCTTTGCGGGGACCGCCGGCGGAGGTGTGCTCCGACAGGGCACAAAGGAGGAGAAGAAAAAGAGGCTTCAGGCAAGGTTTGAGTCGCCCCAGATCGCGCGGTTTCCAGGTGCCGGGATTTTTGCCAGGCAGAAAAAAAAGGAGGAGGAGCAGATTCGGCGCAAGGCCGAGGGCACGCCGGATGTGGGTGCCAATGTCGCGGCGGAGATCCGGAACAGCACGGCGGCGGGCGCGCCGCTACCGCTTTCCGTGCGTCGGTTCATGGAGCCGCGGTTCCGCGCCGATTTCCGCGCGGTCAGGATGCATACCGGCGAGAAGGCCGCCTGGCTCAATACCCAACTGAGCGCTCAGGCCTTTACCGTCGGCGATCAGATATTTTTCGGCCGGGATCGCTTCCGGCCCGACACCCAGGACGGCCGGGAGCTGATCGCCCACGAACTGACTCATACCATCCAGCAGGGGGCGGCCATCCAACGTCGTGCGGCGGTCACGGTCAGCCAGCAGTCGCCCGTTATGGTGCAGCGTCTCGGTATCGGCGACGCCCTCAACTATTTTGCCCGGCAGGCCAATCTGATCCCGGGTTTTCGGATGTTCACCATCGTCCTTGGTGTCAATCCGATCAACATGAGCCGCGTCGAGCGGAACGCGGCCAATATTCTGCGCGCCGTGGTTGAGTTTATCCCCGGCGGCGGGCTCATTACCCGGGCCCTGGACAACCATGGCGTCTTCGACCGGGTCGGCGCCTGGGTCGAGCAGCAGATCCGTTCACTCGGCATGGTCGGCAGCAGCATCCGGCAGGCGGTGAACAGTTTCCTCAATTCATTGCGCTGGCGGGACATTTTCAATCTCGGCGGGCTCTGGGATCGCGCCAAGCGCATCTTCACCGAGCCGATTGGCCGGATCATCAGTTTTGCGCGCGGCCTCATCACCGGGATCATCCGCTTCATCAAGGAGGCCATCCTCCGGCCGTTGGCGCGGCTGGCCGAGGGCACCCGCGGCTACGACCTGCTGAAGGCCGTGCTCGGCCAGGACCCGATCACCGGCAAGCCGGTGCCGCGCACCGCCGAGACGCTGATTGGCGGCTTCATGCGGCTGATCGGCCAGGAAGAGGTCTGGAACAACCTCAGGCGGGCAAACGCCGTGGCCCGCGCCTGGGCCTGGTTCCAGGGGACACTGGCCGAGCTGCTCGGTTTTGTGCGGCAGATTCCCGCCCTGTTCATCCAGGCCCTGCAAGCCCTCGAACTGGTCGATATCGTGCTCCTGCCCAGGGCCTTTGCCCGGGTCGGCACGGTTTTCGGCACCTTCATCGGCCGCTTCATCTCCTGGGCTGGCCAGCAGGTTCTTGGGCTCCTGCAGATTATTTTTGAAGTCCTGGCGCCTGGCGCCATGCCCTATATCCGGCGCGCCGCCGGCGCCTTCCGGTCGATCATTCAGAACCCCATTGGCTTCGTGGGGAACCTGGTGCGGGCCGGCATCCAGGGGTTCCGGCAGTTTGCCACCAATTTCCTCACCCATCTGCGCGGTGCATTAATCGGCTGGCTGACCGGCACCATGGGCGGCGCCGGGGTTTACATCCCGCAGGCCTTCACCCTGCGCGAGATCATCAAGTTCGTGCTGTCGGTGCTCGGCTTGACCTGGCAGAACATCCGGCAAAAATTGGTACGGGTGGTGGGCGAAACTACCGTTTCAGCCATGGAGCGCGGCTTCGAGATCATCAGGACCCTGGTCACCCAGGGACCGGCCGCGGCCTGGGAAAGGATCCGGGAAGGGATCAGCAATCTCCGCGAAATGGTGATGGAACAGATCATGACCTTTGTGCGCAACCGGATCGTGCAGGCGGCAATCACCCGCCTCGTCACCAGCCTCAATCCGGCCGGCGCCTTCATCCAGGCGATTATCGCCATTTACAACACGATCATGTTCTTTATCGAGCGGCTGCGCCAGATCGCCCAGGTGGCAATGTCCTTCATCGACTCGATCGCGGCCATCGCCAGCGGGGCGATTGCCGCGGCCGCCAGCCGCGTCGAGCGGACCATGGCCGGCCTTTTAACCCTGGTGATCAGCTTCCTGGCGCGGCTGGTTGGCCTGGGACGGGTCAGCGACGCAGTCACCAATATTATCAACCGCATTCGGGCGCCCATTGACCGGGCCCTCGATCGCGTGGTTGCCTGGATTGTCGCCCAGGCCCGGCGGCTCGGCCGGTTTGTTGCCCAGGCCGGCGTGCCGCAGGATCCGGCCACGCGCCTGCGGCTGGCCTCGCAGGCGGCGGTGGCCGCGGCCCGCCGGTTGACAGGCACGGTCAGTGCCGGGTTGCTGAATCCGCTCCTGGCCGCTATCCGCGTCCGCTACGGGCTGCAGTCCATTGTGCCGTTCCAGCGGGCCGGCCGCTGGTGGGTGCGCGTTGTTATCAATCCGACCGGCGAGCAGGATCTCAACCTGCCGGTGGCCGGTGCTGCCGGGGCGGCTGCTGTTGATACGGTGAATATCCCGCCGATCATTGGCAAGCTTGATCAGGCCACGGCCATGTTCCGGCTGTTTCAGTCGCGCGGCACCAGCCCGGTGGCCGGCCAGATGCTGACAACACTGGCCAGCGCCAAGGGCGAGGCCCAGGCCATTGACCGCGGCCAGCAGCAGCGGCGGCCGGCGGCCCAGCTCAATCCCCTGAAGCAGGCCCTGGCCAACCGCCTGCGGGCGATTCAGAACCTCGACCCCGGCTATGCGCTGTTTTCCATCGGCGGCCTGGCGATCACCATCACCCAGGCCCGGCGCCAGATGAACCAGGTGAGCCCGACCCCCTGGGAGGTAATCGATCCGGCGTTGCGGGACGAGTACGTGACCCAGTTGAACAACCAGCAGGACGGCATCAACGCCATGACCGCGGATCAGTGGTGGCAGAACCGACAGCGCTACCGGACGGGCGGCCGCTCGCCGGCCGAGGCGCGTCTGCGGGCCGCCTACCGGCGCCGGACCGGCAGCGGCCGGGCAGCGGGCACTGCCGCGCCGCACCATGCCGATCAGGTGGCGGGTGGCTTTGAAGACCCGACCGGGCTGCCGGTGCATGCCGGGGTGAACAGCCATATCGGCTCCCAGTGGCCCGAGCGCGTCGGCATCATAGAAACCGCCGTGCGGGCGCTCAGCGCGGTGGCGCAGTTTGTGACCCAGATGCTGGTGCGGCTGCGACCCAGATAGTCTCTTGCGACGTTACGCGCCGTTATACCGGCACATACACCGCATATCCCCGCGGCGGGGCAAAGAGATCGGCCCAGCCGTGCTGGTCGGCGTATTTGTCAAGCGGCCGGTTCAGGTCGTGGCCCCACCAGGCCTGGCAGGCAAGGGGCGTGTTGCGCCATCTGGTCCGGACCCGGGCGCCCTGCCAGGCATCCGGGTGGGTGTTGAGCACCACCACCAGGCCGGGCTGGCTGCCAAAGCCGTGCCTTTGGGCGATGTAGAGATGCTGGTCCGCATGCAGCAGCTCGGTGGCGCCGCCGGCATAGTCGCGGTGGATCTGGCACAGGCGGGCAATGCCGTGGGCCGTGTCCGGCATGGCCAGGCCGTAGTTGAAATAATCGCGCCAGTAGATGCAGGGCACGCCTTCGTGGGTCAGGATAAAGGCGTAGGCGAGCAGCTTGTCGGTGATGATCGGGCAGGAGCGGTCGGTGTCGTGGTTGTCGCAGAAGGTAACCGCATGCGTGGGGGAATCGAAGTGCAGGCCGCTGCCCCAGAGCCATCGCAGGTCATAGCTCGGATTGTTGCACATCTCCCGGAGGGCGTAGAATAAAGGGAAATCAAAGGCGGAGGCCCGCCAGCCGATATAGTCGAGGTAGCCTTTCACCGCCGCGAGATTGCCGTCCCAGTACTCGACGATCCCGAAACATTTTCGCCAGTTCTGCACATTTTCGACGATCCAGGAATCAAAATATTTGACCGCATCGTAGCGAAAGCCGTCATAGCCAAGGCCGTTCGTCCGGTCGGCCAGCCAGCCGATATACGCCATGACCTGCGCGTAGGTGTCGGGGTTGTCGTGGCAAAGATCGGGCAGCATGTAGCCTTCGAGGTCGCCGTAAAAGGCGCCGGCGTCCTGCCAGTCATATTCCGACGGATGGAAATTGTTCCAGTTCCTGAAAAATCTGCCGGATTTCGGGGTGTACTTCGTGAAGAGTTCGTTGTTGCTCAGCGGGTTGAGTTCCTTGGCGTCGCCGATATCGCAGTGGTTCAGCACCGCATCCGCCAGGACGATCATCGAGTTGGCGTGGGCCAGATCGATCAGATTTCTGAGCTCGGCCCTGGACCCGAACCAAGTCTTGATCCCGCCCTTTTGGTCAAACTCGCCCTGGTCGTAGTAGTCGTAGGGCGCATACCCCATGCTGTCGATATGGCCTGCCTTGCCCGACGGCGGCAGCCACAGGCCGCTGATGCCGATGGCGGCCAGCTCCGGCACCTTGGCTTTGACCAGATTCCACCACTCGCCTTCCTTGTTTTCCACTGCCGGACAATCCCAGTAAAAGGTCTGCATGAGTCGCATGGCGCACCTCCAAGATTTTTTTCACTTTGCCACTTTGTCACTCTGCCACTCTGCCACTCTGCCACTCTGTCCCTTAATAATCCAGATTTTCAACGGCATGTACCGGCGGCTGGCCGGTGATCCGCATGATAACGGCGGACATTACGTTGATGTCGTTGTCAAAGGCGCCGTGGGCCGAGGCGATCCGCCGCGGCCCGGTGTTCACCTGGATGGTGGCCACCTGGTGCAGGTTCGGCGTATTGTTCCAGAATGTCTGCCATGTTTCAAGGTCCGTTCTGGTGTCCTGGTTCCAGACCGCAGTGGCGTTCTTGGCCGGATCAAAGGCGTTGGCCATCCCCATAAGCGGCATTTTGTGGCACTCCTCCAGGGCGCGGCTCACCAGGTAGAGCAGCGATTTGCCGTACGGCCCCACGGTATCAGCCAGTTCGCGCTCATCCGTAAGCAGGTGGATGTGGAGATGGCGGCGGTCAAGGGTCGGAGTCGGTTGTCGGGCGACACCGGCATAGTGTCGGTTGGCAAAGGCAATGGAGCAGGCCGGGGCGAACAGGGAGCAGGTGGCAATACAGAGGCCTTTTGCGGCAAAGACATCGAGCATGTGGCCCAGGATGATCGAACCGGCCGAATGTCCGGCCAGGTGGATTTCCAGTTCCGGATGTTGGGCCTTGAGCCTGACCAGCGCCTCGACGATCAAACGGCCGCCGCCCGTGGGCGAGGCCGCTTCCAGGGCGTTCTGCTTCATTTGGGTCCACATGGACTTGACCGGGCTCATTTCGCAGATCGCCTCGATCTTCCGGTCCAGGGCCTCGGCCATTTTTCGTCTCAGGTTGGTAAAAATATCGCCGATGCCGGCGGTGAGTGACAGGGCCTTGGCCAGCTCGTCCGCCACGATATCGGTTAACGACTCCAGCGGCCCGGTCTTCCAGGTCAGGAATATTGGGTAGACGCCGTTTTCCTTGAAATAGGGCGCCAGCATGCGGATTCTGGCCACCGACTCGTCCTCGGAGTTCAGGCCGCCGTGCGCGTAAATCAGCAGCCGTTTGGCGCCAGGGCGTCCGGCAAACCAGGCAGCCGGCTCAGTGCAGGCGAGGTGTTCCAGGCCGGCCGCTCCATTTTCAGCAGTCACCAGCCGGTTGATCAGCCGGCCGTTGTTGCCCATGACCACGGTGTGCTGATAGGCCTGGGCCGTGGTCCATGGTACGACCGCCGGGTCGTGGTAGGTGTGTCCGGTGCCCAGGTCATTGTCGCCGCCCCAGAGGTCGCCGCCCCAGAGGTTGCCGGCCCGGTCGACTGCCGCCAGCCCCGCGGTCGATGAGATGAAATGGCTGCTGGCCTCGGCCAGGGGCCTGGGAACGCCCAGGCCGCAGACCCAGGCGTCCGTACCGTTCTTGACCCAGTCGCGGTAGGGGAGGATGGCGAAACCATGGGCGCCCCAGGCCGGGCTCCAGGAGTTCTGCACAATGAAACCATGTTCATTGAAGCCGACAATGGCGAAGGCATGGCCGCCGTCGATCCGGGTTTTCGGTGCGATTACCGGCAGGGCTGCATGGCTGACCGGTTTTTTTCGGCTGGCCAGGTTCCAGCCGGCATGCACGTTGGCCGAGACATAGATGGCGCCGACCTGATAGATGGCGGCCTGCATGTCCACCACCGAATTCTTGTCGACCCGGTAATAGACGCCCAGGGTGCGGGTGACGGCATCCGTTTCCCAGCCGGGCTGGGGCGGAATGAACACCACGTTTCCCTGCGGGTCGCGGTAGGGCCACCTTTCGTCGGCGCAAACACCATGTTTGTGCCATGCCTTGAGGGCACCGCGGCAACTGGAGCCTTCATAGTCTTCGCCGGGCCATTCGTCGTAGAAACGGGCCAGGTGATAGAGCATCCTGGGGCTGACTGTTGCAAATGGCGCCTGGCTGGTTTCAATATGCCGTCGCCAAAGCAGGTAGTTGATCATGCAGGCCAGACCAAAGCCGGTACAGGCGCCCTCCTTGCCCTGATCCAGGATCAGGTCATGCGCCACATATTCGGGCAGCAGTTGTTTCAGCGTCTCGTCGGGCGGCCATTGGGCCGGCAGCGATTTTACCGGCGGTGAGTAGGTCCGGTCGCGCAGATCGAGGCGATCGGGACGGGCATCCAGTTTGATGTTCTGAACGAAATTTTTGGGCATGGCTCTCCTCCTGTGTGCTCACTTGATATTGGGGTGATTTCTGTGGCGACGGAAGCAAGGGACTCAGGAAATAGTAATATGCCTGGATCGCGCCCGGAGTTGGGTCAGATTTGGCCGGGCCGATTGAGCAAAACCGCAGGCGTAGCAGGGCTACGTCGAGGATTTTGCGATTGAGGCACGGCCAAAGGTGGCCCTAAGACGGGATGCGTGATGGTACATTAGTATTTTCTGAGTCCCTGAAAGCAGCACGGGCCAGGGGTTGATCTGCGGCGACCGCGCATGATTGTTTTCTAGCACAGACGGCCGGCAGAATCAATGACAAAAAATGATAGGCTGGCGTGGAAAAATGAGCAGAGAGTTCCGGAGCGCGGCAGGGGGCAGGAGTCGACAAGGGGTTCCGCGCCGCTGTTGCTTTTCAATCGTGTTCCGGGGTAGCATAGGAGCAGTGTAGAGTCCCCACGGGTTCCACGTCGACCGCGGGGCTGCGCGAATTCTTCAACACTTCACAGGAGGATCAGACAGGATGAGTGTAAGAACCGGATGGAAATTGATTGTTGTTGGTTTTTTTCTTGTTGGCACGGCCGGGTTGGCCCAGGCGAGAATGGGCGGCATGATGGGCATGGAGGATTCAGACTCCGGCATGGGCCCCGGAATGGGCATGATGCATGGCGGGCCGATGGAACACGGCATGATGAGCGGCATGCTTGACGACCGGCATCCTCTGTGGGGCCATCTGGACGGTCTTGATCTTGACGAGAAACAGCGCGCTACGATCAGGGAGCGCAGGAACACGGTGGCCAAGGAGGTCATCCGCAAGAAAGCCGATCTGCAGATCGGCTATCTGGAGCTGGCCGACCTTCTGCACGAGGAACAGGTGGATTTAAAGGCGGTTGAAAAGAAGCTCAAGGAGGTCGAGTCCATGAAGACGGCGCTGCTCTTTGCCGGGATCAAGGCCACGGAGGAGATCAAGGCGCTGTTGACCCCGGCGCAGAGGAAAAAACTCAAGGAGATGCGGTCCGTGGCCCACGATATGCCAGGGAAAAGGGATGGCATGAGGCGCGACATGAAGGGCGGCCCGGCACCGGCAAAGGACGAAGCGCCCGCTCCGGCAGCGTGCGAATAGGCTGATGAGGCGCCGGCAGAATCGGCAACGGCCCACTTCATGAAGTGAACGCCGACGTTCTTGGTCGAGCTGCCAGCAGCCCGACCGGCCGGAGATTCCGAAACCAGCAAGGCAGGGCCGCATAGGCGGCGTCCTGCCTTGCTGTATTGTTGGCTTGTATTGCCCAAGGCAGGGGCGGCGTTTCTGCTTTGCCTTTAGGGCAATCTGTTGATCCTGGGTTAGAAGCTGTATCGCAGCCCCAGCATGATATTATGGCTGGCGCATTCGGCTTCCGCGTCGTCAAATTTGGGGTCTGCCGTGGCAAAGAATCGGTATTTTAGGTCGATGGTCACCTGCTTACTGACGGCAAAGCCGACCCCGGCGCCGACCTGATAGGCAAACACCGTGTCGTCGGCACTATGTCCTGGATTGTTAAACTCGACATCGGCAAATCCCAGACCGGCGCTGAGATACGGGGTGACCGCACTCGCGTTGACAAAGTCGTAATAGCCATTGGCCAGAAAGGAGAGCACCCTCATGTCTCCGGACGCATCCCAGCTTCCTCCTGGGTCGCTCCACTTGTCATAATCGTTTTTCTGATAGCCGACCTCGCCCTCGATCCGCAGATTGCCAGTGGCATAACCCACTGCACCGCTCAGCGCCAATCCGGTGTCATATTCTATGGCGCCATTATCGCTGGGGTCCGTGTAGGAAATATCCGAATCATTTGCCATGGCCCAGCCGATATTCGCGCTCACATAAGGTCCGTCGGCGCAGTATGCCGCGGTGGCGCATGAGAGAAGCAGCACACAGCCGCCGAGAATCACAATATTCTTTTTCATAAGATTTCCCCCTTGTTCAATGTTTGTGGTTGATTAGAGAAGTTGTCTTATCTCCCTCGTTGTTTTCCGGTTTCCTTCACCTCCTTTGTTAAGGTTATTTTTATTATGACCTGCTTCCGAAATGGTGCTGGCCGGCGCTGTTGTCCAGGCCGCCGTTTGAAATCCGTATCGTAAGGTCGTGATATTTTTTGCGCGGAAAGGCCTGCTCTGCTTCTCGCCCGGCAGTGCTTCCTGGCGCCCATTTTTTCGCAGTACAAGTTCCCCTACTGCTATCATTCGGAATTGCGTTTGTCAATCAGAAAAAACGCCAGGTTTTTTCAGGCGGGAAATGCCATGGAATACTGTGTAGTTCCGCAATTCTGAAAGAAAAGAACAGGGTTGCGAACGTTAGGTGTTTTAGGCATTTTGCGCAGAATCAGGGTGGTTTCATGGCTGCTTCGCCAGGTCATTTTATGCGCTGTACATTTTTATTGTTTCCATGTATATGTGAGTGATAATGCAATAAGAGTGGCGCTTTTATGAGGGTTTTCCGGTTGTTGGGGGATCAGGACAGGGGATGGGCTTCAGAGGTATTTGACTTTTTCTGTTGGGGGCATGACGGTGGAGCAGAGGAGGGAGAAGCGCGTTGCGCCGCGAGAGTTGGAGCCCGTTGAGGTCCAGATAATGGGTGATGGATTTATCGATATTCTCTATGCCAAGGATATCGGGAAAAACGGTCTGGGGATTCACGTCCCCAAGAATTACATGAGTGCTAAGGTGAAATGCGAGGTCAATCTGATCATTTCCCTGCCGGGTTGTAAAAGTTTTGATGCAAGCGGTGTGATCAAACATGCCGGCCGGATTGGCGCGGACAGCGAGTTCAAGAGTTTTGGCATTCATTTCACCCGGATCAATCCGCAGCATCGGGGTCTGCTTGAAAATTATTTCCAGAAGATCGTTGCTGACAACCGGCGGCATGTGCGGGTGGTGCCGAGCCCGGAAAATCCGGTTCGGGTACACGCCACGATCAATGATACGACCGAGGTGTTTCAGGTAAAGGATATCGGTATCGGGGGAGTTGGGCTTGCGGGGGGATCATCTGTTCCGGATTGTTCACCTGATGAAGCGGTCAATATTATCATCGCCCTGCCGACCGGCGAGAAGGTCCAGGTCAAGGGCAGCTTCAAGTACAGCAACCAGGCCAACGGCGTTCTCGGGTTGTGTTTCAGGGAACTGGCCGCGACCGATGCGCAACGTCTCAAACAGTACATTGCCGAGCGGGTGCGTGAGTTGCAGAAGAAGATTGATTATTCGTGACCGGCTGCAGCGATTATCGTCGCCTGGCCTGGCCAGCGGCCGGCGTGATCAAAAAAAAGCAGGGCGAGAGCGCCCTGCTTTTTTTGTTTGAGGCAACGGCAGGCGGGTCATAATCTTTTTTTCTCAAGCCACCGGAAGAGCAGGAGGGCGCCGGCCACAAAACCGGCGATCACCAGCCAGGGGTTGACGCCCAGCACCTGCGGCAGGGTAATAAAACCGTAGTCGCCGACCCCGGCAAGATTTTTTGTAATAGCCGGATAGAATTCGGCATAGAGACCGGCGCCCAGGGTCATGCCCAGGATGCCCCAGAGGGCGTCGAGCCGGACTTCGCCCAGGGCGCCGCCCTGGGTACCGGGGCAGTAGCCGAGTACGCCCCAGCCGGCCCCGAAAATCAGGCCGCCCAGCACGTTCATGGCGATTGTTGTCGGCACGAAACGCAGTTGCACCAGGCCAAGGTCTCGCAGGAAGTAGATGCCGACCATGCCGACGACGATGCTGGACAGCATGAACTTGAGAATGGTCATGTCCATGAAACGTAGGGCGCCGATTTGTTTATCGTAGCGGACCACCCGGCTCCGTTGGAGAAAGAAGCCGAAGAAAGCCCCGGTGATCAGGCCGTAGAAGAGTTGACTGTTCATTTGTGTCCTCCGCTGTAAAGCAGGCGGGCGACCACAATCCCGCCGACAAAAAAACAGGTGAGCGCGATAAAGCCGCTTATTGCCAACTGTACCGCACCGCTCAGACCATGGCCGCTGGGGCAACCGTTGGCCAGCCGGGCGCCGAACATGGCGACAATGCCGGCAAAGAAGGCGGCGATTCCCCTTTTGACCGGGCTGGCGCCAAAGCGACCGGCCCACATGTCGGGCACCGCCTGCCACTTGAAGGAGCCGGTCGCCAAGGCCGCTGCCAGAGAACCTAGGAAGATCCCGACCACGAACATCAGTTGCCAGTCAAACTTCGGTATATAGTGGATAAAGTAATCGATTTGGGCCGCCCGGCCGGGGCTTACGAAATTTTCGAGCATGCCCGCCGACCTGACAAAGGAGGTTGAGGCGCCGAAATAATTTCCCGTGAGCAGGGCGGAGAAGATGATCACCAGGCCGCTCAGGCCGCCGGCCAGGTATGGGTTCATGGCGCCATCATTTTTTTTATTCATGTATTCCTCCTCTGACTCTGATTCTGCAAGTGGACGGTTGGCGATTAAAAATTTTGGCTTGACAAACCATTTCGCCGACAATATAGTTCACCGCATGAACAATGTCAATCCTCAAATAGATGTAAGACTGGTTGAATATCAGGCCAACAAGCTCCAGGAGCTGATTAACGAAATGAATAATTGTTGCCAGGAGCGTATTTACCTGGAGGCAAAAATGTTCGGCCTGCCGCCCTCGGAACTGAAGTGCCTGGCTCTTTTTGACGGGCACCGCTACCTGACCGCCATGACGGTTGCCGGTAAACTTGAGGTGGCAAAGAGCCGGGCCACGGTGATCATCGACAACCTGGTCAGAAAGGGATTGCTCCAGAGAGCGCCCGACCCGAATGATGCCCGGGTGAAGCTGGTCAGCCTCACGCCGAAAGGGCAGCGCAAGGTCCGGGAAATCGAGGAGTTCGTCTTTCATCTCCACAGTCAGCTGCTGGGCCAGATCGAGGCTTCCCAGCGGCCCAACATCATATCCGCCCTTGAAGTCCTGCGCTCGGCCATGGAATCGATCAAGGCGCAGTTGCAGGTATAGTCGTCGTAGTTGTTTATGTACTGAACTAAAATTTTTCAAGTAAAGCAAGCACTCAACAAGGAGTAGAAAAATGAGCGACATTAAAGCTGACGAAATCATTGATTTGAAGGGATTGAACTGTCCGATGCCCATGCTGAAAACCAAGAAGGCGCTGCAGAATACCACCGCCGGTAAGATCCTGCAGGTTGAAATCACCGATGCCGGATCGAAGTCAGATATGCCCGCCCTTTTGAAGCGTTCCGGCGACGAATTGCTCGAAGTCAAGGAGGCGGGTGGCGTGTACACCTTCTTAATCAAGAAGAAGTAAGCGTAAATTCCGGCCGAGATATGACCGGAACAGGCAGTGGGGACGTGGCGAAGGTGAGGGGTTGTTCGACACCACCTTTCGGTGACAATCATTTGAGAAAGGAGATTCCCGAATGAAGAGAAAAAGCTATCAGAAGGTGAAGGGGTTGACCGGCGTACTGGCCATGACCATGGCGCTCGGCCTGACCGCCGGCGAGGCCGGCGCGACCAACGGCATGAACCTGGAAGGCTATGGCCCGGAGGCCCTGGCCATGGGTGGAGCCGCATTTGCCTATGACAACGGCACCGCCGGGGTGATGA
>MGTE01000109.1:60626-68439 GCA_001799275.1 Deltaproteobacteria bacterium RIFOXYD12_FULL_57_12
TTTCCTTTCCCCGAATGTCACCACCAAGCAGGCCGGCGAAACCGACGCGGACTCGGCATCCGATCTTTTCCTGATGCCGGCGATCGGCTGGGCCAGCAAGAAGAACAAGCTCACCTATGGCCTGGGCGTCTTCGGCCAGGGCGGCATGGGAACCGAATTCGCCGCAACCTCCTTCCTGGCCAAGGGCACGGGCGATGTGGTCCGCTCCGAGGTCGGGGTTGGCCGGGCCATGATCCCGGTCACCTATGATGTGAACGATCAGTTCGTCATCGGCGGCAGTTTTGATTTTGTCTGGGCCGGCATGGACGTCAAGATGGCGCTGACTGGCCAGGAGTTCGGCGACATGATATCAACCCTTGGCGGCACCCAGTCCCAGGGTCGGGCATCCGGCACCATGGTTGACGGCATGGTGGCCATGATGCCTGGAATGATAGGTGGTGTCAACTGGGCTCGTTTTGATTTTTCCAACGGCAGCGATTTCACCGGCGAGGCCCGGGGCTATGGCGTGGCCGGCAAGATTGGCATGGTCTACAAGGTGAACCCGACCTTTACAGTCGGCGCCACCTACCACAGCAGAACCAATCTTGGCGACCTGGAGACGGACAACGCTACCGTGACCATGAACGCGCTTGTTGATGTGACCAACTCTAGCGGGCCTTATACAGCAATGACCATCCCGGTCAAGGGCAAAATCGCGGTCAAGGACTTTCAATGGCCGGAGACCTACGGCATCGGGATTGCCTACAAGCCGACCGACAAGCTGATGCTGGCCTTTGATGTGAAGCGGATCATGTGGTCCAACGTCATGGAGGATTTCAATATGGCGTTCACCGCCTATCCGGCGGCGCAGCAGGCCGGCCTTGCCCAGGGGTTCGGCGGCTCGCAGTTGAACGCCACCCTGGACCAGAAATGGGATGACCAGACCGTGTTCTCGATGGGCGCGGCCTATCGAGTGACCAAGGCCGTGGTCGTGCGGGCCGGTTATAACTATGCCTCCAACCCGATACCCGACACCTATCTCAATGCCTTGTTCCCGGCCATTGAGGAGAGCCATGTGACCGCGGGCCTCGGCTACAGCTTCAGCGAGAATTCAGGCCTCGACTTTGCCCTGTCCAAGGCCTTGAATGTCGTGGCCGCCAACCCTAACCCTTTCGGCGAGCCGGTGATTTCGGATCATGACCAGTGGAGCGGCCAGCTGATGTACACCTACCGTTATTAATCAACAAAAGTAACTACTCAGGTTATTTAGTCTGTTAGGCTGTAGTCTGTTAGTAAAAAACGACTGGGAATAAGGTGCAACGCATACAATCTCCAGCATTTTTCAGTTGCTAATAGACTAAACACCTACAGACTATCCACCTGAGTAGTTACCAACAAAAACAGTTTACGCATGTACGGATAATCCGAGGAGTTATAGTTATGGGACAGGAAACAAACACGCCGGCCATCGAGTCGGTGGCCGCGCAGGTTAAAGAACTGGAAAGCAGGATTGCCGCCTTGGAGAGCAAGGGCGACAAGCTAACCATGGTTCTTTTCAGCGGCGACTTCGACAAGGCGATGGCCGCCTTTATCATTGCCAACGGCGCCATTGCCATGGGCCGCGAGGTCACCATTTTCGTTACCTTCTGGGGCCTGGACGTGATCAAGAAGGCCAATTTCAGCACGGCCGGCCGCGGCTTTCTCGAGAAGATGGTACTGATGATGCGGCCGAAAGGCGCCGGCAAGCTCGCCACCTCGCAGATGAACTTCGGCGGTATCGGCCCCAAGCTCTTCCAGTTCATGATGAAGCAGCACAATGTCGAGCAGCTGGAGTCGCTGATCAACATGGCCATAGAGTATGGGGTCAGGATCGTGGCCTGCAAGATGAGCGTTGATCTGATGGGCATCAAAGAGAGCGATTTGCTTGACGGCGTCGAATACGGCGGCGTGGCGGCCTTCCTGGGCGATGCCTATGACGGCCAGGTCACCATGTTCATTTGAGTAAGCGTCCAGCAGCACCACATCTGCGGAGTTTATCCTCCCTTGCGGGGGATCATCGGCCTACTTACATAGGCGGGCTATAGCTCACAGGCCTCTGGAGTTTATGCCCTTCAGGGTGCGCAGCCGCGGCACTGCTGAACGCTTACAGTTTGAGAGTTACAGAACGCATTTCACATACTCGAAGAACGGTGACTCATCTGATGTCCGGAATGTTCGCAAGCAGTATTTCTGTCCGCCGGTCGCACCCGACGCCGGCTGCTCCCGCCTTTTCGTCCTCCCCCGGCGCGCCGGGGGGGAGTTGATTGCCCTCCCTGGGGGAGGTTGTGTTTGCGCCTCCCCTTTTTTTCTCCCCTGTTGAAGGATATGCCATGAAACGCCCGCTTGTTTATTTCATTTTCGCCCTGTTTTTCTACATGTTTTCCATCCTCGCCACGGCGCATGCCGCCGTTCTCAAGCCGTTTATCCTGGGCAATACCCCGGCCGGCGGCATGGCCGCTGTTGTCTCCCTGGTGGAGAGCGCTCTTGCGGCCCACAACTTTACGCTGGTCGGTCGTTATTCGCCGTTTGTCGGCGCCACGGTGATCTGCGCCAGCCATGCGGAACTGACCGCGGTCGCGACAGCGGCTGCCGACCGCAACGGCGCCTTTGGCATTGCCCAGCGGGTGTCGGTTACCGAGGTTAACGGTCAGCTGCAGGTGGCGTATATGAATCCCGCCTATCTGGCGGCCGCCTACGGTCTTGGCAAGCTGCCGGCCGTGTCAATTGATCTGGCCGCCGCCCTGGGCGCGGTTGCCGAATTCGGCTCAAAGGGGGGTGTGGAGGAGGCAAAGCTGGCTCCGGGCAAATATCATTATGCCCCCTTTATGCCCTATTTCAAGGATGTCATGGAGGTGAACAGCTATCCGGATCATAAGACCGCCGTGGAGACCGTGGAGAAGAACCTGGCGGCAAAAATCGGTGGCACGGAAAAGGTCTACCGCATCGATGTGCCGGACCAGGAGATTGCGGTCTTCGGGATTGGCATCCCGGTCGGCGACGGCCCGGACGCCGGGGCCAAGGATACGGACAAGGAGGTCCTGGACATCATTGATTACCAGGAATACCGCGCCACTGCCTATCTGCCCTATGAACTGATGGTCACGGGCAACCGGGCCATTGCTCTGCCCGGCCGCTTCCGGATCGCGGTTCATTTCCCCGATACATCAATGGCCGGCGAGCATGGCTTCACCAAGATCATGAGTTCTCCTGGCGGTATCCTGAAGGCCCTGGAGGCGGTGGCCGGCAAGTAATTCGTAACCGTTCAGCAGCACCGCATCTGCGGAGTTTATCCCCCCTCGCGGGGGATCATCGGCCTGTTCGCATACCGGGTGTATAGCGGACAGGCCTCTGGAGTTTATGCCCTTCAGGGTGCGCATCTGCAGTACTGCTGAACGGTTACAACTCCTGGGAACAGTAATTACGAGTTGCTACCGTTGGTTGTTGCCGGCCGTCAGCCGTTTTATCGTGGCCGGAAAGAGGGTGGCGTCCGTGTGGGGCAGAAACAGGGACGCCACATACTGATCCCGGAAGCGCCCGACCTCGGAAAGTTCAAAACTCGTCATCCGGCGGACTACCTCCACCACGTCCTTGCGGATGTGGTTGCTCATTTCGCTCATCCAGGCGCCGAGCAGGGAGCCATTGCCCACATAGACGATCCGGGCCGGGTCTACCTCGGGCAGCAGACCGACGGTGATGGCGCTGTCCAGGTCGATGAAGCTGCCAAAGGCGCCGGCCAGGATGATCTGCTCGATGTCGCTGACCTGCAGCCCTACCTCCTCCACCAGGGTCTTGATGCCCGAATAGATGGCCGCCTTGGCCCTGGTGAAGTTCTCAATATCCACCTCGTTGATGACGATATCGCGATCAATGCCGCCCTCTTCCTTCCAGACCAGTACATACTCGTAACCGCTACGGCCCTCTCTGATTCGCGGCGTTGAAAGACCGTGGGTGAATTTGCCGCGCGGATTGATGACGCCGTTCTCCAGCAGAGCGGCGACGATGATCAGCAGCCCGGAGCCGCAGATGCCGATCGGCGGTTTGTTGCCGATCGTGATGTTCATCGGCTCAAAGGTGAGCGGATGAAGGCTAAAGTCGCTGATCGCTCCGGCTGCGGCCCGCATGCCATGGGTGATGCCGCCGCCCTCGAAGGCGGGCCCGGCCGAGCAGGCGGCGCAGACCAGCCATTCCCGGTTGCCGATGACGATTTCCGCGTTGGTGCCGATGTCCACGTATAAAGTCAGCTTGTCCGTCCGGTAGATGCCGGAACCCATGACCCCGGCGACGATATCGCCGCCCACGTAGCTGGAGATGGCCGGATAGACCAGAGCCACGGCGTGCTCGGCCAGATTGATGTTCAGGTCCTGGGCCCGGATGGGCGGGAAGAAGATGCTGACCGGCACATAGGGCGCCCGGCGGATGTTGTGCGGCTCCAGACCGAGCAGCAGATGGGTCATGGTCGTGTTGCCGGCCAGGGTGATGGAGGATATCTCGTCCCGGTCGATGGCGGTCTTCTTCAGCATCTGGCCGATGATCGCGTTGATCGTGTTCACCACCAGTCCCTGCATCAGCGCAAGCCCCTCCGGCTTTTCCGCCTGGATGATCCGGGAGATGACATCCTCGCCGTAGCTGATCTGGCCGTTGTAGCTGCTGCCGCTGGCCAGCACACGGCCGGTCTGCAGGTCAAGGAGATTGCCGTGCACGGTGGTGGTGCCGATATCAAAGGCCAGGCCGTAGCTGCGGTGCGACCAGTTGCCGGGCTGGACATTGACCAGCATGTTCTTGCCCCGTTCGTTGACCGGCCGGGCCAGGGTCACCGTTATTAGAAAATCCTTGTCGCGCAGGGCTCGGCGGATCTTCCGCAGCGTGGCAAGGGTGATGACGATCCGCCGTTCGTTGTACTGGCTGTTGAGTCCCTGGAGGATGCGGCCGGCATCGGCCATGTTGTCGTTGGCAGCCGGCTGCAGCAACTCCAGGCACATTTTTTCAACCGGCGGTAGAAACACCCCTTCCCGCCGTAGTTTCTCCACATCAAAGAGATGGATTTTCGCCCGGTGGCGGATCGGCACCTCGATAGTGAGCCCGCCCGTCCCCATTTCGGACTCGGCCGGAATCCGGACCGTCAGGTCGCTGTCGGGCCTGGCCAGGCAGGCCTGGCGGTAGCCCCGTGCGAAATCCTCGGCCGACAGCTTCTCGCTGCGGCCGTCGGTCACCGCGCCCTGTTCCAGAATAATCCGGCATTTGCCGCAGACACCGCTGCCGCCGCAGGAGGCGTTGATATGAAGGCCGGCCTGGCGGGCGGCTGTCATGACCGTCTCGTCGGTGGCAACAGTTACCTCTCGCCCCGTCGGTTCGAATCTGATCTTGTAAGTCGGCAACTTGTCGTTCATCGCTAGCCTGTTAGTCCGTAGGTTGTTAGGCAAAAATGGCCGCGCCCGCAAGGCCAAAGCAGGCATCATCTTATAATTTTCAATCGCTAATCCGGATAAACCGGAAATAAGTGCCTTAACAGCAGTCTGCAACGCATTGGGAGCATCATGCTTTTTGGAATTCTTGTTTTTTTTGACAGGATTCCAGGTGTAAGGCACTAATAGTGCTATCAGCCTACAGACTATCCGCCTATAGTCTATCTATCTGTAATTCCGCGACTTCCATTTCCAGAAGCTGAGCATGACTGAACACAGGACCGTCCACGCAGATCAGCTTGTCGTCCATATGGCAGTGGCCGCAGACCCCGAGTCCGCATTTCATGTGGCGTTCCAGGGTGGTGATGATGTCGCGGCTGTCAAAACCGGCCCGGCTGAGTTTGGCCAGGACAAAGCGGATCATCAGCGGCGGCCCGCAGAGCAGGGCCACGGTCCGGGGAATATCCAGTTCGATTTGGTCGAGCAGGGTGGTCACCACCCCGACTGGGCCGGTCCAGCCGGGCTGCGATTCGTCAACGGTCAGCAGACAGGTGACCGCCGGGTGGTTCTGCCAGGCATCGAGGTCGGTCCGAAAGGCGATGTCCGCCGGGGTCCTGCTGCCGTAGAGCACGGTTACCTTACCGCTGGCGTCCGGCTGGTCGAGGCGAAAATTGATCACCGAGCGCAGCGGCGCCAGCCCGATGCCGCCGGCCACGAACAGCAGGTCGCGACCCTGAAGCTGCTCCAGGGGGAATGAAGTGCCGAACGGGCCGCGCAGGCCGATGACGGCGCCGGCCGCAAGCTCATACATGGCCGTGGTCAGCCAGCCGGCCCGGCGGACGCTCAGATGGATGACGCCGGGCCGGCTGGGCGTTGAGGAAATCGAGATCGGCGCCTCACCGCGGTGCGGCACCGAGACCATCATGAACTGACCCGGGCTGTGGGTGAAGTTCCGGTTGTACTCCTCATCGACAAAGGCCAGGACAAAGGTCCTGATCTGGGAGTTTTCCACGATCACCTCGATGATCCGGGCGGGAATAGGCAGGTAGCTGTTGGCGCGGCGGTAGGCCATGTGTTTGATGTCTCCTGTTGAGGATTCGTGATTCAGCGTTCCACGCCCCAAGCGGCTATTTATCATGAAATAAACTTCATGATTCGAAATTCCTTGACGCCCAGGGATGGGCTAATGCCGCGGAAGCCAGGGATGGCGGAAGCGGCGTTCGATATTCAATATTTTCTTTTAAAAGCGGTTACGGCAGGTCGCAGATCATGTCGATGCAGCGGATTATATCAACGCCGCCAAAGCACATGCCCACGCAGCGGCCGCAGCCGACGCAGCTGGGCCGGCCGTGCCGGTTCACATCATAGAGCAGCTTGTGCAGAAAACGCCGCCGGATTGCGTGTTTTTCGTGGTCGACCGGGTTGTGGCCGCCGGTCATTAACGTAAAGCCGGCAAAGGTGCAGGCATCCCAGCTCCGCACCCGTATGCCTTCCAGGGCGCTGAGCGCTTGGTCCCGGATGGTGAAGCAGGTGCAGGTCGGGCAGATATGGGCGCAGCCGCTGCAGTCCTGACAGCGGTCGGATAACGTGGTCCAGACCGCATCCGGCACCCGGCCGGCTTTGAGTCGCTTGATGGCCTGATCCACATGCACCTGCCGTTTGAACTGGCCCCTGGCTTCCAGGGAGAGCTGGTACTGGGCCTTTTTGTCCTCCTCGCCGGCCAGCGTGAAGAAATGCCTGAATGTATCTACCAGTTCCTGGCCTTTGATCCTGCCGACTTCCACGAAATAGCGGTCGCCGAGGTCGGTGAACTGCAGGTCAAAGCCATCTTCCAGAAAGGGGCCGCTCCGGGTGGCGTTACAGAAGCAGTTTGGAAAGGGGTAGCGGCAGCTGTAGCTGATCAGAATCGAGTTCTGGCGGCGCTGCAGATAGTAGGGGTCCTGGGCGCGCTGCAGAAAAGTTACATCCATGTAGAGGATGGCGGAAAGATCGCAGGCGCGCAGTCCGAAGAAAACAGTGGATTCGGCCGTACCGTGCGGTTCAAAGCTGTAATCGGCCGAGGCGTCTGTCCGGTAAGTAAACAAGGTTTCCTGCTGGGGAAAGAGAAAGGGCTTGGCCGAACCCTGGGCCTGGTTGTCCAGGTCGATGGAGGCAAGGTCCGCGCCGCTGACCTCGGCAAACAACGTGTCGCCCTGCCTATTTCTGACCGGTGCCACCAGGCGGTGGGTTTTGCCAAGCCGCCGGAGCAGGGCGGGAAGATGGTCTTTTTTCAGAAGGTATTTGTCGTTCATCGGGCCACCTTTTCGATGCGGGCCGCGCAGACCTTGTACTCCGGGCAGTGGGCCTTGGGGTCTCGGGCATCGATGGTCAGAAAGTTGATCGGCGTCTCGGTG
>MGTE01000109.1:68452-72088 GCA_001799275.1 Deltaproteobacteria bacterium RIFOXYD12_FULL_57_12
TCGATCGCGCCCCGGCGGGAGATGAGGCGCAGCCGTTCGCGGTTGCGGATGTTGTGGGCCGCGGCATCGGCGGGGTTGATTTCCAGGCGGGCCGCATTGCATTCGCGCAGCAGCATCGGGCTTTCCCGGGTCATGGTGCCGGTGTGGTAGTGGAAATAGAGGCGGCCGGTGTTCAGGACAAATGGGTATTCCGCATCCGGCTCCTCACTGGGCGGCTGGTGGCGGGTTGGCATGAACCGGCCCCGGCCCCGGGTAAAGGCGTATTTGTGCAGATAGGGGGTGCCGGGATGGCTGCGGTCCGGGCAGGGCCACTGCAGGCCCCAGGAGTTTTCCAGCCGGTCATGCAGGATGCCGCCGTAGATCGGGGTGAGCAGGGCGATTTCCTCCATGATCTCGGCGGGTGAGTCATAATCCATTGCATAGCCCAGCCGCCCAGCCAGATCGCTGATGATTGCCGCGTCGGTCCGGCAGGAGCCGAGCGGGGCAATGGCCTGGCGGACCATCTGCACCCGCCGCTCGGAATTGGTGAAGGTGCCGCCCTTTTCGGCAAAGGAGGCGGCCGGGAAAACCACGTGGGCCAGGGCTGCGGTTTCGGTGAGGAAGAGGTCGGCCACCGCGAGAAACTCGAGCCCGTTCAGGCTTTTTTCCACCCGGGTCAGGTCCGGATCGCTGCGCATCGGGTTTTCACCCATGACCAGCAGTCCTTTTACCTTGCCGCCGTGGGTCATATCCAGCAAGGTCAGGCCCGGCTCGGCCGGGAGTTCGGTCCGCCAGGCCCGGCCGAATTTTTCGCGGATCTCCGGTTCGGTCACCGATTGATAGCCTGGCAGGACCCCGGGCAGGGCGCCCATGTCGCAGGCCCCCTGGACGTTGTTCTGGCCGCGCAGGGGATCGACCCCGGTGTCCTCCTGTTCCAGGTGGCCGGTGAGCATGGCCAGGTTGGAGTAGGACTGGACATTGTCGGTGCCGCAGATGTGCTGGGTAACCCCGAGACAGTAGCAGATCACCGCCTTGTGGGCCCGGGCGTAGAGCTTGGCGGCCCGGGCGATCTCCTCCAAGGGGATGCCGGTCAAGGCGGCGGTTTCTTTGAGATTCAACCTGAGGAGCATGTCGCGCAGGGCCGGGAAGTTTTCGCCGCGCATCTCGATGAACACGTCATCCATCAGGTTTTCGTCGAGGATGATCCGCATCATGGCGTTGAGGAGCGGGATATCGGTGCCCGGCCGGAGGGCGAGGTGGATATGTGCCTGTTCGGCCATGTAGGTATAGCGCGGGTCAATGACGATCAGCTTGGCGCCCCGGTCCTTGGCGGTCATCATCCGGCGGGCCACCTGGGGATGGGCCTCCGAGGTGCTGGAGCCGGAGATCAGAATCACCTGGGCGTTTTCGATCTCGTTGATCGAGTTGGTCATGGCGCCGCTGCCCAGGGTGGTGGCAAGACCTGCCACGCTGGGTGCGTGTCAGAGCCGGGCGCAGTGGTCGATATTGTTGGTCTTGAGCACCGCCCGGGTCAGTTTCTGCAGGAGATAATTTTCCTCGTTGGTGCATTTGGCCGAGGCCAGCACCCCCAGGCCGCGGCCGCCGTCCCGGTCGCGGATGCGGGCTAAAGCCGTGGCGGTGGCGTCCAGGGCCTCGTCCCAGGAGACCGGTGTTAATTCGCCGTTCTTGCGGAGGAGCGGCTCGGTGAGCCGGGCCGGGCTGTGGATGAATTCGTGGATGTGCCAGCCCTTGACGCAGAGGTTGTTGCGGGAGATCGGATGGTTGCGGCTGGGCGCGGCACCGACCACCCGGCTGTCGCGGACGGTCAGGTATAAGGCGCAGCCGCAGCCGCAGTAGCAGCAGGTGGTCAGGACGTCGGGCATGGAATTCTCCCTGGCAGGATGAAGGCAGAATGACGAATGCAGAATAACGAATGCAGAATGACGAACCACGGATTGACGAAGACCTTATTTGCAAATTCTGCATTCTTCATTCTACATTCTCCATTCATCTTTTATATTGGCAGGATGTGCACCTCTTCCTGCACCGGATGGCGGCCTTTCAGGAAGAGTCCCTTGCGGCCGTCGATGGCGACCGGGTCGCCGAAGCGGATGGTGTGGCCGTTGATCTCGCAGTACTGGTCGGCTTCGTAGACCTTGAGCGCCTTGCAGCCGACCACGCAGGTTTTTTCCAGCTGGGTGGCCACCACCGAGGCATGGGAGGTCTGGCCGCCGCGGGCGGTGAGCAGGCCGTCGGCCATGGAGATCTCCCGGATGTCTTCGGGTACCGTGTCCTGGCGGATGAGAATGAGCGGCGTGTGCGGGTCTTCCTGGCGCAGCCGCAGAATATTGGCCTCGGTGAACACAGCCCGGCCCGACAGGGCGCTGCCGCTGACGCCGATCCCTTTACTCAGCACGGCCGCCTCCAATCCGTCGATCTGCTGAAAGACCCGGATATTTTCCTTTTTCTTGATGGTGATCATGTCCCTGGTCTGCAGGATGTAGAGATCGGCCGCCTCGGGGCTTTCGAAGGTGAATTCGATCTCCTGCGGGTCCCAGCGTTTCTCGTAGACCAGTTCCCGGGACATGGTGAGCAGGGCGTCGTAGATCTTCGGGAAGCTGATCTCCAGGGTGAGATCCTTGGCCCGGCCGTCGATCTCGGCCTGCTCCACGGAAATTGGGTAGGTGGTGACCAGGCCGCTGACAATGTCCTCGCCCTGGTCGCCCATGGCGTAGTCGCCCCAGAGGGCCACCCGGCTAACCTTCCGGTAGGGATGGGCGGTGAAGACGACGCCGCTGCCCGCCTCCTGGTTCAAATTGCCAAAGACCATTGCCTGGACGATGACCGCCGTGCCCCAGGCGTCGGAGGTCTCCATCAGGGCGCGGTAGTCCGCCGTCTTCTTGGCCTTCCACGAATCGAGCACCATGTCGACAGCGCCGATCAGTTGCAGCCACGGGTCTTCCGGAATGCCGATGCCGACGCTGCGGATCGCCTTCTGGTAGTCGAGCGCCAGTTCCTTCATCTGCGACGGGGTGAACTGCTTCTTTACTTGCACCTGGTGCCGCGCCTTAGCCGCGTTCATCAGGGCCTGGAAGGATTCCCGCACCATGCCGCGGGTCATGGCCCAGGATTGCAGAAAACGCCGGTAGTTGTCCCAGGCCAGATATTCCTGGCCGGAGAAGGCGGCGAATTCCTCGGCAAGATCCTGGTTGAGGCCGGCGTTGTGGATGGTGGCCATCATGCCGGGCATGGAGATGGGGGCGCCGCTGCGCACCGAGAGCAGCAGGGGGCGATGCGGGTCGCCGTAGCGGCCACCGGTCTTCTCCTCCAGCTCGTTGAGGGCCTGGCGTACCTGGTGCATGAATTCGTCGCGGGCCATGTGGAAGGAACTGACCACCGGCCAGCAGCGAAAGATCTCAGTGGTGATGATGAAGCCGGGCGGCACCGGCTTTTTGTCCGCGGCCAGGACCGTGAGGTTGTATCCCTTGTTGCCTAAATGGATCAGGTTGTTGGTGCGGGGGTTGCGGCTGTGCAGGGCGCTGATCGCCTTTTCCGGATTGTAGGTCATCAGCAGATCGAGGCTCTTCTGGTCCAGCACCTCCTTCTGGTTTTCCAGGGTCTGGATAATCCGGGTGATGAAGTTGTCCAGGTGCTGCA
>MGTE01000109.1:72118-81417 GCA_001799275.1 Deltaproteobacteria bacterium RIFOXYD12_FULL_57_12
GTCCGAAGGTGGAGGCGATCAGGTTGCGGAAAAAGGTCTCGGACAGGCGGAGGATGCTGGCGTTGATGTCCGCATCTTCCCAGAGGTTGCGGTACTTGGTGAGCAGGTTTTGGTGGCCGACCTGCGGGATGATGATCGATAGGTTGTTTTGGTGGATGTTGGTGTAGTAGGCATAGATCACATCCTTCACCCCCTGGGACAGGCCCCGGAAGATGTCCAGGTACTGGGTGTAGGAGAAACGCTTGATGCCGAGCGAACTGGAGAGCAGCGACAGCGAGGTCTCCAGCCGCCGGCTGGCGATGCCGTCGATCTTCAGGGCTCGCAGATAGAGGCGCAGACACTTGATGATCCGGATGAAGGTCGCCCGGGTGATGAACGTCAGGTTTACGGTGTCGGCCAGTTTTTCCAGGTAGATGTTGGCCAGGTTCTCCAGCCGGAAGGAGAGTCCGAGGGCGTCGAACTTCCTTTCCTGGTAGCGGCCGTAGACCGAGGGGATGTCGACGGCAATGTGGCGTTTGTAATAGATATCTTCCTTGGCCTGGAAGACCTCCTTGCTGAGGATGATCTTCTTCAGGGCCTCCAGATGGTTGAGTAAGGCGTTGAGGCACTGGTGGGTGTCGCAGATTTCCAGATCGGCCAGCAGCTGTTCCATCTCCGGAAAGCCGCTGTTGGCCGCCTGTTCAAGCTGCAGGCGCAGCTCCTGAAAGCCCAGGTTGTATTTCTGGTGGAGGAGCTTGTACATCTTGACCAAGAGGTCGAAGCGCCGGACCTCGGCTGGCTCCAGATCGGTCTGGCCGGTCAGAAAGTGTTCCCGGCGGTCGTCATCCCACTTGAGCAAATCCTTGGTTTCGGCAATGTCGGGCAGGGCGGTTACCCGCGCCATGAGCCGCCGCAGGTCGTCGACAAAGGGACCGTTTGTCGCCACCTGGGCCAGGACCTCCTCGGGCAGATAGGCGGTGAGTACCTCCTTGGCGCCGTTCTGCCAAAAAGCGAAGATTGCCTCGATGAAGTCGACGATCAGGTTGCTGCTCTCCACATGACTCTGCTTGCGCAGAAAATGGATGAGCAGGTCCTGGCGTTTGTGGAGTTCGTCCAGTTCGGTGGATACGTCCCGCAGATATCCCTCGGCGCCGATCTCGTTGAAGAACACCGGCATCAGCTTGGCAAACTGTTTAAACAGATTGTAGATCGGCTCGATGGGATGGTTGAGCAGCCGGCTGATGTCCCGCTGGAACAGGTCGGTGTCCTTGACGCAGGTGCCGGAGAGCTTGAGGTTGATGATCAGGGCCGAGAACAGGGTGGAGCACCATTTCGGCTCCTGCATGATCAGGTTGATCCAGACCCGGATGTTGGCCAGATGGGCCGGGTTGGTGATCGGCTGCCAGTCCTCGTCAACGCCGATGACGTTGGCATACTGGAAGCCGAAGCGCACCGACTCCCAGAGAAAGGCCTCCACCAGGCGGCTGTTGCCGCGGTTGAAGACCTCGGTGCCCAGCACCTGGATACACTGCAGCGAGGTGTGCGGGTAGCGGCGGACATTGACCTTGAGCAGCTGGAAGGTGGTCAGCAGGAAACTCTCGATCTCCTCGAAGCTCTGCTGGCGGATGAGCTGCACCAGACTGCGGTTGATTTCCCGCAGCGTTTCTTCGTGGATCAGCGCCAGGCCGGCGGTTTCCATGATCCGGAAGAGAAAGAGCAGTTTGCGGTTCTCGGCAAAGCGGTCGGCAGGACTGACGGGCGGGGTAGCAGCCTCGATGATGTTTTCACCCAGGCGGTTGGCAATATCCTTGTGGAGGCGAACGAAATCGATATGGGCCGGCATGGCGAGCAGGGCGCGCAGGGCCTCATCGGCGCCGGCCGCAACGTCGATAGCGGCCAGCCGTTCCAGGTGTCCCCGGATCTGCTCGTGGGAGATGGCGTAGAAGAGTCGGCCCGCCTCCCAGCCTTCGCACATGTGGGTGCAGTTTTCCGTAAACCAGGCCAGCACGTCCCGCTCCCGCAGCCAGTACTGGTAATTCAGAAAGAGGATGCGCTGCAGCAGTCGGGCCGCCGGGCCGCAGTCGCAGCGGCGGTCGGTCTGTTTTTCAGCCAGGGTCAGCAGCCGGGTGGCAATGCCTTTCATGGGGTGGTGGCCCTGGACCATGAACATGATGGTTTTTTCATCCAGATCGTACAGCCGGGAGAAACAGGCGGCTAGAGCCTCTTCGTACTGTGCGAGGGAATCCGGATCGAGCAGAGTGGTCAGCTTGTCCACATAGGCCAGGAGTGATTCCATGGTCTGGGAAAGCAGGGTGGTGTTTTTCTGGCTTTCCTCCAGGGCCTTGAAAAAAAGGAAGCAGAAGCGGTCAAAGGCCGCTGGTCCCCGGGCGTGTCCCTTGAAGTGGCTGATGTTTTTGAGCACAAAGGTGCGCAGCCGCGGGACGATCAGGTTCCAGTTGCGGAAGGGATGGCTGCTCTCGTAGAGCAAGTCGTCGAGGTTTTTCTGGATGCCCCGAAAATTGCCAACGATCTCCGAGAGCACCGCAAAGCAGGGGTCGATGACCACCTCCCGGGTGGCGGTCTCCAGGAGGTTGGCCTTAAGGGCGTCGGATTCGAGTGTTGTCTCGCAAACGGTGCTGGGCTGGCGTGCTTCGGACATATATTCCCGTGCCGCCGGACATGGCAGAGGCGGTCTCCTGTCATGTCCGCCGGACTGTTTTCGGTTATAGGGGTTTGTTGGCTTCCATGTGCATGATGAGATCCAGCACCCGGTTGGAGTAACCCCATTCGTTGTCATACCAGGCGAGCACCTTGACCATGGAGCCGATTACCTTGGTGGACATGGCGTCGATCACCGACGACTGCGGGTTACCCTGGAAGTCGATGGAAACGAGCGGTTCCTCGGTATAGCCCAGATAGCGGTTGGCCGCCGCCTTGAGCGCCTGGTTGACCTCGGCGGCGGTGGCATCTTTTTCCACCTCCATGACCGCGTCCACCAGGGAGACATTCGGGGTGGGCACCCGAACCGAGAGGCCGTCGAACTTGCCTTTCAGTTCGGGGATCACCAGGGCAAGCGCCGAGGCGGCGCCGGTCTTGGTGGGGATCATCGACATGGCCGCGGCCCGGGCCCGGCGCAGATCGCTGTGCGGGAAATCCAGGATGGACTGGTCGTTGGTGTAGGAGTGGATCGTGGTCATCAGGCCGCGCTTGATGCCAAAGCGGTCGAGGATCACCCGGGCCATGGGCGCCAGGCAGTTGGTGGTGCAGGAGGCATTGGACACTATATGGTGTTCGGTGGGGTCGTACTCGTGTTCGTTGACCCCCATGACGATGGTCTTGACATCGCCCTTGGCCGGGGCCGAGATCACCACCTTTTTGGCGCCGGCCTCGATGTGGGCCTGAGCCTTTTCCTTGTCCGTGAAGCGGCCGGTGGACTCGATGACATAGTCCACCCCCAGGCTGCCCCAGGGGATGTCCTTCGGATCCCGGTGGTTGAACACCTGGATGTGGCGGCCGTCAACGAGCAGGCCGCGTTCATCCGCCTTGACCTCCCGGCCGTAGACCCCCATGATCGAGTCGTACTTGAGCAGATGGGCCAGCCCCTTGTTGTCGGTGAGATCATTGATGGCGACGATTTCAATGTCCGCAAAGGCGGCATCCTTATCCACCGCCCGGAAGATGCTCCTGCCTATCCTGCCAAAACCGTTAACTCCTAAGCGTATTGTCATAAATTATCTCCTTATGTTCGAGGTATGTTCTTGCTGCTGCGCGACGCCTTGTTTTTTGGATCATGTGACTGCTCGGAATTCAGAATTCAGGAGAAAATATTACAAAACCAATCATTCTGAATTCTGGATTCTGAATTCTGTCTCCCTGGCAGTTAGATTATTACCATGACTCGGCCCGGACCCGTGAGGAAAAAACGTGGCCGCTGTCCTGTCGGTGGATTTCAGACCCGGCTGGTTAAGGTTGGGGCGGCCTGGTAGAGCGCCAGATATTGTTGCCGGACCTTGTCCCAGGTGTAACGATCCGCAATACGTTGCACCGCGGCCTGCTGCATGGTCGTAATCGCCGCCGGTTTTTCCCGGAAGACGCGGATGGCCCGCTGCATGGCAACAAGCAGTGCCCCGGCCGTGTGTTCCTGAAAGGCAAAGCCGGTGACGCCGTCCTCCACCTTGATCAAGCCGCCGGTGTGACGGACAACAGGGATATTGCCGAACAGCTGGGCAATGAAGTCGGTAAGGCCGCAGGGTTCATAGCGGGAAGGCACCAGAAAGAAGTCGCCGGCAGCATAGACCCGGTTGGCAAGCTGCGGATGATAGCCGCGCAGCAGGCAGACACGGCCGTGGTGGCGACCGGTTGCCAACTCAAGCAGGCCGTTTTCCAGCGCCGGATCGCCGTCGCCCATGATCAGGGCCTGAAAGCCGTGGTCCCGGGCCAGCAGATCGTCCAAGGCGGGAATCAGCAGGTCAACGCCCTTCTGGGCGGTCAGGCGGCTGATCATGGTGAACAAAGGCTGGTCGCTGGCAGCCGCCAGGATGCCGATCTGGCCGATGACGTCCAGGCGGTGCGCGCTGATTTCATGAAGCAGTGCCGCCTTGCAGCGTTGCTTGCCAATCAGGTCGCCGCGGCCCGGATCATAGGCCGCCGGCAGCCCGAGTTTCTTCGGATGGCGCGGGTCAAAGTCCGCCGGGTTGATGCCGTTGGTGACGCCGGTGAGCCGGATGCCATCGGCCAGCAGCCGGTGGCCCAGCCAGCCGGTGAGGCCGTCGTCGTCGGTTTCCTGCAGTTCCCGGGCATAGTTTTCGCTGACCGTATTCAGAACGGCATAGCGGGCCGCGGCCAGAAAGGGATCGAAGCGGCCGTCCAGCAGGCTCGCCTCGATCACCGGCATTGGCAGGCCGCAGATGGCCTTGGCAAAGGGCAGGTCGCCAACCTCCTGGTGGTAGCCGTAGCCGGCGTTGTGGATGGTGACCACAACGCCGGTGGTCCGGAAGTAGTGACGAAAGCCCTCGATCTCCCGGAGCATGGCCGGCAGGATGGCGGTGTGGCCGTCCTGGCAGTGGATGACGTCGGGTCTTTCAGCCAGGCTGACGATCAGAGCCAGGGCGGCCTTCTGCAGCAGGACGTTCATCGCGAAGTAGTCGAAATAGGCCGTGCCCTGGCGGTGGGTCGGATCGGCTGCCTCTTCGGCGGCCGTATAGGTGTAGATACCCTGTTTTTCGCGGAAACGGGCCACCTCCACCAGGTAGAGGGTGACGCCGTGCTGTTGCCGGTGCCAGAATTCAACGGTTTCCCGGCGCTCCTCATGGGCATAGGACATATCCACGGTTAAGGCTGCGTTGAGCGCGGTGAAACCGAGGGCGGCCGGCTCCATGAATCCGTAGCGCGGCAGGATCACCGACACGGCGCACCTTGCCTTGGCCAGGGACTCGGCCAGCTGCCGGCACATGTCCTTGACGCCGCCGGCGCCGGCCAGCCCCTCATACTCCCGGGTGACCATCCAGACGTTTTGAATTTTTCTGCCCAGCTTGCCGCTCGCCATGGAAATTACTTCCCGGAAATGCTGCGCTGTCGGAGCAGATGGTCGGCCAAAGTCAGGCAGACCATGGCCTCGCAGACCGGCACGATCCGCGGGATCGCCGAGATGTCGTGCCGGCCGCCGATGCGGACCGTGACCGGGTTGTTGTTGAGGTCCACGGTTTCCTGTTCCTTGCCGATGGAAGGGATGGGCTTGACCGCCACCCGGGCGATGATCGGCTCGCCGTTGCTGATCCCGGCCAGGATGCCGCCGGCCCGGTTGGCGGCAAAGCCGGCCGGGGTGATGGGGTCGTTGTTTTCTGAGCCGGTAAGCCGGGCGGCCTCGAAGCCGGCGCCGATCTCCACCCCCTTGACCGCGCCGATCGACATCAGGCCATGGGCCAGGGTGGCGTCCAGCTTGTCGAATACCGGGTCGCCGAGGCCGGCCGGGCAGCCGGTCGCCATGATTTCCACGATGCCGCCCAGGGAATCGCCCTGCTGCCGGGTGTCGGCGATCAGTTGCTCCATGCGGGCCGCGGCCTCGTTGTCCGGGCAGAAAAGGCGGTTATCGGTTACTTCGGCGAGGTTGCGGTTGGCGGTTTCGATCTCGCCCATGGCCACGGTATAGCCCAGCACGGTGATGCCGGCCCGGGCGAGCAGCTTGCGGGCCACGGCGCCGGCCGCCACCCGGGCGGCGGTCTCCCGGGCCGAGGCCCGGCCGCCGCCGCGATAGTCGCGGGTGCCGTATTTGCTGAGATAGGTGAAGTCGCCGTGCCCTGGCCGGAAGATGTTTTTCAGATGGTCGTACGACTTGCTGTGCGCGTCCTTGTTGTGGATGAGCAAGGCAATGGGTGTGCCGGTGGTCGTGCCTTCGAAGAGGCCGGAGAGAATCTCCACATGGTCGGGCTCCTGACGGGGGCTTTCGCCGCCGCCCTTGCCCGGCCGCCGCCGGTCCATATCCTGCTGGATGTCCGTTGTGTCCAGCAACAAGCCGGGCGGGCAGCCGTCGATCACCGCGCCCACGGCCGGACCGTGCGATTCCCCCCAGGTGGTGACCCGGAAAACTCTGCCATAGGTGTTACCTGCCATAGCCCTCTCCTTGATCGCATTCTTTTTCGTTAACCATAACGATGCATTAAAGTGCTTTTGCCAGCAGGTGTCAAGCACGAGTTCCGGACCGGAACGGCAATCCGGAAATCTGGCCGGGTGAAACAGCCGCAATGGCAGCGACGTGGCTCCGAAGCCGCCCGGCGTCGGTATTCTTGTGCTGCGAGGCGAATTGTGTCGTTTCGAGAAAATTGTATAATTCAGGGTGTCGCGCTGAAAAATGCCAGGTGGAATTTGGCTTTCTTTCTGGTAACATCCTATCGTTTCCATCGGGTTGCCATGCATTGCGGAAAACGTCACGCCGTATCTTTTTTTTACGTAGTTCGGGAGCACCATGTCGATTTTCAATACGCTCAAGTTCATCATCCAGCACCCCCTTAATCGAGGCCGCCAGGTCCGCGCCCTTGTCGAATTTCTGAAGTGGCAGGTGGGGAGCCGGCTGGTGTCGGGCCAGGTTCCATGACTGAATCCCCCATGGAAAAATTCAACGCCCCGAGCTTCTCGCCTCCTTGCCTGTCCATCGATCTCGAAGTGGGCAGGCGCGACGGCCGTATTCATTCTTTTGCCTGCGTCCATGGTGCATCCGGCCAAGTTTTTTTATACGAGCAAGGGGACTTGGGGAAGGCCCTTGCTGAACTCGACGATTTCGCTCAAAGCGCGACTTTTCTGCTCGGGCATAACCTGATCGCCTTTGATCTTCCCCATCTGACCGCCGTAAAGCCTGATCTGCGGCTGCTCAAACTGCCGCCGGTGGATACTTTGCGGCTGAATCCGCTTGCCTTCCCGCGCAACCCCTATCATCATCTTGTCAAGCACTACCAGGACGGCCAGCTCAAGCGCGGCAGGTTGAATGATCCAGAGCTTGATGCCCGATTGACCCTCTCCCTGTTTCGCGACCAGTGCAAGGCGCTGCTCCATGCCTCGTCGGAATTGCTTGCCGCCTGGCATTGGCTGACCACACTGGATGACTCTCCCATGGGAAGTGGCAAGGCCGTCAATGTTCTTTTTAAATCCTTGCGGAAAAAGCCCCGTCCTACTGACTCAGAAGCCCGTACCGTGATACGACAACTCTTGGAGGGATACTCCTGTCAGACGCAGGGTAGAGAGATTCTGGAAGATATCGCGACAAAAGGCTGGGCTCTTTCCTATGCCCTTGCCTGGCTCTCGGTGAGCGGCGGCAATTCGGTAATGCCGCCGTGGGTCCGTCATCAATTCCCCGAAGCTGGTGCGCTGGTGCGGCGTCTGCGGGACACCGCCTGCAGCGATTCGGCCTGCATCTGGTGCCGGCAACGTCATGACGCCCGCAAGGAGCTCAAACGCTGGTTCGGTTTTGATGATTTTCGACAGGAACCCGTCGATGCAAACGGCGTCCCTCTGCAGCAGGTCATTGTTGAAGCGGCAATGCGCGGCAAACATGTTTTAGGAATTTTGCCCACCGGCACCGGCAAGTCCCTGTGTTATCAACTCCCGGCCCTCTCCCGCTATGACAAGACAGGAACGCTGACTGTGGTCATTTCGCCGTTGGTGGCGCTAATGGCTGACCAGGTGACCGGGCTCGAAGCAAGGGGCGTGACCTGCAGCGCGGCACTCAACGGCCTGCTGTCAATGCCGGAGCGTGCCGATGTGTTGGACCGTATTCGGCTGGGGGATGTCGGCATTCTTATTATTTCTCCCGAGCAGTTGCGCAACAGGGGTTTGCGGAAGGTGTTGGCACAACGGGAAATAGGCGCCTGGGTGGTGGATGAAGCCCATTGTCTTTCCAAGTGGGGTCATGATTTCCGCCCGGATTATCGGTATGTTGGTCGGTTCATCAAGGAAAAGGCGGGGAGTGAGCCGGTTCCGCCTTTGCTCTGCCTTACCGCCACGGCCAAACCCGACGTGGTGGCCGATATTCTGAACTACTTCCAGGACAAGCTCGGCGTCACTTTTCAACTCTTAGACGGCGGGGCGGGCCGGACCAACCTGGATTTTTCCGTGGTGCCGACCACGCCGGCAGAGAAGTTCGCCCATATCCACCAGATTTTGGAACAGCACCTGCCGCCGGGCACCGATGGCGGCGCCATTGTCTACTGTTCCACTCGTGAAAACACCGAACACGTTGCCGAGTTCCTGCGGGAAAAGGGAATGGCGGCGGAACATTTCCATGCGAAGCTGCCGCCGGAGCGCAAGAAAAACGTGCAGGCGCGTTTCATTGGTGGCGACCTGCGGGTGATCGTCGCCACCAATGCTTTTGGCATGGGGATCGACAAGCCGGACGTGCGGCTCGTTGTCCATGCCGACATTCCCGGTTCTCTGGAAAACTATCTGCAGGAAGCGGGCCGTGCCGGTCGTGATCGACACGCGGCACGCTGTGTTCTGCTCTACACGCCGGAGGATGTGGAACGGCAGTTCAAGATGTCGGCTTATTCCAGGCTCAGCCGCCAGGAAATCCAGGCAATTCTCAAGTCACTAAAAAATCTGGACCGAAAGAAACGCCTGGGCGGCGAAGTGGTGGCGACGGCCGGCGAGATCCTTGCCGAGGAGGAAGAAGGAACTTTTAAGCGGGATTCCGCCACCGACGATACCCGGGTACGAACCGCTATTTCCTGGCTGGAGGAAGCGGTTTTGCTTAGCCGCGAAGAGAACTCGGTCCAGGTGTTTCCTTCTTCGTTGCGGGTATCCACCGTGGAAGAGGCGAAAAAGAAACTGGCAAA
>MGTE01000110.1:0-9850 GCA_001799275.1 Deltaproteobacteria bacterium RIFOXYD12_FULL_57_12
AAATCCCAATATACCAAGGAACGAAGGGCTTTTCACGTTAAAAATACACAATTACAATGCTTTATGTTAAGTTTTTCGCAAGTCAGAAAGTTGAGGTTGTACATACTGGACATTTCATTTTGTTTTACTCCTCTGTGTGTGTTGATCTTTTTTAATTCCCAACCCGGACCAGCCGGAACCATACAGGCCTGACTACCTGGGAAGGCTTGCTGCGACAGGTTGCACTTCATTATTTGCGCACAAATTGTCACCTATGCACCTCTGAATTGATTAGAGATTAACAGGGACTGAGAATAAATCTTGATTGACGGCCATCCATTATTGCTTGACCTTACCACATCAAAGATTAAGGGGAGATTAAGATCCATAAAAAAAGGCCAGCAGGACCATTCACCTTGACGCGCTGCATTTCCCCATGGTAGCTAGGTTCAAAAATCTGTTTCCGGCTTCGAGGCGAAGGCTGACTGGCCATCACCTTTTTTCTGACCTCAGGCTTCCTGAAAGCAAATTGTTTTCATTCGATAACGGCCAGTCCCTTACGACGTACCAGGAGATGAAAAACCTTGGGTAACGAATTTGACATCAAAACAATCAAGGGGCTTTCGGAAACTGAAGCCGGTGAGCGGCTCAAAAACGAAGGCGCGAACGAGTTGCCGTCCACCGAGCGGCGCAGCATTTTTGCCATTGCCTTCGAGGTGGTTCGGGAGCCCATGTTCCTGCTGCTGGTGGCCTGCGGCACGATCTACCTGTTCCTGGGCGATGTGGAAGAGGCCATCATGCTGCTTGGCTTTGTGTTCGTGGTCATGGGGATCACGCTTTACCAGGAACGGAAAACCGAACGGGCACTGGAGGCGTTGCGCGATCTTTCCAGCCCCCGCGCCCTGGTCATTCGCGATGGCGCGGAAAAACGCATCGCCGGCCGGCTGGTGGTGCGCGGTGACATCGTGGTCTTGAAGGAAGGCGACCGGGTCCCTGCGGACGCGACCCTCCTTCAATCCGTCAATCTCGGCGCTGACGAATCCCTCCTCACCGGCGAATCGGTGCCGGTCCGCAAGACTGCTGCCGAAGGGACGCTAACAATGACCCGGGCCGGCGGCGATGATCTGCCCTGTGTGTTCTCCGGCACCATGGTGGTGCAGGGTCATGGCGTGGCCGAGGTGCAGGCCACCGGAGTTCACACCGAGATCGGCCGGATCGGCAAGGCCTTGCAGGGGGTGGTGCAGGAAGAAACCCTGCTCCAGAAGCAAACCGGGCGGGCGGTGAGAAACCTGGCGATCGTTGGTCTCGCCCTGTGCGCCCTGGTCGTGGTCGTCTTTGGTATCACCCGCGGCAGCTGGCTGCAGGGGTTTCTCGCCGGTATTACCCTAGCCATGGCAACCCTTCCCGAGGAATTTCCGGTGGTGCTGACCATCTTCCTGGCAATGGGGGCCTGGCGCCTCTCACAAAAACAGGTACTCACCCGACGGGTGCCTGCCATCGAAACCCTAGGTGCCGCCACGGTGCTGTGTACCGACAAGACCGGCACTCTCACCTTAAACCGCATGTCGGTCGCCAGGATTTTTGCGAACGGCCAGTTTCACGATACCGCGTCTGGTCATGCCTCACCCTTACCAGAGACGTTTCACGAACTGGTCGAGTTCAGTATCCTGTCCAGTCAGACAGATCCCTTCGATCCCATGGAAAAGGCCATCCATCAGCTCGGCACCCTGCACCTGAACAATACCGAACACCTGCACACGGAGTGGAAACTGGTGCAGGAGTATCCCCTGTCGAAGAAGCTGCTGGCGCTTTCCCATGTCTGGAAATCGCCGGACGGGGCCGATTATATGATCGCCGCCAAGGGCGCGCCTGAGGCCATTGCCGACCTGTGCCACTTCAGCGAGGTCCAGCGGCAGGAGTTGGCCCAACACATCGAGCTGATGGCGAGCGAAGGTCTGCGCGTGCTGGGGGTTGCCAAATCGCGCTTCGATCTAACCGACCTGCCGGGCCAGCAGCATGACTTCTCCTTTGAGTTTCTGGGGCTGATCGGACTCGCCGACCCAGTCCGGCCCAACGTTCCAGACGCCATCAAAGAATGCTACAGCGCCGGCATCCGCGTGGTCATGATCACCGGTGATTATCCGGTGACCGCCCAAAATATTGCCCGACAGATTGGCCTCTCCCCGAATGACCAATTCCTCACCGGAACCGATCTTGATGAGATGCCCGAAGCAGAACTTCAGGACCGCATCAAGAGCATCAACATCTTCGCACGAGTCGCGCCGGAGCAAAAGCTGCGCCTGGTGAATGCACTCAAAGCCAACGGCGAGATCGTGGCCATGACCGGAGACGGCGTGAACGACGCACCCGCGCTCAAGGCTGCCCATATCGGCATTGCCATGGGCGGCCGCGGCACTGATGTGGCCCGCGAGTCAGCCTCACTCGTGCTTCTGGACGACGATTTTTCCTCGATCGTCCAGGCGGTGAGGCTAGGCCGCCGCATCTTTGACAACATTAAAAAGGCGATCGCCTATATCTTGGCCATTCACGTACCGATTGCCGGCATGTCGCTCATCCCGGTGCTGCTCAAGTGGCCCCTTGTCCTGATGCCGGTGCATATTCTCTTCCTGGAGTTGATCATTGATCCCGCCTGTTCCACCATCTTTGAGGCGGAGAAGGAAGAGGCCGGCGTGATGGAGCGTCCGCCACGCAACCCCAAGGAAAAACTGTTCAGCGGCCGCACCCTGAGTTTGAGCATCCTCCAGGGGTTAAGTGTGCTGGTCATCGTGGTTGCCGTTTTTGCCATCGCCCTGTTTCTTGACCGTGGAGAAGCGGAAGCCCGGGCTCTGTCCTATGTAACCCTGATTGTCGCCAATCTGGGCCTTATCCTGACCAATCGCTCCTGGACCCGCACCATCTGGGACATCATGCGCTCTCCCAACACGGCGTTGTGGTGGGTGGTGGGTGGCGCTACTCTTTTTTTAGGCCTGGTATTGTATGTGCCTTTCCTGTGCAACCTGTTCAAGTTTGCCTTCCTCCACCCAATCGACCTGGCAGTCTGCCTGGCAAGCGGGGGACTGAGCATTGCCTGGTTTGAGGCGCTCAAAATGCTCAACAGAAGGAACAATTAGTAACCAACCGCGCCCGGAGAGCCCGGCTTTGGTCACCCCCTATGCCGCGTTGCCATGCAACGGTATTACCTTCGCCCCGGCCACAATTGCATCAAGATAATCCGACCAGTGCTGCATCATGCGCTTGCGCTCTGGCAAGTATTCGGCGCGGTTGTACGCCCCCCTTATCTCGTTGCGTTCGCAGTGGGCAAGCTGGCGTTCGATCACATCCGGGTTGAAACCGGTTTCGTTGAGGATAGTGGAAGCCACCGCACGGAAGCCGTGGCCAGTCATCTTGCCTTTGTAGCCCAAGCGGTACAGGGCAAACAGCATGGTGTTGTTGCTGATCGGTTTGTTGCGGTTCCTGCCAGGAAAAACGTAACGACTGCCACCTGATAGTTCCCTGAGTTCGGCCAGCAAGGTGCGCGCCTGCCTGGACAACGGAACAACGTGCTCGGTTTTCATCTTCATGCGCGCGGCGGGAATAATCCACAGTGCATTCTCCAGATCAAACTCCACCCACTCCGCGCCGATCAGTTCGTTGGTGCGGACAAAGGTTTGCGCCAGCAGTTGCAGGGCGAGACTGGTTTGTTTGTCGTCTATCTCGTCATACCTGGCGATCGCTCGCAGCAAGCCAGGCAGACAGCTACCGTGCCGAAAAGAAGGCGACCATGGCCATCGCCCTGCCAGACGCGGATGCGGAGATCGAGCCGGTGCCGACTTCAGGAGGTGGTCGGAAACCAGAGCCGGAGATGGACAGGCTTTCCAACATCGTAAAGGCGTTCAACGACCAGTTCGGAGGACTGTTCGCCGACTCGAAACGGATGGAGAAGCGCATCACCGACGAGATTCCGAAACAAGTCTCAGCCGATCAAGCCTACCAGAACGCGAAGAAGAACTCGGACCGTCAAAACGCCCGCATCGAGCACGACAAGGCGCTGAAACGGGTTATCACGGCACTCTTCACCGACGATGCCCAACTCTTCAAACAGTTTCAGGACAATGAATCCTTCCGCCGCTGGATGACGGAAACGATTTTCGGGATGACCTACGATGGATAGGAGCGGGAGTAGCCAAGAGTAATTGGCGGGAGGGTGGAATTCGCGATACACGCTAAACGCCGCCTGGATGCTGGATATTCGTTTTGGCTTGTTTAAAGTGAGTCTGAGTCTGAGGGGGTTCTCTGCTCGATGAACGTGGGCATGAAAAATCCTTCGGGTGAATTATACCTGGACAACCCGTAACCCGGTTTGCGCAGCGGCAGTACACTGCCTGGCGTCCGCCGACACGAATACATCCACGGTGAGGGCGAGCGCGCTGCCAAGGTGTATGGCATCCATGCCGCGCAGCACGTTCTTTTCAAGGGCAATGATTGAATGACGGAGCACCTCGGGGGTAAGATCGCAGATCGCGGCGTCGCTGATATCAGCCATTAGCATGATTTTGAGATCTCGATACTGGGCCGACGAAATACGGTTCTCCCGTTGCAGGCGGCAGAAGGCAGAGACGATTTCCGGCAGGACAATGCCGGAAAGACAGAGCTCCGTCGCCTGGTCACACCAGGAGATGACAGTATCTGTCCCTTCCTCCCGGACATACCGTTTGGCAAAGGCTGAAGAATCGAAAAAAACCCGCATCAGACTTTTGTCTCGCGTTCTTCAAGGATGATCCTGCTCAGGGAACAGCCATCGATAACCAACGGTTGCGCCAACCTGCGTTTCCAGGACGGGAGATCTTGCGGCAACGGCACAATGTCCGCTATTGGCTTGCCGTTGCGCACGATCCGCACCGGCTCGCCCGACTCGACGATGTCGAAATAATGCTTGGCGTGATTGCGCAGTTCAGAAAAAGTTGCCTGTTTCATAAAAAACACCTCAGTGTACATATTGATGTTGTTTTGATTGTACATCCCTGGGCAAGGGAAGTCCATTATTGTTTTTTCCCTCTTTACAGGGGCAGCATCAGTTGGGAGTGACCAAGCAATTCCCGCCGGGCCTTGGGTGATAGCCCTTCGCCTTTGACAAAGGGATTGTCGGCAAGAGCAGCCCGGAGTGCCTTGCGCCAGCCCACACCTTTCTGCATGGCCTGGCCGGAGGTGGCCACCGTCATGGTATAGAGCCACCAGCGCTCTTCTGGGGCCAGGGCTTCCCAGTTGCGCAGGGCATTCGGGATGTCGTCGGGCGAGGCTTCTTCCACGGCCCAGCATAGGATACAAAGTTCCTTGCCGAGAGAGGGATGGACCGGCACGGGCTTTGCCGGGTTTTTCTGAAACTAGGAAACCGGCAGGCCGTTGGCGCGCAAGCGGCGATTGGCCTCTTCCCAAAACGCCGGGGCGAGGGCAAGCCAGCGGGCGCGGTCGATGACGACACGCAGTGACGGGTCAATGCGGCCTGGCGGGTTTTAAAGGACGATCAGCGCAATGCAATGGATGCGGAGTTTCGGGATATCTTTGAGATGAGTTACGAAAAGGGCTTTCGGGCAATCATTGACGAGGCGAGTTGGTATTTGCGGGAAACCCCGGACGCCCTCACATCTTTTGTTGCAACGCTGTCGGCGCTGCCCAACCACTACGAGCGGACGATGAGCACATTCCAGGACTTTTTCGGATTTCCTTGGACAATAAAATGGCGGAGAGGGTGGGATTCGAACCCACGTGCCGACTATTAATCGACAACCCGATTTCGAGTCGGGCCCGTTACGACCACTTCGGTACCTCTCCGCACCGTGCTGCCAGTCACTTTTAAAAAACGCTTAAACTTCCCTGCCGTTCTTGCGCCGTGCCTTGAAAAATTCTTGCAGCAAACCGGCGCACTCTGCGGCCAGAACACCCTCCCGCAGGAGAAAAGCATGGTTGAGCCTGTTGTCCTGCCCGATGGGATAGAGGGAGACAACGCCACCCGTCTTGGGATCCCTGGTCCCGAAGACCAGCCGCTCGATCCTGGCATGGATCATGGCGCCGGCGCACATAACACAGGGCTCCAGGGTCACATACAATGTGACGCCGGCCAACCGGTAATTGCCGAGCAGGCGGCCGGCGGCCCGGAGCGCCAGGAGTTCGGCATGGCCGGCCGGATCATGCAATTCGATGGTCCGGTTGCCGGCCGCGGCCAGAATGGCTCCCTGGCGGTCAACCAGCACAGCCCCCACCGGCACCTCACCCCTGGCAGCGGCGGCCTGCGCCTCCTGCAGGGCAAGACGCATCATCGCCTCGTCCGTCTTTTCATCGGGGAGCACTGTCTTTACCATATCCGCGTTAAAAAAAGCAATCTCTTCGTTGCAACCCGCCTGCCCGGCTTTGCCCCGCCCTTTGCTGCTAATACCCGTCAACAGAGGCGCCGAAATTCTGGCAGCCCTGGAATTCTAACCATTCAGCAGTACCGCAAATGCGCGAAAGAGGCCTGTCCGCTATACACCCGTATGCGGACCAGGCCGATGACAAAGCAGATGCGGTGCTGCTGAACGGTTACTGCTGCTGCACAAGAAATACCTTGCGTATTCAGAATTGCAAACTATTTTGTAGATATCCGGGGAGACGGCATCCAAGATTCAGCATCCGAGATACCGCCTTACTGACCGCTCAGCTGTTGTCGGTTTTTCATCCAACAAATCCCAAGGAGGCTAAAAAGTATGGAACGATATGTCTGCCAGGTGTGTGGCTATGTGTACGACCCCGAGCAAGGCGATCCGGAAAGCGGCATCAAGCCGGGCACCGCCTTTGCGGATCTGCCGGACGACTGGACCTGCCCGGTCTGCGGGGCCAGCAAGAGCGATTTCGAAAAAGAATAAGCCTTCCGCATCCGGAAATTCTCCGGGCCGTGACCGACGGTCTTCCTGGCAAACCAACAACCGACAGGGACAAACACCATGCGCTATCTGATCATTGGCAACGGCGTGGCCGGCACAACCGCGGCCGACCAGATCCGCAAACAGGATCAGACGGGCGTCATCACCATGGTTTCTGCCGAGGACCTGCCCTTCTATTACCGGATCAGGCTGAACGACTTCCTGGCCGGCGAACTTGACGAACAGGCCCTGATCGCCAGGAAGGCCGACTGGTACCGGGAGCGAAACATCGATCTGCGCCTCTCCACCCGGATCATTGGCGTTGATCCGCTTGCCAGGACCGTCACCACGGCGGACGGCAACAGCATCCCCTACGACCGGCTGCTGCTCGCCACCGGCAGCCATCCGTTCGTGCCGGCCATTACAGGCGCCGACCGGCCCGGAGTCTTCACTCTCCACACCATCGCCGATGCCCGCAGGATCGCGGCCGCGGCCAAAACCGGCAGCCGGGCCGTGCTTATCGGCGGCGGCCTGCTCGGCCTGGAAACGGGCAATGCCCTGCGGCGGCTTGGCAAGCAGGTGACGGTGGTCGAATTTTCGCCAAGGCTGCTGCCCCGGCAACTGGATGCGGCCGGCGCCGGCCGCCTGCAGGAAATCCTCACTGCCATGGGTTTTGCCTTCCGGCTCAATGCCCGAACCGAGGAAATCACCGGCACCGGTCCGAGAGAAGGGGTCCGGCTGGCCGATGGCGAACTCCTGCTCGCGGAGATGGTGCTCCTCGCGGCCGGGGTAAGACCCGACCTGGAACTGGCCACCATTCTGAAATTGGAGCGAGACAAGGGAATCAAGGTGGACGAACGGCTGCGGACCAGCCAGCCCGACATCTACGCGGCCGGCGATACCATCGAATTCCGGGGCGCGCCCTACGGCATCTGGCCGGCAGCCCAGGAACAGGGCAGGATTGCCGGCGCGAACATGGCCGGCGACGATCTGGTCTATAACGGCACCACCCCGGCCAACATCCTGAAGGTGGCCGGCATCGATCTGGCCTCGGCTGGCGAAATCGACGCGGATGGGCAGCTGGAGTCCCGCTTGGCCACGACCGCAACGTCATACAAAAAGATCGTCATCCGGGACAACCGGCTGGCGGGCTGCATCCTGCTGGGCGACACCAAGGCGTTTCCGGCTCTAACCCGGGCGATCGCCGACCAGCGGGACATCGGGCCAATCAAGGATAAACTGCTGGCCGATCCGACCCTTCTCTAGCCCCGCCGGGACCGGCCTATTTCTCCTGTTCGATACAACGCCTGATTTCCCGGAAGGCCGGCAGAACATCCAGGAAACACTGCAGGATCTGCGGATCAAAATGCGTAGCCTTGCCCCGGCGCATGATGGCCAGGGAATCCTTTTCGGAAAAAGCCGGTCGGTAGACCCGGTCGAACACCAGAGCATCGTAAACATCGGCGATGGCCACGATCCGGGCGGCAAGCGGGATATCTTCGCCACGCAGGCCGCTGGGGTAGCCAGTGCCGTCCCACCGTTCATGATGGTACAGGGCGATATCCCTGGCGAGCTGGATCAGGGGGATTTCCGAGTCGCTGAGGATGCCGGCGCCAATGACCGTATGCTGTTTCACCACCTCGAACTCCTCCACAGTCAACCGGCCGGGCTTCAGCAGAATGGTGTCCGAGATGCCGATTTTTCCGATATCGTGCATGGGCGCTGCCACTCGGAGGTCGGCGGCCAGTTGATCGGGGCAGCTGAGCCCCCGGGCCAGTTCGGCGGAAAACAGGCCGATCCGCCGGATGTGATGGCCGGTCTCATCATCACGGTACTCCGCCGCCGTGACCAACCGCAGGGCGATCTCCTCCTCGCGGCGGTGGACATCGGCAGTCCGGTCGAGGACTTCCTGTTCGAGCCGCTGTTCGTATTCCTGGCTGGCCATGGTCAGACGCCGCCGCTCCAGGGCATTGACCACGTTGATGATCAACTCGTTCTTGGCAAACGGCTTAATCAGATAACCGTAAGCCCCGAGTTCCAGGGCTCGGATGGCGGTCTCCCGGCTGTCAACGCCGGTGGCCATGATCACGGCCATATTCGGATAGAGCTGCTTGGTGATGCCCAGCAGTTCGATCCCGGACTTACCCGGCATCATGATATCGGAAACGAGCAATTGAAATTGCTCGATCTGCAGACGCTCCAAGGCCTGCTCCGCGCTGTGGACACTCACACTCGCGTAGCCTTCCGCCTGGAGGAAACGGGAGATCGTCGAGCAGATAAAGGCCTCATCATCGACCACGAGTACATTGATTGTCTGAGGAATAGCTGCGGGTTCGAATGTCATCGGTGGCGGCCCTGATCAGATTCAAGAATTTTTTTAATGGTGTTGTCAAGCAGAGCGTTGGAAAACGGTTTCACCAACAACAGCGCATCCGCATCGAGAATTCCCTTTGAGACAACCGTGTCACGACTGTAGCCTGTCATGTAAAGAACTTTAAGCAATGGATTTTTTCTGGCAAGTCTTTTGTAAAGCTCCTTGCCGTTTCTCTTCGGCAGATAGACATCGGTAAGCAGCAGATCGACCTCTGCCTGGTGTCCGACAAAGATATCTTCCGCGATTTCCGGATCAGCGGCATCAAGGACACTGTATCCCATTCCCTGCAGGGCCCGGCTGGTGGTCTCTCGCACATGCCGGTCATCCTCGACCAGGAGAATGGTCCGAACGACAGCCGGGCCGATGGCACCACCATCGGCCTCCTGGCCGAAGCCGCTCTGGACGGCCCTGATGATCATCGGCAAACAAATTCTAAAGGTGCTGCCCATGCCCGGTTCGGAATAGACCCGGATGGAGCCGCCATGCTGCTTAACAATACCGTAAACGGAAAAAAGGCCAAGCCCGGAACTGTCGCCGCCGCGCCGGGTCGTGAAAAAGGGGTCGAATAGCCGGGCGAGAGTCTCCTTGTCCATCCCGACACCCG
>MGTE01000110.1:9871-12943 GCA_001799275.1 Deltaproteobacteria bacterium RIFOXYD12_FULL_57_12
CGTCATCGCCCAACAGAACATTCTCTGTGCCGATCGAAAGTGTACCGCCTTCCGGCATGGCACGCTTAGCATTCAGCACCAGATTGACAAGGAGCTGCTCGAACTGGATGGGGTCGGTCCGCACAATCCCCAGGCTCGGCGCCGGCAAGATCTCCAGGGCAATATCCTCGCCCAGCATGGAGGCAAGCATGGCAGCGATGTCTTCGATCAGGTAATTGATGTTGAGTTCCTGCGGTTCGCCGCTCTCCTGGGTGCTGAAAGCCAGGAGTTGCCGGGTCAGGTTGGCGGCTCGCTTCGACAGCACCACGATCTCAAGGAGATCAGCCCGGACAGGCGATTCCCCAGGAATCTGGTCGAGAGAAAGGTCGGCATAGCTGATGATCCCGGTCAGCAGATTATTGAAATCGTGGGCAATACCGCGGGCGAGCCGACCGACGGATTCCATCTTCTGGGACTGCAGGACCTGCATGGCCAACTGTTTCTGGCCGGTCACGTCCCGGACTATTTCAAAACCGGCGCTGATCCGGCCGCCGCCATCCCGGATCGGCCCGCCGTAAATCTCAAGGTAGCGCACGCCATTGTTGTCGACAACGGTCCTCTCCTTTCTGTGCACCTTGCCGTCCTGGAAACAGACGGCCAGCGGGCAGTTATCGCAGGTTTTCTCCTGTTGCCGGTAGGCCTGATAGCAGAACTCGCCAAGATGTTCGCCGTAGAGCTGCTCATGTACCGTGTTCTGGTAGATGATACGAAAGTCAAGGTCCTGAATAGAAAGGCCGTCACCGATCGCGTCAAAAACTGCCTCCAGGGTGTTTTTTTCCTGGAGAAGCGAAAGCTCGGCCCGCTTCCGAGGCGTTACGTCATGGGCAATGCTCTCAACGGCAACCGGATTGCCATCCGTGTCAAAGACCGGAACATCGATTATCTCCAGCCAGTGGGGCTGGCCGTTCTTGTGAAAAATCTCAAGCTCGAAGACGGGCCGCTGCCCCTCGCCCGTCTGACGCGCCCGCGAAGCGACCCGATTATTCCCGGAACCGTTGGCCCGCATTTCGTGAAACCCGGCAATAAACTCCTCCTGACTGTAGCCGAGTACATCGGTGATGGTGGGACTCACATAGGTCAGACGACCGTCAAGTGTCTGAGAAAATAAAAAATAACTTTCCTTCAGGTTCTCGACCAGTCTCGCCTCGCTGGCCCGCAACGCCACCTCGGCGCGGCGTCGACGCGCTGCCTCCGCCTCGAATTCCGCAACCTTCCGGCTAAGCTCGGCATATGTCGGTCGTTTGGTCATCTACTGCACATCATATAAAAATATCCTCACAAAAACGCCCCCTCCTTCAATATCAAGAAGGACGGGACATCCACGGACAGACACGGACCGAACAACGCAACACCAAAGAATTTTATTATATTACAGATTATTATCTCACTCAACAACTCTTTACGAAATGGAGAGAGACAGATAGGCGACGAGCCGGCAATTTGCTTGACCGGGCCGAGCCGCTGTGCTACAGAATTTACAATGTTGCAGAGACGAAATCAGCAGCGCAATCGGCCAGACCGCGAGCCAGGAAACCATCTCATGAGAGACACGATTCGATTCGGCATTTCAATAGACGAGCGCCTGCTGCGACGCTTTGACGAATTGATTACAAAAAAAGGCTATGTCAACCGCTCAGAGGCGGTCCGCGACCTGATCCGCAACACCCTGGTGGAGGAAAAATGGGCGCGGGACGACGAGGAACTGGTGGGCACCGTGACCCTGGTTTATGACCACCACACGCGCGACCTGGCAGACCGTCTGACCGAGCAGCAGCATTCCAACCACCAGGCGATCGTCTCGACCCTGCACGTGCACCTGGACGCCCACCACTGCCTGGAGGTCGTGGTCATCAAGGGCCGGGCCGGCGAAATCAGACGACTGGCCGACGAACTGATCGGCACCAAGGGCGTCAAACACGGCAAACTGACAACAACCACCACCGGCAAGGATCTTCTCTGATGCGCCGCTCCCAAGAACCGCTAGCCTGCTAGCTTCGCGGCCAGGGTTGCCACATGGCTTCCCTGAAAACGGGCCGCCTCCAGTTCGTTATCGCTGGGCTGGCGTTCGCCCTGCCCTCCGGCAATGGTTGTCGCGCCATAGGGCGAACCGCCGGTCACCTCGTCGATCCGCATCTGGCCCTGAAAGGCATAGGGCAGGCCGACTATCACCATGCCGTGATGCAGCAAGGTGGTATGAAAACTCAGGATGGTCGATTCCTGGCCGCCATGCTGGGTGGCGGTGCTGACAAACACACTGCCGATCTTGCCGATTAAAGCGCCCTTCATCCACAACTGGCCGGTTGCGTCGAGGAACTGCCGCATCTGGCCGCACATGTTGCCGAAGCGGGTGGGGGTGCCGAAGATAATGGCGTCGGCGTCAGCCAGTTCCTCAACGCTGCAGACCGGCACATGGTCAAGGGTCTGCTGGGCCGCGGCCGCTCCCATTTTTTCCAACACGGCCGCCGGCAGGGTTTCCGGCACCCGCCGCAGAACCACCTCGGCCCCAGGCACCTTGCCGGCCCCCTCGGCGATGGCCTCCGCCATCCGAAACACGTGGCCATACATCGAATAGAACACCACCAGAATTTTCATGACCGGCCTCCCTGTTTGATCCCTTTGCTTCCGCCCAAAAAACAAAAACCACGATGAGCACGCAACTCAATTGTTACCCGTGACGGGTTACCCGCATCCTCTGCCGAAGAGCCAACTATAATTACAAGTTACAATCATCGTGACAATTCAGCAAGTATTCGGGCGGAGACCGCAGAAATCAGCAAGCAGCAGGAGACCGCCGGTTCTAGGCCTTAAAAGCTGCGCCTTCTTCTGTTTTTACCTGTTTGAAGAAATCGCACTGAACGCAATTAGCCATCTTATCCGCAAAGGTTCCCTGTACTCTGCCGCCGCAGAGCGTTCCCGCAACCTTCCAACAGTAACGACCAGCAGCTTTGCCTCCGTTTTTGCCTTCGTTCGAGAAGTTAACGGCTGCCTTGCAAACCCCCAGTTCCTTTTCCTTGGCGCCGCCGGGCTGACGAC
>MGTE01000110.1:12956-19052 GCA_001799275.1 Deltaproteobacteria bacterium RIFOXYD12_FULL_57_12
ACCTCCTTGTTTGTTGTTGACCTGAAAACGGCGGTTGCCCGTTACCTTGGGCGGTTAGCAGCCGGGCTACGGGCAGCTTTCTGCTGCAATAACCCATTCCAAACAGATCCCACCGAATTTCTCGACTCAGATTTTCCCGATATTCTCTAGCAACTCTCATGCCCGTTAGCCTTACTCTTCTTATCAGCCCAATATTGCAGAAAAAAGCTCAAGACCAAGGCAATAACTGCCTTCAAAGGTGTGCAACATTTGCTGACACACACAAAACGGAAACGCTGGGTCGGAGCCATAGGCTGGACAAGAAAGGGAGGTGCAACTCTCGTTGTCATGCAACAAATGTTGCATAACTTACGATGAAAAATTGCAGCATACTCAAAACAGGACACCGCACGGGAGCGAAGACCTACCAGAAAGGAATGGAATATCAGATACACTCCGGCAACGGCCAACACAGGCTTTTTCGAAAGGGCAAAAAATCGCCTTGACTATATCCGCCTATGCGGATACTTTGGTTTACATGAAAACCAGCGCGAAAATCTTTAAGGCTCTGGCGGACGAAACTCGCCTCCGGATCGTGGCGCTCCTGGCCGAAGGCGAGCTCTGCGTCTGCGACCTGATGGCAGTGCTTTCCCTGCCGCAATCTACGGTTTCACGGCACCTCTCCTACCTGAAAAATAGTGGATGGGTCAAGGACCGCCGCCAGGGACAATGGATGCATTACCGGCTGGCAGAAAGCGCCATCCCCCTGCATCGCGCCTTATCAACCGTGTTAATCGGAGAGTTGCCCAGACTTGAACCCGTGCAGGCGGACAAAGCAGCACTGATCAACCATCTGGCAAACAAGAAAAACAGGGCCTGCCGATGAAACATGCGCCTTATCCCATCTGCATTGCCCGACGCCACACAACAGAGGCTTGAAAACATGAATCAAACAACAGGCAGACTCTCTTTTCTCGACCGATTCCTCACCCTGTGGATTTTTCTCGCCATGTTTACGGGCGTCATGGGTGGTTATCTCTATCCCGGCATCCGCGATATCATCAACGTCTTTCAGATCGGCACCACCAATATCCCCATCGCCATCGGCCTGATCCTGATGATGTACCCGCCGCTCGCCAAGGTGCGTTACGAAAAACTGCACGAGGTCTTCCGCAACGGCAAGGTGCTGGCCCTCTCGCTCGTCCAGAACTGGATTGTCGGCCCCATCCTCATGTTCGGCCTGGCCATCGCCTTTCTTTCCAATCATCATGAATATATGGTCGGCTTGATTCTCATCGGCCTGGCCCGCTGCATCGCCATGGTCATTGTCTGGAACGATCTGGCCGATGGCGACCGGGAATACTGCGCCGGACTGGTCGCCTTCAACTCCATCTTTCAGGTACTCTTTTTCTCGCTCTACGCCTGGATATTCATCACCATCCTTCCCGGCTGGCTCGGACTGACGGGCGTTGTGGTGGATGTCTCCATGGCCGAGATCGCCAAATCCGTCTTCATCTACCTGGGCATTCCGTTCCTGGCCGGCATGATCACCCGATTTATCGGCGTCAAAGCCAAGGGCGAACAGTGGTACCAGGAAAAACTCATCCCCAGGATCAGCCCGCTCACCCTGATTTTTCTGCTCTTCACCATTGTGGTCATGTTCTCGCTCAAGGGCGAGTACATCGTCCAGTTGCCGCTCGATGTAGTGCGGATCGCTATCCCGCTCACCATCTACTTCCTGGTCATGTTCCTGGCTTCCTTCTTCATGTCGATCAAGGCCGGTGCCACCTATGAACAGTCAGCCACCCTCTCATTCACTGCCGCCTCCAACAACTTTGAACTGGCCATTGCCGTGGCCATCGCCGTCTTCGGCATTAACTCGGGCGAGGCCTTTGCCGCAGTGATCGGCCCGCTGGTCGAGGTGCCGGTCTTAATCGGTCTGGTCAGCGTATCCTTCTGGTTCAAGCGCAGATACTTCCCCTTTGCCAAACAGACACCGACCGGAGTGTGTCATGTGAGTTGTAAGCCGTGACCAGCGACCATTTCAAAAAAGAAAGCGCCGGGAACGCTTCTTCACTCCCCATCAAATATTTTCTGCTTGCTCCCCTTGGAGTTGCAGCCTGGTGGCTCCTCTACCGCCAACTCGATCCATTTTCACGGCTCCTCACCTTCGACCTCATAGGACTTGCCCCTGGCAGCCATCTGGGGGATGCGCTGCAATTTTTTCTCTACGATACTCCCAAGGTATTGATGCTGCTGACTCTCGTGGTCTTTGGCGTGGGCATCATCCGCAGTTTCTTTACCCCGGAACGGACCCGAAAGATCCTGGCCGGCCGCCGGGAGTCGGTGGGCAACGTCCTGGCCGCCCATCTGGGCATTGTCACTCCCTTCTGTTCCTGCTCGGCCGTGCCGCTCTTTATCGGCTTTGTCACGGCCGGCGTGCCGCTCGGCGTCACCTTTTCCTTTCTGATCGCCGCGCCCATGGTGAACGAGATCGCCGTTATTCTCCTCTTTGGCCTCCTCGGCTGGAAGGTGGCGGCCCTCTACATGGCGACCGGCCTTGTTATCGCCATCGTGGCGGGCTGGGTCATCGGCCGGCTTGGCATGGAAATGTACATTGAGGATTGGGTCCGAGAGATCCGGATGAGCGCCGACACACCCGAGGAGATCAGTCTCTCCTGGCCGGATCGGGTTCGCATGGGAGCAGAGGCCGTGCGCGACATCGTCGGAAAAGTCTGGCCCTATGTGGTGGGCGGCATCGCGGTGGGCGCCGGCATTCACGGCTACGTGCCAGAGGGATTCCTTGCCGGCATCATGGGCAAGGACGCCTGGTGGAGCGTACCCGTGGCGGTGGCCATCGGGATACCCCTTTACTCCAATGCCGCCGGCATCGTGCCGGTGGTTCACGCACTCATCGAAAAAGGCGCGGCGCTTGGCACGGTGCTCGCCTTCATGATGAGTGTGATAGCGCTTTCGCTCCCTGAAATGGTGATCCTCCGCAAGGTCCTCAAACTCCGCCTCATTGCGGTCTTTGCCGCCGTGGTCGGCCTGGGGATCATCACCGTGGGCTATCTTTTCAATCTGCTCATCTGACAGGCCGGCTTGGACCACCAGGAGGATGTTATGCTGCTTAAGGGATGGACAAAGGAAATCAGCCGAGCCGCATGCCGGCCCGAGGCCCAGACCGTGCACTGCATCGCCCATCTGGATCAACCGATCGGCGCGGCGATTCCCTACCTGAACGCCGTGTTGGGCGGATACACCTATATCAGGGAACCGCCATCCGTGACGATCAGGGCGCATGGCAAGCTGATTACGGTCCACGCCGACCGAATTGCCATTAATGCCTTGCGCGACGCGGAAGAGGCCGAAAAAATACTTACCTGGCTGCAGGGAGAAATCAACAACGCCTGGGAAAAACAACACGAGATTGAGCCGATGTACCAGGCCGCGCCACAGCCCCAGGTTTTCCAGATCCTGAAACTGCTACCCAGAAACAACTGCGGCAAATGCGGCCTTGCGACCTGCATGGTCTTTGCCGCCCTGGCAGCGGAAGGCGGCAAGAAAGCAGGCCAGTGTCCAGAACTTGATTCCGCTGGCCAGGAAAAACTGAACGCCTACCTCGGCCAGTTTCGCTTTGACTGGTAACCAACTACCAACCGGCAAAAACTTGGCCGGCAACCGAAACAGGCCTCGCCATGCAACAAAACCTCCTTGGTTTGTTCGTAATCGCTCTTCTTGGTTTCTCGCTTCTCCCCAGTCCGGCAATGGCTGCACTGGATGAGATACCGGTCAAGAATACCGTAACCCTCTTGGATCTCGGCGCCAAAAAGTGCATCCCTTGCAAGATGATGGCACCGATCCTCGAAGAACTCAAAAAAGAGTATCAGGGCAAGGCGGCGGTCATTTTCATAGATGTCTGGGAAAAACCGGAGGCAAGCAAACAATTCAAGATCCAGGGAATCCCGACCCAGATCTTTTTCGATAAAACCGGCCAGGAAATCTTCCGGCATTTTGGTTTTCTGGACAAAAAGTCCATCAAGGAAATCCTTGACAAGATGCTGGTAAAATAGAGCAGACCAAGCATGCAAGCCGTGGCTGAAACAGTCCAGGAAAGTTCACAACGTAACGTGATGTACCAACAGGAAGCGAGCCATGGATATTCAAGGTATTATACTCAGGCTGGTACAAGGCGGATTAGGCAATCTGGCCGCGTATCTCGCCGCGCATGTGCTGCTCTGTCTCGTCCCGGCCTTTGCTATCGCCGGCTGCATGACTGCGCTCATCCCCAAAGACACGGTGACCCGTTTTCTCGGCCGCAACACGCCCAAGTTCCTTTCCTATCCAGCGGCGACCCTGGCCGCCTCGGTACTGGCGGTCTGCTCCTGCACGATCGTGCCGCTTTTCGCCGGCATCTATAAAAAAGGCGCCGGTCTTGGCCCGGCCATCACCTTTCTCTTCTTCGCGCCGGCCGCCAACATCCTGGCGCTGGTCTACACCGGCGGCATCATTGGCGTTGACCTCGCCCTGGCCCGCTTTTTCCTTTCGCTCGCCTTCGGGATCGGCATCGGCATGATCATGGCGCTCCTTTTCCGACGCGAGGATATCGCCCACGATGCGTTAACCGACGCCCTCTTTGCCGGGCAAAGCCGGTTGCGCAGTGAGGTAGTCTTTTTTCTGTTGTCGTTGGTGGCGCTACTGCTTGCCGGTGTACTCAAACTCGAATTCCTGACCAGAAGCTATATGGAACTAACATTGCCGATCCCAGGGATGGAAGGTTTTCAGGAATTCCTGTTCCGGCTTGTCCCCTTTGACCCGACCAAGGGTGAAGAGGGGGTGACGGCCCAGGGTGCGATCCTCATCAGCCTGCTCCTGTTCATCGGCCTCTGCTCCTGGAAAGGGCTCGAAAACATCATCGAGGGGGCGAACGGCTGGACATGGACGGCGCTTGGGCTTAGCGCGCTCACCCTGCTTACCGCCGCATCGGGGATGACGCCGCAGCCAGCCGGTCTGGTCATATTTTTCACAGGCAAGTTGTTTGGCGTGGCGCTCAGCCTGGCGTTGATCACCTATCTGGCCCGCCGCTATCTGGAGACGCAGGAAGTGCGCGATTGGCTTTGGGAGACCTGGCGATTTGTCAAACAGATATTCCCCTTGCTCGTGGCCGGCGTCTTTCTGGTTGGGGTTATCCGCCAACTTCTCCGGCCGGAGTGGATACAACAACTGGCGGGCAGCAACACCCTCGCCGGGAATCTCGCCGGCGTCGTCTTCGGCGTGTTCATGTATTTCCCGACACTGGTAGAAGTCCCCATCGCCAAGATGTTCCTCGGTCTGGGTATGCACCGTGGACCGCTCTTGGCCTACCTCATGGCCGACCCCGAGTTGAGCCTACAAAGCATCCTCATCACCTCCAGCATCATCGGCCGCTTGAAGACCTGGACCTACGTGGGCTGGGTGGCGCTGTTCAGCACCTTGGCAGGGCTGCTCTACGGCGCCTGGGTCGATGGCGTGAACGTCTGGTCGATTACAGTGTACCTGTTTCTTTTTCTGGTGGCGTTGGCGTTGACGCTGTACCTGGCAAGCAGACGCAACCCATCATCCTCTGCGGTTGCGTGAAAACTAACCCTCATTACCCACAAGGAGATCAACCATGTTGACAATAAAAGTTCTCGGTCCAGGCTGCGCCAACTGTAAAAAACTGGATGCGATAGCCCGCGAAGCAGCAGCGAATCTGCAGCTTGACGCGGAATTCATCAAGGTGAGCGATTTCGCAGAGATCATGGCCTATTCGGTTCTCTCCACCCCAGGTCTCGTGATCAACGACAAGGTGGTTTGCGCCGGCCGCATTCCAACACTGGCGGAAGTGACCAAATGGCTTACCGCCATCACCAACGGTTAGCGCCAATGACTTGTGTTATCCATACGACAAACAACGCCTGATCTGCGAGTAAAAGAAACCGCGGCCGATGAAGCACTGGCCTGGCAGTCCAATATGTTTGCCGAATTTTGCGTCCTGGCGAATTGGTTTTGACAGACTGGATAAAATTTCCCTGATAGCCATTATTGCTCTGGTCTGCTGGATTGGCCTGCTGATTGCCCTACAGCCGCCCACGCCGC
>MGTE01000110.1:19132-31049 GCA_001799275.1 Deltaproteobacteria bacterium RIFOXYD12_FULL_57_12
TCTACAGCGAAGGATTTATGCTGCGTGGCGATTTATATCTCAGAAAAAATGATGCGATAAAATCCATGCAGGCCTATCGCCAGGCGATCAGCCTTAACAGTGATTATCTCGACAAAAAAACCTCTGTCTATCAGGGCAAGAAGATAAAAAATATGGTTACTGAGGCCCAGGAAAAAATAAAAACGGCGCTGGCCGCCAACCCGGACGACAGTGAAATGAAAAAGGCCAGAAAAGACGTATATTACATGCTGCGCCGTCTTGCCGGCAGCTGCGGCAGCTAATGAATTGCTGGGAAAAAAGCCATGTTGGACAATCTTTTTTTGATCATCAACACCTGGATAACCGGCGGCTTTGTCCTGGCTGCGATCGGTTGTTTTCTATGGGGCATGGTGAGCGTCCTTTTCAGCCCCTGTCATCTCGCCTCCATCCCGCTGATCATCGGCTATGTAGCCGGCCAGGACAAGGCAATCAGCGGCCGAGAGGCCGTCGGCTATGCCCTGCTGTACACTGCCGGGATGTTCATTTCTATCACCCTGGTCGGTCTTGCCTGTATCGGGCTTGGCAGGATGCTGGGGGATGTCGGCCCGTGGTGGTCGGTGGCTGTGGGCATCCTGCTCGTCTGGTTCGGCCTTGGCATGCTCGGGGTGGCGACCTGTCGAATGCCAGGCGGCGATTTACTAAAAATTAAGATGAAAGGCCTGCTCGGCGCCTTTATCCTTGGCCTGGCCTACGGCATTCTTTCCGGCTCCTGCACCTTCGGTTTTATCGCCCCGATCCTGGCGCTTATCACCACCCAGAAGCAGGTGGCAACGGGCATCGTGCTCCTCCTGCTCTTTGCGCTGGGCCACTGCCTGCCCATTGCCACAGCCGGCAGTTCGATCTCCCTTGTTAAACGGCTGGTGATCTCCGGAACCATGCAGACGGCCAGCCACTGGTTTCGCCGGGCCGCAGGCATCCTGATCGTTTGCCTGGGACTTTATTTCATGGCCCGGCCTTTCGTGGCATGACAACATTAATAGGGGAAAAGTTTTGAGGTTCGCCAACAATTAAACAGGACAATTTGGCACGGGCTCCATTGAGGGTCTGTTACGCGGATTCTTCCGCAAGAACTAACAAGGAGGAGGGACAATGGCTAATGAATGTTGCATAAATGGCGACAATGTAATGATCCTGGCGTGCTCCGGAGGTTCTAATGTGGGGCAGCTCGCAAACCAGGCGGCTGTTGAGCTGACCCGGGAGGGGGTCGGTAAGATGTTTTGTCTCGCGGGCATTGGCGGCCAGCTTGGCAACTTCGTTCAATCGGCCCGTGACGTTTCTCGGCTGGTGGTGATCGACGGTTGTCTCCTGGGCTGTGCCAGGGCGACCCTCGAAAAGGCCGAGGTGCCGATGAAGGGCTACGTTGTCCTGACCGACCTTGGTATTGAAAAGAACAAGGACTTTAACCTCAAGCAGGAAGAGCTCCAGAAGGTCAAAGAAGCAATCAAGGCTGCCGTGGCCCTGCAACAGCACACGACCCGACCGGAACCTCTGCCGCAGTTATCGGTCTCCTGGGCGAGGAATCCGTCCTGATCGGCCGGGCACAAAAAAGGCATATCCGTGGCCCAGTACCTGACCTTGCAATGACTCTACCAACCAGGATGGAGGTAAAAATTATGGAAATGGACTTAGATGTCAAAATGCTGGGACCAGGCTGCCGGAAATGTATTGAGATCACGAACAGTATCAGGCAGGTAATTGAGGAAAACAAGATAAAGGCGCAAATTGAACAAATTTCAAGCATTGATGAGATTGCGGAATTTGGCGTTTTGTCAACCCCGGCCATCGTCATTGGTGGTGATGTGAAATGCGTGGGACGGGTGCCGGACCGAAGTGAAATTCTCTCATGGTTGAAAAAACGCTGATGAGTTCATGAAGACATTGCGTGTTCCTGCAGGGTGCCGCCCCGTAACCTCATCGTGCGGCCCGCTGGACCCAGGAGCGTGACAATTGTCACTTAAAACTGACAAGGCCGAAATATCCAGGCCATGATGCATCACATTACATTTTTTTTGGGACAATAGACATGCAACTCTTTCAGAAGGCGACCCGCAACCTCTTCTTCACCGGCAAGGGCGGCGTCGGCAAAACCTCGCTTTCCTGCGCCGCGGCCATTACCCTTGCCGACACCGGTCGGCGGGTGCTGCTGCCTTGTTTCATCCATGCGGCAGACAATTCAGACGTTTCTTTTCATAAGGATTGTGTTAAAATTCCCCCAACTGGTGGGCAGGTTGCCTCCTGAAACCATTTCAAAAATGAGGCAAGAAGATGAAACGAATTAAAATTACCGCGGAACTGACCCCGGCGGAGGAAGGGGGGTATATTGTTTATTGTCCCGAACTTGACATTACCACCGAGGGAGAGACCGTGGATGAGGCCCTGGCAATGATCAAGGATGCCGCCACGGGATATATCGAAGTGGTGGGGCTTGAAAATATTTCTCACTTTGCCGGCAACCGGCAAATCAGGGAACTGGAACTGGTTGTTAATGCCTGAATCCGTGAGCGTTCGAGAATGGTGCAGATGCGAGGCGGCGACGATGTTGATTATCCTTGTGCGATATCAATGAGTTGCCAACGAAGCAGATGTGCCATTCTCGGGCGCCCTGAAAGGCGGCGGGGTGAATCGATAATCAAGCGAAAATTTTCATATTATTAATTAATAACGGCATGATAGATTGTTGCTCAGCTCAAAGCCGTCACGGATTCAGGAATGGTTAGACTTCCCCAGGTCAGCGGCAAGGAACTGTGTAAGATTCTTGAAAAAGAAGGCTTTTCCTTTGCCCGGCAGACCGGGAGTCACCGGATATACCAAAAGCAGATTGACAACGCGAGCATTACCATCCCCGTGCCAATCCACTCAAACCGCCCCTTGAAAAAAGGCACCCTGCTCAATATTCTCAAACAAGCCGGCATCAGCCGAGAAAAAATAATCTTCTTGGTTGCTCTGCTCATGAGCCCCCTTTGAGCAATCCTGGAACCGACACTGATTACCTTTTAATCAGCGCGCAATAATGACCCCTTTCGTCACCAAAAATTTCACGGACGAATATTCCAGATACTGCCGGTTCAGCACATGCATCCGACCTACGCTTCCGAACTCCGCGACATCCTCCTAAGACAAGCCGAATACCTGAAAGGCTTGGACGATTCCCGTGCGTTGATGGCATTGCCGTCGTTCGTCGATCTTGTCTGCACAGAGCCGACCCTGTCCGCCATCTCCAAAGACCTCCTCTACGAGGGCGAGCAACAAACTTCAAACTTTGTCGTAGAACACGACGCGTGGGGCGTAAACTCATTGAAAAGCCTCTGGAGTGAGCATTCAAATTGGTTGCTTGAGCTTTGGCGCGACGCAGAGAAGGACGAAGAAACCGCACCGTCGATTGGAATCTACGGCAAGCCAACCGACTTCGACGACTTTCTTGCGAAGCGTGGCCACGAGTCGCCGCCCTTTCGCGAGGCGACCGAGGACAAAAGCGTAACCGGCGCCGCGATAAAAAAAATCGAGGCCTGGGCGGATCTGGCCAACGGAAACGCGAAAAAATCACAGTTAGACGACCTCCGGAAGCGCCTTAATCACATAAGCCAACAACACGATAAAGCTTTCCGCCAGTACTTGTTAAATGAAGCTGCTCATGCGGGGGTTGCCCTCACGCGACTTCGAAAAATCGCAGCCGGACTGCTGCCAGCCTATTATAATTGGAATCCGGAAAAGAATGTTCACGAGCAGAACATGGATGTCCTTTTGTGGCTGAAAGATTCCCAAATTTCGAACGCCTTGTTCTCTCCAACAAAATTTCAACCAACGCCGGCGGAATACGCAGGACAGATGCGTCGGGATATCGACCTTGTCGTTGTGGAAATTCTTCGCAGAGTCGGGCTGCATCTGTCCTACCGTGCTCTTATTCTACGACTGAAGACCCGGTGTGAACGATTCGACGGAGATTCTCTCCGCGAACGCATGGAACGTCTGTCGAAGATGAAGCCAGGAGCTCGCAAGGAGGATTTATTAACAGAACACTGCGCAAGATATCTGTTTGACCAAGGGCTGAACCCGCTGTTCAACGCCTCGATTGTGCGTCTTCGCCCAGATCTCTTTGACTCCTCCTCAGCGCCAGAGGCACTGTATGTAGAGGCAAAGCAGTATTCAGAGACTAATGGACTTCGCAAAAAACTTCAAAAGGCCACCTGGCAAGTTTGGTCAACCTGGTCCGAGTTGGAAGGCTCGAATAGAGTCTCGGAAGGTTATCTTCTGGTCTTTCGTGTTGGCGGCCCCCTGGTTCAATTTGATGACCGGGTACGATTTCAAAATAAAACCTTGTATCCCATTCTGGTGGATATCGCCCCGCCAAACATGCGCGGGTCCCGCGAGAAATCTCAACCAATACACATTGCCGCGGCTGAGATGATCCCTTCAACAAACACATAGACGAACGGGTGGGGCACGCACGCTGGGAATGCTTGTTCAAAAACAATTTGGCAGGGGAAAAGGAGTTCATCCAATACTCCCCCCAGCAAGCAGGCAACACAGGAAGCTGATTCCCCATCCGACAAACTTGGACTTTCACTGAAAGCATTGTCGTATGCGGCTTCTCGATGTTCTTCCGGCCAGGGCATGCGTCACTCGCCTTCCCCGGCCCGGCAAAAAAATACCCGTACTCCGCCTGCTGCTCAGGCAAGATACAATCGATGGTCACGGATGTACGCCGCAACCGCGGCCGGTACCAGCGGTTCGATCGAGCCGCTGTTTCTGACCACCTGCCTGATCGCGGTGGAGGAGACCGGCACCGGCTCCATGTTCAGAACATGGATGGCGCCCGGCCGTTCTTGCGCAATCCATACCTGCGCCACGGGATCATGGCAAAAGTCGACAAAACAGCGTTTGATGATGGCCTCAGCCGTTGCCAGCGGGTGGGACGGCCTGGCCAGCACCGCGAAACTGGCGAGCGACAGCAGTTTGTTGTAGGCCTTCCAGGTGTCGATCTCGGCAAAGGCGTCCAGGCCCATGATGAAGAAGAGCTCGACCAGCGGCCCCAGTTGCCGGCGCAGTTCGCGCAGGGTATCGATGGTGTAGGATGGCTTGGGGAGTTCGGCCTCGAGCGCGGAGACCGCGCAGGCCGGCCGGCCGCCGATTGCCAGCTCCAGCATGGCTAAACGGTCGGCGAACGAGGAGATGGGATATTCCAGCTTGTGAGGCGGCAAAGCGGCCGGCAGGAACCAGATGGCGTCCAGGCGGAGGGCCTGCCGCACCGCCTCGGCCGCGGTCAGATGGCCGATATGCACCGGGTCAAAGGTGCCGCCAAAAAGACCGAGACGCCGCGGCCCGGGCACGACTCAGCTCCGCACCTGGCCGTCGCCGTACACGATGAACTTCCTGGTGGTCAACTCCTTGAGGCCCATGGGTCCGTAGGCGTGGAGCTTGGTGGTGCTGATGCCGATCTCGGCGCCCAAGCCGAACTGGCCGCCGTCGTTGAACCGGGTCGAGGCGTTGATCATCACGGCCGAGGCGTCCACCTCCCGCAGGAAGCGCTGGGAGTTGCCGTAATCCCGGGTAACAATGGCCTCGGTATGCTGGGAGCCGTAACGGGCGATATGTTCCATGGCCGCGTCCAGATCGTCCACCACCCGCACCGCCAGAATAAGATCGAGGAATTCCGTGCCCCAATCCGATTCCAGAGCCGGTGTGCAGTCGGGCAAAATGGCCTTGGTGGCCGGACAGCCGCGTAGTACGACGCCGGCCTTTTCCAACTCCACCGCCACCTGGGGTAGGAAGGTGGAGGCGATACCGCGGTGGACGAGCAGTGCTTCCAGGGCGTTGCAGACCCCGGGCCGCTGCACCTTACCGTTCATAACGATGTTGATTGCCATCTCCAGGTCGGCATTCTGGTCGACAAAGACATGGCAGACGCCCTTGTAATGCTTGAGCACCGGAATCCGGGAATTTTCCATGACAAAACGGATCAGCCCCTCGCCGCCGCGCGGGATGATCAGATCGATATACTCCTCCTGGGCCAGCAGGAAAGTGACCGCCTCCCGGTCCGTGACCGGCACGACCTGAATGGCGGCAGGGTCGATCGCCTCGGCGGCCAGCGCCTCCTGCAGAACCCGGGCCAGGGCCAGATTGGAATAAATGGCCTCGGAGCCGCCACGTAAAAGTACCGCGTTGCCCGCCTTCAGACAAAGGGCCGCCGCGTCCACCGTAACATTGGGCCGCGATTCGTAGATCATACCGATCACCCCCAAGGGCACCCGCATGCGGCCGACCACAATGCCGCTCGGCCGCCGGCCCATCTCGCTGACCTCGCCCACCGGATCGGCCAGGGCAGCGACTTCCCGGAGACCGCTGATCATCGACGCCATCACCTTGTCGGTTAAAGCCAGCCGGTCGAGCATGGCCGCGGACAGCCCTTTATCACGGCCGGCGTCCAGGTCTTTTTTATTCTCGGCCCGGATGAATTCCTGCCGGTCCTGTAAGGCCTCGGCCATTCGCAGCAGCACCCGATCCTTCTGGACGCCGGAAAGGCCGGCCAGCCGCCGAGCCGCCTGTTTGGCCTGCTGGGCCATGGTTACAATCGTTTCCCGTACTGTCATCTTCCACCCCCCTTACAGAATAACCAGATTATCCCGGTGAATGACCTCGTCCCCGTCCTTGTAACCGAGGATCTCTTCGATCCGACTTGTGTTGATGCCTTGGATTCTGGCAAGATCGGCCGCGTTGTAATCGGTAAGGCCCACCGCAAGCAGGATGCCGCTTTCGTCCAGACACTGCACCGGCTCGCCGCGCCGGAAGTTACCTCGCACCTCCAGGATGCCGGAGGGCAACAGACTCTTGCCGTTCTTCAGCACGGCCCGGCAAGCGCCTTTATCCAGGACTAAAGCGCCCTTGGGCCGCAGGACATAGGCGATCCAGTGCTTGCGGCCCTGCATCTTCTCAGCCTCCGGCAGAAAAAATGTGCCGACCGGCTCATTGTTGAACAGCCGTTGCAGAATATCAACTTCACGGCCAGGGCCGATGAACGACCCGCCGCCCCGCGCCGCCACCATTCGGGCGGCAAGGATCTTGCTCCGCATGCCGCCAGTACCCAGGGCACCAACCACATGGCCGGCCATATTCTCCACCTGCTTATCCACCTTGGCCACCGTGTGCACCGGCCGGGCCGCGGGATCAAGCCGGGGATTGCCCGTGAAAAGACCATCCACATCGGTAAGACAGACCAGCAGGTCCGCCTCGATGACATTGGAGATCATGGCGGCCAAGGTGTCGTTGTCACCAAAGCGCAATTCCTCCACCGACACCGTATCGTTTTCGTTGATGATGGGCAGAATCCCCCAGTCGAGCAGGGTAAGCATGGTGTTGCGGATATTGAGATAGCGGTTGCGGTTGGCAAGATCGTCATGGGTAAGCAGAATCTGCGCTACTTTTCGGTCGAATCGATCGAAGGTGTCTTCATAGACCCGCATGAGACAACTCTGGCCCACCGCGGCGGTTCCCTGCTTTTCCTTGAGGGACAAATTCCGGTTCATATCAAGGTTCAGGCGCTTGCGACCCGCGGCCACCGCGCCGGAACTGACCAGAATCACCTCGCGGCCGGAATCCTGCAGATAGACCAGGCCGCGCGCCAGATTGTCGATGACCGCCAGGTCCAGACCGCTGTCGTTGGTCAGCACGGCGCTGCCGACCTTGACCACCACCCGGCGGACCTTGCCCAAATGGGAGCGGCGCAATCTGCTCCCCTCTTCCCAGGTTATCTGCAAGGTCATGGCTCGCTCTCCTCGGCTGCCTCGTCAGCAACGGGTTGGGTCTCGAGTTGGCTTGGCTGCAGAACAGCAACCAGAAGTTCCTTGAGCCGGTCAAGTCCGGCCCCGGTCATGGCCGACACCGCCACCGCCTCAACCCCCTGCCCGGCGAAATACCCGGAAAGCCACGCCAACCGATCCTGATCATCGAGCAGATCAACCTTATTAAGAACAACCAGCCGGTGGAGATCCAGAAGGGCTTCATTATAACAGCGCAGTTCATTTTCAAGAACCTGGTAGTCGTCAATCGGCTTCTGCTCCGATCCCGAGACATCGAGGACGTGCAGAAGAACCCGGGTGCGCTCGATGTGCCGAAGGAACTTGTGGCCGAGTCCGGCCCCCTGATGGGCGCCCTCGATAAGCCCTGGAATATCGGCGATGATGAAACGACTTGGACGCAGCCCCTCAATATCCTCGGGCAGCAGCAGAACGCCGAGTTGGGGTTCAAGCGTGGTAAAGGGATAGGACGCCACCTTGGGATGGGCAGCGGAAAGCTTGGAAAGCAACGTGGATTTGCCGGCATTGGGCAGACCGATCAGACCGATATCGGCCAGCAGCTTCAACTCGATCTTCAGCCAGCGCTCCTCGCCCGGCTTGCCATCCTCGGCAAAACGCGGAATACGATTCCGGCTGGTGGCGAAATGACAGTTACCACGGCCGCCGGCCGCCCCTCTCGCCCCAATGACCCGGTCGCCATCGTAAACGAGATCGGCCAGAAGTTCACCCGTGTCGGCGTCGCGGATGATCGAGCCCACCGGCACCTGCATGATATAATGACTACCGGCCCGGCCGTGCATCTTCTTACCGCGGCCCGGCACGCCATTTTCAGCCTTGAAATGGGAACGATATCGGAAATCGATCAGGGAAGTCTGACGCCGGGTGGCCTCGATGATGACATCGCCGCCAGCCCCGCCGTCACCACCGTCCGGACCACCCTTGGGCACAAATTTTTCACGCCTGAAGCTGGCACAGCCGTTGCCGCCGTCTCCTGCCTTGACGTAAAATTTGGCCTCATCTATAAAAGCCATGGGTTTTTGCCTGTGTGTTAAAGAAAAGGCGGGGCTCTGCGCGCTTGCCGTCAGACACCCCGCCTTTGATTGTCAGACAAACCCCGCCGGAATTGGTCAGGATGCCGCTTCGACCGGATAGACACTGACCCGCTTACGATCATGCCCGAAATCTTCAAACGTCACAACACCGTCGATCTTGGCATACAGGGTATAATCGCGGCCCAATCCGACATTGGTCCCCGGATGAATTTTGGTCCCCACCTGCCGGACCAGAATATTACCGGCCCGGACGGGCTGGCCGCCGAATTTTTTTACTCCACGCCTCTGTCCGCCACTGTCACGTCCGTTCCGTGAACTGCCGCCAGCTTTCTTATGTGCCATTGCAGTCTCCCTCTTTATCTTTCTTAACAGGAATACCCTGAATTATTCATGCACGGCCGCCGGTCCGCCACTGTTCGGCAAAACCCGCAACCCACTTCTAACGCTGAAAAACGAGGCGAAAAATTATCCCCGTTTTTTATTGCGAGACCATCAACAATACGATCAGGCAGAAATCTCCGCGATTTCCAAACCGGTAAAAAACTGACGATGGCCATTCTTCTTCTCATAGCCCTTGCGTCTCTTCTTCTTGTACACCAAGATCTTAGTGCCCTTGTCCTGCTCAATGATCCGAGCGGTTACCCTGGCGCCAGCCACCACGGGCTGCCCGATTCTGGCATTCTCGCCATCGATGACGGCCAGCACATCGGTCAATTCAACGGTTTCCCCGACATTGCCCTTGATCTTTTCCACCCGCAGTCTCTCGCCGGCAGCCACCTGGTACTGTTTGCCGCCGGTGCGAACTATAGCATACATGCGCTTCCTCCAAAGATATTGTATAAAGAGAACTGGCAAAAACAAATTGTTATTGCCCGTCTCCCAACTTCGGCAGGAGTTCTCTTCTGCCGTAAAATTTAAGTCAAACCGATCAGTCCCATCGAAAAAACAACCGAACGGGACAATCGCACAACGCGATCAACGAACCGTGCATTAATACCAGAACCCGCCGATTTGTCAAGCTCAAACTGTTCCGAAGAAAACCATGCAGTCGCTCCCCGAAAAAGGCTGAAGTCACATCCGGCTAGCCGGCTGAGAGCCTTTCAGCCTCTTTTATCTTTCTGATCTCACAGGCCATGGTAAAGGCCTTCTCATTGCCGTGCCGGTGAATGGAAACCGAGGTCTTGCCCTGCCGGCCCTCCGGAGTCACCCAACTCACCTCGTATCTGCTCAGTTTCTTGTTAAGCCGAACCCCAACGACACCGGTCTTTGAATTGCTCACCGTGACAACATGCCGGTCCGTCCGGACCTTGCCAAGGTCCGCTTCGGTCTTATCCCGCCAGGCCAATGCCGAAAGCAGACTTGAATACCGCCCGCCGCATTTGCGATCCGAGAAAAATTTAGAATAGGTTTTCCCGTAGAAACGCACCCGCACATACCACCCATGCGTCCGCTTCGTTTCCTGGTCTATCCTGGCAATGTCCTTGTGTTTCTCAAGCATTACTTTTTTTTCGCCCATTGTTTCCTACTAGCTCCTTTACGTTGATGCACTCTTGCCATTCTTACGAACCCCACCCGGTCAGGCAGGGGAAAAAACCACCAGCGGCCCATGCCGCTGGTGGACACTCAAAATGTTGACGGACTTTCGGGAGACCAACACCAAGCAGTCCAGACATGACATCGTCGCCCGGATACACCGTGCTCTTGCATGCAAAAAATCCCGTCAGCTTCCGAACACTTTCTTGCTGTATATTTTGTACCGCCACACAAGTATCGCTGGGTGAGCCAGGGAAACAGTTGCAGAATACCAGATCATTACTTCTTTTGTATGTTAATAGTATAAACCCTGAAAACTCACCTGACAAGCACAAATATCACCCAATAATAATTTATACCAAAATAAGTCACCGACGCACCTGATGACCGGCAATAAAACCACAAGCATGCCCGGCCGCCCACACTATTCCTCGTTTACTCCTGAGCTGAATCCGGGTATAGAGCTGCAATGCGTTCCGCACAAATAAAACGTGCAGGGCATAATGCAGGGCATAAAAGGATATGGTTTTAGGCTGGGGTGATGACGTCCGACGACTTCCGGTTTCCCGCGTTGCGCGCCACCTGGAATATAACTGCCAGGCCATCCAACGGTTTGTTGTGAGGTTGTCAAACGTGACGATAATAACGGAAGACTGCGGCAAAAAATTCACGGATTTCCTGCGGATCGTAGCCAGGCTGCGAGCGGCTGACGGCTGCCCATGGGACCGGAAGCAGACGCCCCAGAGTCTTAAAACCTACCTGATCGAAGAGGCGCATGAATTGCTGGAGGCGCTGGACAGCAAGAATTCTCAGCATGTGCGGGAAGAGCTGGGCGATCTCCTCTTTCTCATCGTGCTGCTTAACCAGCTACATCAGGAAAAGAGCCTTTTCACAATGGACGAGGTACTTGCCGGCATCTCTGAGAAAATGATCCGGCGCCACCCGCATGTCTTTGGCAACGAAACATCTGCCAGCGACGAGGAATTACGCAAGCAGTGGCAGGCGATCAAGCAAGACGAAAAATCCGCCGGCGACGGGGAGCAGACCCCTTTCAGTTCGATCCCCAAGACCCTGCCAGGCCTGCGACGGGCGCAGCGAGTATCGGAACGGGCTGCCCGCGCCGGTTTCGAATGGCCCGACCCGGACATGGTCTTCGCAAAACTTGCCGAAGAGCTTGCCGAATTGCGGGAAGCCATGGCTGCCAGCTCAAGCCAGGCAGTGTTCGAGGAGCTCGGCGACGTTCTTTTTACTGTGGTCAACATCTGCCGCCTATCCGGCAACAACGCCGAAGAAGCACTCAACAACACGACCGAAAAATTTATCGGTCGTTTCAACCGAATGGAGCATGACCTGAAACAAGTCGGCAGTTCAACCGCCATTGCCGATTCGCCCACACTCCTCCGCCTCTGGCAGGCGGCCAAGGAACTCCCGGCGAAATAGCAGACGGCCGGGCGCAAATCCCCTGTGAAATAACGGAAAAATTATTTGACAGGCACGATAGCG
>MGTE01000110.1:31057-37652 GCA_001799275.1 Deltaproteobacteria bacterium RIFOXYD12_FULL_57_12
CATATTTTCGCTTATTTTAAACACGCCCTTGGCGGATCAACCGCCGGCGGCGTAATTACCCTTCTCGCTCTCTGCCAGGTCAACAGAAAAGCGAGGGCCATTCAAGTCCACGAGGAGGAAACAGACAATGCGCAGATACGAAACCATCCTTATTGTCAGACCAAACGTCGGCGATGACGACATCGCCGCCATCGTTGAACGGCTCAGCGCCATCATCACCAATGACAGCGGCACCGTCATCAGGGTGGATCGATGGGGCCTCAAAAAGCTGGCCTATCTCATCAAGAAGGAAAACCAGGGCAACTACGTTTACGTGGATTATGCCGGGCAGCCCGCCGCAGTCACGGAACTTGAGCGAATCCTGCGGATCGACGACCGCGTCCTCAAGTATATGACCGTCAAACAGGCGGATGACTGTGATCCCGTCGCTCTTCTGGCCGAGGCCGCGGCAAAGCAGTCAGCAGCGACCGCCGAGGCTGTGGCGCCCATTGATGAAGATGCGGAGCCTACCGAGGAAATGGAGACCGACAGCGAGTAAGCGGACAGCAGGCTCGGAACACCCCGCCGGCACGGCGGGATTTCACGAAAATCATAGATAAACGGAGAACTTACCATGGCAACACGCAAAAGAATTTTTCCCCGGCAGAAGGTGTGCCGTTTTTGTGCGGACAAGAAACTGGTGATCGACTATAAGGAGGTCAGAACCCTCCGAAATTTCGTGACGGAACGGGGCAAGATCATTCCCCGGCGGATATACGGAAACTGCGCAAAACATCAGCGTAAGCTGACCGACGCCATCAAGAAGGCCCGGCAGATCGCCCTGCTGCCCTACAGCGGCGCCACGCAGTATTAATTTTGCCAAAAGCCGGGATGACCCAGGAAACACCAATTGGCTTGCAGAGCCGGCAGAAGATATCGCTTAGCGGCCTAGCAGTCACGACCGCCATCCTTCTCCTGCCGTCACTACTCCCGGGGCAATTGGGCTGGCTGGCCGGTTTAATCCCCCTGCCGGTTTTTTATTACCTGGTATTTTTTGGAAAAAAAGAAGGCGGCATTCTGATCATCAGTGCGATTCTGTTCGCAACAGGCGCCGCTTTCCTGGCGGGTGGTTTATACACCCTGCTGTTCAGTCTGACCATGCTACCAGCGGGCGTCGCCTTCTGGCGAGCCGCCCGCACCGGGTTATCGCCAGCCCGGGCCGGCTTGCACGGCGTGCTGCTCATCGGCGTCACCTGGCTGCTCTACTGGGGCGCCATCGGGGTCGCCAACCAAGTGAACCCCTACCAGGAGGTAGTGACCGCCATTGATCAGGGGTTGACAGAGCTTGACGCGCAATACCGGGAGATCTACAAGCTGCCGGCCGACAAGGCACGGGAACTGAATAAAGCGCTCGGTGAGATGCGCCAGAACCTGCCGCAGTTGCTGCCGGCCCTGCTTGTCAACGGGATCATCTATACCGTGTGGATCAACCTGGCGCTCGGCAACTGGCTGCTGCGGAAAAAGCAACTGGCGCCCTGGCCATGGCCGGCATATAGTGAATGGCGACTGCCCGACAATTTTGTCTGGATCGGCATCGCCAGCGGCATCACCCTGCTCCTTGCAAACGGCGTAATTGCCGTGGCCAGCAAGAATGTTCTTTTAGTCTGGGGAGCTGTATATGTGCTGCAGGGTGCGGCCGTACTGGTTAACCTGCTGATCAGATGGTCAATCGTGCAGCCGTTACGGGTGGCCATCTACGGGTTGCTGATCATCCAGGGTTACGGTATCATCTGCCTGGCAGCACTGGGGCTGTCGGATGTCTGGGTCGATTTCAGAACTCGGATCGCCAGTCTGGAAAAACAAAAAGAGAGGTAAGCGACAACCACACGAAATAAATTCTGAATTCTGGATTCTAACTCCTGAATTCCGTTTCATAACCCAATAAAACAAAATAAAAAAACACCGTACGGCAAGGATCACGATACCAAGGAGGATCACTGTAATGGAACTTATTCTGAAAACCACCGTGGACACATTGGGCGAGGAAGGCGATATCGTCAAGGTCAAGCCCGGATATGCCCGCAATTATCTCCTGCCCCAACGGATGGCGGTCGTTGCCACCAAGACGAACCTGGCCATCCTGAAGCAGGAAAATAGCGCCATCGCGACCAGAAAGAAGAAGCAGCGCGACGAGACCGAGGCGTTAGTAAAAAAACTGTCCGGCACCGTTGTCACCATTGCCCAGCGGGTCGGTGAAGAAAACAAGCTGTTCGGTTCTGTCACCGCTGGTGATATCGGCGAGAAACTTGCAGAATTGGGCATCGAGGTCGACCGGAAGAAAATCCTGCTGGCCGAGCCGATCAAGACCATTGGCGATACAGAGGTCGCCATCAAGGTCGGGTTCCAGATGACCGCCGCGATTACGGTCCGGGTCGTGCCGCTGGAAGCAGCATAAGATCGAAGACCACCGACGTGAAAGCGTCCAGCCCCTTTCCGGCTGTGACGCTTTCACGTTCCGCTTTCTCTCCAGACCAGCGTCATGGATGCCGGAAACAAAACGCCCGCACTAGCACACCGCCTGCCGCCTCAGAACCTGGAGGCCGAACAATGCGTGCTGGGCTCTATTCTCCTGCAGAAGGGAGCCCTGGTCAAGGTCCTGGACACGTTAACACCCGAGGACTTCTACCGCGATGCCCACCGGACGATCTTCTCGGCCATGGTGGCGCTGTTTGAAAAAAACGAGCCCCAGGACCTGATCACCGTCACCAATATCCTCCGTGACTGGAACAAGCTCGACCAGGTGGGTGGCCCAGCCTTTCTCGCCTCGTTAAGCGACATCGTGCCGGTAACGGCCAACATCGTATTTTACGCCAAAATCATCCAGCAGAAGGCCATCCTCCGCCGGCTGATCCAAACCTCCACCGACATCGCGTCCCGCTGTTTCGAGGAACAGGACGACATCGACAACCTGGTGGATGATGCTGAACAGCACATCTTTGAAATCTCCCGGGCCAAGGACAGCCAGTCATTTCTGCCGCTCAGCAAGATCATCCCCCAGACCTTCAAGCATATTGAGATGCTGGCTGAGCGCAAGGAGCTGATTACCGGCGTGCCCACCGGCTACGACGAGTTCGACCGGCTGACCGCCGGCCTGCAGCCCTCGGATCTGATCATCCTGGCGGCCCGACCCAGCATGGGCAAAACCGCGTTAGCCATGAATATCGCCCAGAACGCCGCCCTGTTGAGCAAGATTCCGGTGGCGGTATTCAGCCTGGAGATGTCCAAGGAGCAGCTGGCCATGCGCCTGCTCTGCTCCGTGAGCCGGGTCGACTCCCAGCGCCTGCGCACCGGCTTTCTCAAGGACCCGGACTGGCCGAAGCTGACCCGGGCCAGCGGCATGCTTGAGGACGCGCCCATCTATATCGACGACACGCCGGCCATTTCGGTCCTGGAGATGCGGGCCAAGTGCCGGCGCCTGAAATCGGAGTTCGATGTCGGTCTGGTCATTGTCGACTACCTGCAGCTCATGCGGGGCCGCAGTTCGCTCGAACGCCGAGAACAGGAAATCAGCGAAATCTCCCGGTCCCTGAAGGCCATGGCTAAACAACTGAGCGTGCCGGTGATTGCCTTGTCCCAGTTAAACCGCAGCCTGGAGTCCCGCCCGAACAAACGGCCGCAGCTTTCCGACCTGCGCGAATCCGGCGCCATCGAACAGGACGCCGACCTCATCTGCTTCATCTATCGGGACGAGGTTTACAACCAGGCTGAGGACAACCCGAAACGCGGCATTGCCGAGGTGATCATCGGCAAACAGCGCAATGGCCCCACCGGCACCTTTGAGCTGACCTTTCTCAAGGAATACACCACATTCGAGAATCGAACCCGCCAGGATGTGCCGCCGGGCTACGAAGGCAGATTCGACAGCTGACCACTGGCGAGCCAGCCCCTTTACCGCACGGCCAATATCCGCTACAATGAGGCCGCTTTTATTGCCGAACCCCTGACCGAAATCCATGTAAGGACTGCCGCATGACCGCCAGAGAAACTCCCGGGAAACACATAAAATACGACTTCAAGGCCATCGAGGCCAAATGGCAGGCCCGCTGGCTTGCCGAAAAGACCTTCGGGGTAACGGAAGAGGATGGCCGGCCCAAATACTACCTGCTGGAGATGTTTCCCTATCCGTCCGGCCGGATTCACATGGGCCATGTCCGCAATTACAGCATCGGCGACGTGGTGGCCCGCTACAAACGGATGCGCGGCTTCAACGTCCTCCATCCCATGGGCTGGGACGCCTTTGGCCTGCCGGCTGAGAACGCCGCGATCAAGCACAACACCCCCCCGGCCAGATGGACCTACGAAAACATCGACTACATGAAGAAGCAGCTGAAACGCATGGGCTTCAGCTACGACTGGGACCGGGAGCTGGCAACCTGCCGGCCCGAATACTATCGATGGGAGCAGCTGTTCTTCATCCGGATGTACGAGAAGGGGCTGGTCTACCGGAAAATGACCACGGTCAACTGGTGCGAGCCCTGCCAGACGGTACTGGCCAACGAACAGGTGATCGACGGCGCCTGCTGGCGTTGCGACAACCAGGTGGAACCGCGGGAGATGTTCGGCTGGTTCTTCAAGATCACCGCCTATGCCGATGAACTGCTGGCTGCCTGCGACACCTTGGCCGGCTGGCCGGAACGGGTTCTGACCATGCAGCGCAACTGGATCGGCAAGAGCGAGGGGCTGGAGATGGATTTCCCGATCGACGGCGTCGATCAATCCCTCAAAATTTTCACCACCCGGCCGGACACGGTATACGGGGTGACCTTCATGTCCATTGCCCCGGAACATCCGCTGGTGGAGTTGTGCCGCAACACCGGCCAGGAGGAGGCGGTCTCCGAGTTCGTCCGCCGTACCCGCCTGGCCATCCAGCAGAAAAGCCCGGAAGACGAACTGGAAAAGGAAGGGGTCTTTCTCGGCCGCTCCTGCCGCAACCCCTTTACCGGCCAGTTGATCCCGATCTATGTCGCCAACTTCGTACTCATGGAATACGGCACCGGCGCGGTGATGGCGGTGCCGGCCCACGACCAGCGGGATTTTGAATTCGCCGGCAAATACGGCCTGCCGGTCACGGTGGTGGTTCAGCCGCCCGCGGCCGCCCTTGACGCGGCAACCATGACCGCGGCCTACGAAGAGCCAGGCATCCTGGCCGACTCCGCCGCCTTCAGCGGCATGCCCTCAGTGGCGGCCAAGGCGGCGATCATCGCCCATGCCGAGGCCCAGGGCTTCGGCTCGGCCCGCACCACCTTTAGGCTGCGCGACTGGGGCATCTCGCGCCAGCGCTACTGGGGATCGCCCATCCCCATGATCCACTGCGAACGTTGCGGCATACAGCCGGAAAATGAACAAAACCTGCCGGTTTTGCTGCCCACCGCGGTCCAGCTCGACAGCAGCGGCCGCTCGCCCCTGCACACCCTGGAGTCCTTCTACACGACCGCCTGCCCGGCCTGCGGCGGCCCGGCCCGGCGGGAAACCGACACCATGGACACCTTTGTGGAGTCCTCCTGGTATTTTGCCCGCTATGCCTGCCCGCGTTTCACCGACGGCCCGCTGGCCAGGAATAAAGCCGCCTACTGGCTGCCGGTGGATCAGTACATCGGCGGCATCGAGCATGCCATCCTCCACCTGCTGTATGCCCGCTTCTTTACCAAGGTGCTGCGCGACCTGGGCTATCTGACCGTGGATGAGCCCTTTACCAACCTGCTGACCCAGGGCATGGTCATCAAGGACGGCGCCAAGATGTCCAAGTCCAAGGGCAACGTCGTGGACCCCAATAATTTGATCGAGCGCTACGGGGCGGACACGGTCCGCCTCTTCAGCCTGTTTGCCGCGCCGCCGGAACGAGACCTGGAGTGGAGCGACCAGGGGGTTGAGGGCGCCTTCCGCTTTCTGAACCGGGTTTTCCGGCTGGTGCAGGCCAACCTGGAGATCTTCGACAGGGCGCCTGCCGCATTACCGGCCGAACTGGACGAAGCGAGCCGCACTCTGCACCGCAAGACCCAGCAGACCATCCGCAAGGTGACCGGCGACATTGAAAACGATTTCCATTTCAATACCGGGATCAGCGCGGTGATGGAACTGGTCAACTCCATGTCCGGTCTGCTTGGCGAGGAATCGACTCAGGCAGTGCACCCGACCGTAGTCCGCCAGGCCCTGGACGCTTTACTTCTGCTCCTCTCGCCCTTTGTGCCGCACTTCTGCGAGGAACTCTGGGAGATGACCGGCCACCAGCGGCCCCTGGCTCAAGAATCCTGGCCGTGCTTTGATGCCGAGGCGGCCCGCGAGGAGGAGATCACCATTGTCGTGCAGGTGAACGGCAAGGTCCGCAGCCGCCTGCTGCTGCCGGCGGATACCGATGAGGCACAGGTCAAGGCACTGGCCCTGGCCGACGACAAAGTGGAAAAATTCCTGGCCGGCAAGACACCACGAAAGGTCATCGTGGTTCCGAACAAGCTGGTCAACATCGTGGGGTAACGATTTTTTAACTGCGCAGGTTGTTTAGTCCGTTAGACTGTGGTCTGTTAGGCAACAAAAAGAAGGACCGACTCGAAAAAATCTC
>MGTE01000111.1 GCA_001799275.1 Deltaproteobacteria bacterium RIFOXYD12_FULL_57_12
ATTCGATAGGGATGCCGCCCTATTTTTGCAGAGCTTCCCTGGCAGAGATTGATACATACTCCATGACATAACCTTTCCCACCACATCTGAGGACGAGGGGGACGCTGGTTCTAAAACATGGACGAGGGGGACGCTGGTTCTAAAACAACTTGTTTTATGGACGAGGGGGACGGACGAGGGGGACGCTGGTTCTAAAACAACTTGTTTTAGATAGCGATCATTCCCTGGCAATTCCTCCGACCAAGCAACACTCTCACCTTGGCCCAAATAACCCCAAACCACCTGCCACGAATTCCCCTACGAACAACCTGGCAAAAAACCGGACAGACGATTTCTAACCGCCGCCTCTGTTTGTTAACCAGATATCACGCGGAATATCAAGTACTAAAAATATCAGTACCGGTATCAGGGCCGACCTCGTAAAATCGGCAGGAAAGGCTTACGGGGATGAAAGGGGATTTGTCAGGAAGCGCTAGGTTTGGCTATTTTTTGGGTGTGCATTTTTTTTGGTAGCAACGGGGGCCGGTTCTCGACAAACGTGGTTAGCCAGCTTAAAAAGGAGAAGGGGTTGACATCTTCGTTGGCTCCAGCATCACCATCATCTACCGCGTAGCCGGCTCAGGATTTTCTCGGTAAGAAACCGCAGCTCCTGGAGCCGCAGGAGATGGAGCAGCGTGCCGTAGAGCGCCGTGCCGGTCGCGATGCTGAAGAGCAACGCAACAACCTGCCGGCTGAAGCCCTGCGCCGCCCAGGCGGCAAGGCTGGACTCGATCAAATACAGATAGCCGCCCATGGCGGCGGCGGCCAGCAGCACCTTGCCAAGTCCCGTGAAGAGATAGCCGAGGGGATAGCCAGCCAGTTTGCGGTGCAGGACAAAACTCAGGAACAGGAAATTGATGGTCATGGTGCAGGAGGTGGAAAGGGCGATGGCCTGGTGCTGGAAGCGGTCGATGGTCAGCAGGATGATGATGATGTTGGCGCCGACCGCCAGGAAACTGCCGATTACCGGATATTTTGTATCGTTTAAGGCATAGAAGACCGGCACCATGATCTTCACCGAGGCGTAGGCAAACAGGCCCAGGGAGTAGAGGGCCAGGGTCTGGCCGGTCATGAGTGTGTCGTAAGCGGTGAAGGCGCCGTGCTGGTAGATGATGCGGATAATCGGCTCGGCCAGGATGATCAGACCGACCGTGGCCGGGATGGTCAGACAGAAGGCCATGGTGAGCGCTGAGGAGTAGGCGGTTTTCAGGCTGGCCATGTCGCGGGTGGCGGCATGGCGGGAGATTACCGGCAGGGTGGCAATGGAGATGGCCACCCCGAAGACGCCAATGGGGAACTGCACGAACCGGAAGGCGTAATTGAGCCAGGAGACGCTTCCCTCGGCGCAGGAGGCCGCGAAGTTGGTGTTGACAAAGATGTTGATCTGGGTGGCGGACAGACCGATCACCGCCGGCAGCATGAGGAAAAGGATGCGTTTCAGGCCGGGATCGGTCAGGTCGAGATGGGGCCGGAAGGTGAAGCCGGTACGGGCTAAGGTCGGCAGTTGCATGGCAAGTTGCAGCAGGCCGCCGATTAAGGTGCCGAAGGCCATGCCGACGATGGCCGGCTGGCCGAAACGGGGCAGGAGCAGGGCCAGAGCGACGCCGCCGACAATGGAGCCCAGGTTGAAGTAGCTCGAGGCCATGGCCGGCACGAAGAAGCGGCCGCGTGTGTTGAGGATGCCCATGGCCACGGCGGCCAGCGAGATGAAGATGAGAAAGGGAAACATGATGACGGTCAGCTTCCTGGTCAGCTCCATCTTGCCGGTGACCAGGGCGAAATCAGGGGCGAGCAGCATGAGGATCTGATCGGCAAAGAGGCAGCCGGCCAGGGTGACGAGGCTGAGGACAATGGCGAGGAAGACCATGACATTGCTGGCCAGTTTCCAGGTCGCCTGTTCGCCCCGGTTGGTATCGTAGTCCGTGAAAACCGTGACAAAGGCGGCGGAGAGCGCCCCCTCGGCGAACAGATCCCGTAGCAGGTTTGGAATCCGGAAGGCCACTACAAAGGCGTCGTAGGCGTAGCCGGCCCCGAACATGCCGGCAAACACCTGCTCCCGCACCAGGCCGAGCACCCGGCTGCACATGACGGCAATGCTGACGGTGCCGGCGGAACGGGCTATGCGGCCGGTGTCATCCGATGGTTTGTTCATGAGAGGTTAAAAAGCATTGGCGGGTGTTGCGGCAGGGCAGTAGGCCGGGCCTGGGTAGATTGGCCAGAGGCAGGTGGTGCGGGAATCTGTTTGCAAAAGCCGTCTGTTTCATTTACTGCCCGAACATACCAGGGAGCGGCTTGGTTGACAATGTTCTTCCTTGACTTTGCAATATGCTTCTGAAATAGTATGCTCTATTTTGTTCGCGCACTGGAGATGCTCTGGTGTTTTTTTCTGATAATTCGGCTGGCTAGCGCAGGGCGCGCGGCCAGTTCCGCATGAATCGGCGGTTTTGTAAACAGACCTGGCCGCCAGGTCTGGAAAAACTACAAAAAATGTACCCCCTGCGGAAAGGTTGCGGAAGCCAGGGGCATTGACTGCGGAGGCAACATGCTGGACAGCAAGATGATCAGAAATGTGGTGTTGTTGGGACATGGCAACTGCGGCAAGACCTCGCTGGCCGAGGCCATGCTGTTTACGGTGGGCAAGACCAGCCGGCAGGGCAGGGTGGACGACGGCTCCTCGGTCATGGACTTTGAGCCGGAGGAGGTCAAGAGAAGGATTTCCATCAATTCCTCCTTTCATCAGTATAGTTGGAAGAAGCACGAGGTCTTTCTGATCGATACCCCCGGCGACGACAACTTTGTCACCGAGGCCAAGTTCGCCGCCCGGGTTGCGGACTGCGCTCTCTTTGTGATCGGCGCCGCCGTCGGCGTCAAGAATCAGACCGAAAAGTTCGCCGGCTTTGTTGAGGAACGAAAGCTGCCGACCATCATCTACATTAACAAGATGGATCGGGAGCGGGCGGATTTCTATAATGTCATCGAAAGCGCCAAGGCTTCGCTGCCGTTGAATCCGGCGGTGCTCTATCTGCCCATCGGCGCCGAGGCCGCCTTTCAGGGCGCGGTGGATATTATCCGCCAGAAGGCATTCCTGTTCGACAACGCCACTGGCAAGGTTAAAGAGGCCGAGGTGCCGGCGGAAATGGCCGATGACGTGGCGACCTGGCGTGAAACCCTCATGGAGCAGGTGGCGGAGACCGATGACGAGCTTATTGAAAAATTTCTGGAAGAAGGCGCTCTCTCCGAGGCGGAGATCATGGAAGGGCTGCGGAAAGGCGTCAGAACAGGGGCGCTTTGTCCGGTCTGTGTCGGGACCGCCAACGGCAACATGGGCACCGAGCTTCTGCTCGACATGATCAACGACCTGCTGCCGCCGCCGACCGAACGGCCGTCGATGGTCGGCACGGACCCCAGGAGCGGCGAGCCGGTGGAACGCAAGCCTTTGGCCAGCGAGCCGTTTTCGGCCCAGGTCTTCAAGACCATGGCCGACCCCTATGCCGGCCGGCTTACCATTTTTCGGGTTTTTTCCGGCACCCTGTCGGGCGACAGTTTTTACAACGCCTCCAAGGAGACGGCCGAGCGTTTCGGCCAGCTCTTTATCCAGGAAGGCAAGAGCCAGCGGCCGGTGGACAGCGCCGTGCCGGGCATGATCGTTGCCGTGGCCAAGCTCAAGGAAACCGTTACCGGCGATACCCTCTGCGTGGAGAACGCGCCCATTGTCTATGACCGGCCCGAGCCCATGGCGCCGGTTATCTCCTACGCAGTGTCCGGCAAGAAAGGCGACGAGGAGAAGCTGTTCGGCTCGATCAGCAAGATGCTGGATGAGGACCTCACGTTGCGTCTGACCCGCGAGCAGCAGACCAAGGAAATCTTGCTGTCCGGGGTCGGCCAGGTCCATCTGGAGGTGGTGGGCGAGAAGATCAAACGGAAATTCGGCGTTGAGATGGAGCTGCACCTGCCCAAGGTGCCCTATCTGGAGACCCTGAAGGGCAAGGCCAGGGTCCAAGGCAAGCACAAGAAGCAGAGCGGCGGCCGCGGCCAGTTCGCCGATACCTGGATCGAAATCGAGCCCATGCCGCGGGGCAGCGGCTTTGTCTTCGAGGACAAGATCGTCGGCGGCGTCATTCCCAGGCAGTATATCCCGGCCGTTGAAAAGGGCATCATCGATGCCATGGCCCTGGGAGTTATTGCCGGCTATCCGGTGGTCGACGTCAAGGTCGCCCTGGTGGACGGCTCCTTCCACGCGGTTGACTCCTCGGAAATGGCCTTCAAGATTGCCGGCTCCCTGGGCTTCAAGAAGGCGGCGGCCGAGGCCAAGCCGATCCTGCTCGAACCGATCATGAACGTCTCGGTCCGGATTCCGGAGGATTGCGTCGGTGACGTGATGGGCGACCTGAATGGCCGTCGCGGCCGGGTGATGGGCATGGACTCCGGGCACAAATGCGAGGTGATCAATGCCCAGGTGCCCATGGTCGAGGTACTCAAATATGCGCCGGATCTTACCTCAATGACCGGCGGCCGCGGTACCTTCAGCGTCAGCTTTTCCCACTACGAGGAGGTGCCGGCGCCGTTGGCCGAGAAGATCATTGCCGAGGCCAATATCGAGAAATAAACGCCGGTGAGCGAAAAATCGGTGGGAATAAGGTACAGCTGCGGGGTGTTGACCGTCAGCGATAAGGGGGCCCGGGGTGAGCGGACAGATACCAGTGGTCCGGCCATCTGCGATATGCTGGCTACCGCCGGGTTCGAACTGGCGGTAACCGGAATGGTGCCTGATCAACAGGAGGGCATTGCCGCAGTTCTGTTGGAGTGGGCCGACCGGCGCGTCGTCGATCTGATCGTTACCACCGGTGGCACCGGCGTTGCCCCATCCGACGTGACGCCGGAGGCCACCCGGCCGCTGCTCGACCGGGAGGTGCCCGGCATCAGCGAGGCAATGCGTCAGGCGAGCCTGGCCATAACCGCGCGGGCCATGCTGTCGCGCGGCGTCGCCGGCATCAGGGGGAAGACGCTGATCATCAACCTGCCCGGCAGCGAACGGGCCGCCAGGGAAAACCTGGCAACGGTGCTGGCTGTCCTGCCGCATGCCATCGCCAAGATCAAAGGCGATCCGGGCGACTGCGGGAGGAGTTGAGGCCGCAGTCGTTCAGCAGTTGATGAATTCGAGAAACGTCTTTAGATGGCTAAGCAAAAAGTTTGATATGCAAGGCGTAGTGTATTTTTGTGAGTAAGGCCATACGCCAGGTATGCCGAACGAGCAAAAATGCGCTGCAACGCAGCAGATCGAGCTTTTTGCGACGCCATCAGCAGTTGATTTCGACGGATTTGTTGGCCGAACTGTCGGTGCGGCCGCCGATTTCACCGATGAGGTAGGGTGTTTCACCCAGGGCCTTGAGATGCTGCATGGCGTCTTCGGCCATGTCCTCCTTGACGATGACCACCATGCCGATCCCCATGTTGAAGGTGCGGCACATCTCCTGTGTGGAGACGTTGCCCTTTTTCTGCAGGAAGGAGAAGATCGGCGGCACGGGCCAGCTTTCCTTGTCGATGATGGCGCGGCTGCCCTGCGGCAGGACCCGGGGGATGTTGTCGATCAGGCCGCCGCCGGTTATGTGGACCATGCCGGTAACCTGGTAGTTTTTGATCAGATTCAACAGGGATTCGCTGTAGATGCGGGTGGGCTTCAGCAGTTCCTCGCCGAGGGTGCAGTCCAGTTCCTTTATCTGCTGATCCACGGTCAGACCAAGTTCTTCAAAGCAGATCTTTCTGGCCAGCGAATAGCCGTTGCTGTGCAGGCCGGTGGAGGCGAGGCCGATGATGCGGTCGCCGACTCTGATCTCGGAACCGTCGATGATTTTGTCGCGCTCGGTAATGCCGACCACGAAACCGGCCAGGTCGTAATCCCCTGGCGCATACATGCCGGGCATTTCCGCGGTTTCGCCGCCGATCAGCGAGCAGCAGGCGATCTCGCAACCCCGGGCAATTCCCTTGATAACGTCCGTGGCCACCTCCAGATCGAGACTGCCGACCGCCAGGTAGTCCAGAAAGAAGAGGGGCCGGGCGCCACCCACGGCAATGTCATTGACGCTCATGGCCACCAGATCGATGCCGATGGTGTCGTGTTTGTTGCAGAGCTTGGCGATGGTCAGTTTGGTGCCGACGCCGTCGGTGGAGGAAACCAGCACCGGATCCTTGTACGTGCTGCCGATGGCGAACAGGCCACTGAAGCCGCCGATGTCGGTAATCACCCCCCGCCTGAAGGTCTTGCTGGCGATGTTTTTGATGCGGGCGACGAATTCGTTGCCTTTGTCGATGTCAACTCCTGCCTCGGCATATTTTGATCTGTCGTACCTACTCATATTGCTCACTTTTATTGGGGAATTTGTCGGGGTTACAGATCCGCACCCGGGTGATGTACTGTCACCATGGCATAGTTTTCAAAAAAGGAAGTACTATAAATTTTCAGGGCCGGAAAAGTCAATGAATTTTCCGGTTGCTTCCCCGGCAGCAAAGCTGACCCCGGTGAGGCTGAGATAACGGCTGGCATGGGGAATGATTGAATGAACATTCATTATATTATGGCGGATGGGCCAGGAAGTCATCATTTTTTTTCTTTAATCATATTAGATTATTATGTTGGAAACGGCCGGTTCGGGCCGGTCGGAGCGATCACGGTTGTCGGTCTAGCCGGATGTGGCTGGCGGGCAGTTGAAAAAGGTTTCTTATCCTGGTAGGATGTTTTCCTTGGTGCTTTATGAAATTACTGCTGACACTTATCGGCGTTGTCTTTATTCTGGAAGGACTGCCGTATTTGACCTTTCCGGAAACCATGCAGAAATGGCTGCAGCAGCTTATGGAGATGCGCCCCGGCCAGTTGCGCCTCATGGGTTTGCTGGTGGTGGGTGCCGGACTTCTTCTTTGTTATCTTACCCAGCGGGCGGGCTGGTTTCACTGACCACGGCCGGCCATGTCGTGTTGATGCTCATCTTGCGCCGAATGTCGGGTCCGGATAAGACGCCTCGAGCGGAGCAATTCCAAAATGGTGGGAGATATGGGAAAGAATGTTTTTCGAATGGTGATAACAGCATTTTGCGCTGCTTTAATGTGGGGCGTGGCTTCTGGTTCCGGACAGGCGATTGAACCGATCAGGCTGGGAGTGGCTGGTGCCCACAGCGGGGATCTGGCCTCTTACGGTCTGCCGACTGTCAAGGCTGCTGAACTGGTGGTTAAAGAGGTGAATGCTGCTGGCGGCATTCTCGGCCGGCAGGTGGAGATTCTTGCCGAGGATGATGTCTGCAAGCCGGAGATCGCCACCAACACCGCCACCCGGCTTATCTCGCTGAAGGTGGACCTGGTGCTCGGCCATATCTGCAGCGGCGCCACCAAGGCGGCGCTCGGCATCTACAAGGATGCCGGCCTGCTGGTCATGTCGCCTTCGGCCACCAATCCGGAACTGACCCAGAGCGGCGATTATCCCAATTTTTATCGGACTATTGCCGCTGACGATGCCCAGGCCCGGCTGGAGGTGGATTTCGCCCTGGATGTCCTCAAGGTAAAAAAAATCGCGGTGTTGCACGACAAGGGCGATTACGGCAAGGGGTTGGCGGAATATGCCAGGAAATTCATCGAGGCTTCGGACGGCCAGGCCCAGGTGGTGCTCTATGAGGGCGTCACCCCCGGCGCGGTGGACTATTCGGCCGTGGTCCAGAAGATCAAGCGGGCTGGCGCCGAGGCTGTCATCTTTGGCGGCTACCACCCCGAGGCCTCGAAGATCGTCATGCAGATGCGTAAGAAGCGTCTGCCGACCTTATTCATTTCCGACGACGGGGTTAAGGACGACACTTTTATAAAAGTGGCCGGTGAGTATGCCGATGGGGTTTATGCCTCCGGACCCAGGGACGTGTCGAGAAATCCGTTGGCCGCGGCTGCTACCGAGGCCCATAAAAAGGCCTATGGCAGCGAACCAGGCGCTTTTTTCCTGAATGCCTATGCTGCGACCCAGGCCCTGTTGAACGCTGTTGCCAAGGCCGGCTCCACCGATTCGGCGGCTTTAGCCAGGGCGCTGAAGAGCGAATTTGTCGAAACGCCGCTGGGCCGCATCAGCTTTGATGCGCGTGGCGACGCCATCGGCGTTGGTTTTTCCATGTACCAGGTGAAAAACGGGGTCTACGTCGAGGTGCGGCAGTAGTAGCCGCACCAGACAGGGCAAGGGGTCAAGCCGGATGGACTATTTCCTGGAGCTTTTTCTGGGCGGGCTGACCCGCGGCAGCATCTATGCCCTGATCGCCCTGGGGTATACCATGGTCTACGGCATCATCGGGCTCATCAATTTCGCCCATGGTGAGATCTACATGCTCGGCGCCTTTACCGGTCTGATCGTGGCCAGCCTGCTCACCGTGTTCGGTCTCAACCAGTACGCCATCCTGGTGCTGGCCTCTCTGGTGGCAATGGTCTATGCCGCGGCCTACGGCTACACCGTCGAGAAGATCGCCTACCGGCCGCTCAGACAGGCGTCGCGTCTTTCGCCTTTAATCAGCGCCATCGGCATGTCGATCTTTCTGCAGAATTATGTGCGGCTGGCCCAGACCTCTGATTTTCTGCCCTTCCCGGCGCTTATTCCCGACCTGGCCTTTATGGAGCCCTATGCCCACATCATTGGCTCCGCCGAGTTGGTCATCCTGCTGGTTACTGCTATGGTCATGCTGCTGCTCACGGCAGTCATTAGATTTACCAGGATCGGCCGCGCCATGCGGGCCACGGCTCAGGATAAGGGCATGGCCATGCTGGTGGGCGTCGATGTCAACCGGGTGATCTCAATCACCTTCATGATCGGTTCGGCCCTGGCTGCCCTGGGCGGCGTGCTGATCGCCTCGCACATTGGGCAGATCAATTTCGCCATCGGCTTCATCGCCGGGATCAAGGCCTTTACCGCCGCAGTGCTCGGCGGCATCGGCAGCATTCCCGGCGCCGTGCTGGGTGGCTTCGTACTTGGCTGCACCGAGAGTTTCGCTACCGGCTACGTGTCCAGCGACTATGAAGATGTCTTTGCCTTCGGGCTGCTGGTGCTGATCCTTGTTTTCCGGCCGGCCGGCATTCTGGGCCGGGCCGCTGCCGAGAAGGTCTGAGCTGGGGGCGGCCGGGCATGACGGATGCGGGCAAAGAGAGCGGGGGCATGACCACGGCGCGGGCCGTGCGCAGATCCTTGCTGGTTTCCCTCTGGTTCATGTTTCTGACCCTGCCGATCCTGGTTATTCGGGTCAATCCGGTTGCGCAGGAAATCGTCTGGCGCTGGCGAAATTTATTTCTAATCGGGGTGGGCAGCTTTGTCCTGTCGCTCGTCGGTCAGTTTCTGACGCATCGTCAGACTCGTCGAACGCCGAGCCTGACGCCTGGCCGCCTGGCCATTTTCCGACAGCGTTGCATGCGTGAGCCGCAGATCTATGTGCCGTTTCTGCTTTGCGCCGTACTGACGACCCTTCTTTTCCCCTGGTTTTTTTCCACCTACCAGACCAACATCATGACCACGGCCCTCATGTATGTGGTGCTTGGCCTCGGGCTCAACATCGTGGTCGGTCTGGCCGGTCTGCTCGATCTGGGCTATGTTGCCTTCTACGCGGTGGGTGCCTACAGCTACGCGCTTTTAAACCATCATTTCGGCCTGGGTTTCTGGGCAGCACTGCCCATCGGTGCAGGGCTGGCGGCGTTGTTCGGGATTTTGCTGGGCTTTCCGGTGCTGAGGCTGCGCGGTGATTATCTGGCCATCGTCACCCTCGGTTTCGGCGAGATCATCCGACTGATCCTGGAGAACTGGAACGAGTTCTCCTTCGGGCCGAGCGGCATTGCCAACATCCCACGGCCTGGTTTCTTTGGGCTTGATTTGTCCTTGGCGGGCGCCACGGTCTATCTCTACTACCTGATGATCGGCCTGGTTCTGTTCACCATTTTTGTAGTCAATCGGTTGCAGAATTCCCGGATCGGCCGGGCCTGGATTGCCCTGCGGGAAGACGAATTGGCCTGCCAGGCCATGGGCATCGACAAGACCAGAACCAAGTTGACTGCCTTTGCCCTGGGTGCCACCTGGGCCGGCATGGTCGGCGTTATCTTCGCGGCCAAGACCACCTTCATCAATCCGCCGAGTTTCACCTTCCTTGAATCGGCCATGATTCTGGCCATCGTCGTCCTGGGCGGCATGGGCTCTATCGCCGGTGTGGTGATCGCCGCCCTCGTCTTGATTTTGCTGCCCGAATATCTCCGGGCCTTTGCCGAATATCGGATGCTGCTGTTTGGCGCTGTTCTGGTGATCATGATGATCTTCCGGCCGCAGGGTCTGATCAGCTCAGCCCGGCGGGCCTATAAATTCATGCCGGTGCCAGTCGCGGCCGGTCGGAATAAGAGACATGGGACCGCTGCTGACCATTGACAGACTGTGCATGGATTTCGGCGGCCTCCGGGCTCTGGATCATCTGAACCTCTCGGTGGCGGCAGGCGAGATCGTGGCGTTGATTGGTCCGAACGGCGCTGGCAAGACCACTTTTTTTAACTGTCTGACCGGCCTTTGCGCGCCGACGGCCGGCGAGATCCATCTTGTCGTACCGGGCCGCGGCCAACGTCTGCGGCTCAACGGCCTTCCGCCCAACCGGGTCACGGAAAAAGGGCTGGCCCGCACCTTTCAGAATATTCGGCTTTTTGCCGACATGACCGTGCTGGAGAATGTGATGATCGGTCGGCACTGCCGGACTAAAGCCGGGGTGTTTGGCGCGGTTTTCCGCTCCGCGGCCGCCCGCATCGAGGAGCAGCAGATTGTCACTGCCAGCGCTGCCATCCTCGAACGTCTGGGGCTCGGCAGTTATTTCAACGATCTGGCCCGCAACCTGCCGTACGGAGCGCAGCGGCGCCTGGAGATCGCCCGCGCCCTGGCGACCGAGCCTGTTCTTTTACTGCTTGATGAACCGGCCGCCGGCATGAATCCACAGGAGACCGCGGAGCTTGACGAACTCATTCTCAAAATTCGTAGCGAGCTGGGTATTGCTATTCTCCTGATCGAGCATGACATGCGGCTGGTCATGAGCCTCTCCGACCGGATTGTGGTCATGGATCACGGCGAGAAAATCGCCGAGGGCACGCCGGCTGAGATTCGCAGCAATCCGCTGGTCATTACTGCCTATTTGGGAGAAGACCTTGCTCAGACTGCGTAACGTCAAGACGTACTACGGCACGATCCAGGCCCTGCGGGATGTGACCATCGAGGTAGCGCAGGGCGAAATCATCACCCTGATCGGCGCGAACGGCGCTGGCAAGACCACGACGCTCATGTCCATTTCCGGACTGACGCCGCCGCGGCAAGGCGAGATTTTTTTCATGGATGAGCCGATTCAGATGCTTAGTCCGGAAAAGATTGTTGCTCTCGGCATCAGCCAGGTGCCGGAAGGCCGGCGCATCTTTCCGCAGTTGACCGTCAGGGAAAACCTTGAGATGGGCGCCTTCCTGCGCCGGGACCGGGCGGCTATCCTGCAGGATCTCGACTATGTTTTCAGCCTTTTTCCAGTCCTGGCCGAACGGCAACGGCAGGCTGGCGGCACCTTGAGCGGCGGCGAGCAGCAGATGCTCGCCATTTCCCGGGCGCTGATGGCCCGGCCCAGGCTGCTGCTGCTTGATGAGCCGTCCCTGGGGCTGGCACCGCTCGTGGTCCGGCAGATTTTTGCGATCATCCGCCGGATCAACAAAGAGCAGGGGACAACTATCTTTCTGGTGGAGCAGAACGCCAATCTGGCCCTGCATGTGGCACAGCGGGGGTATGTGATGGAGAACGGCCGCATTGTTCTGGCTGACACCGCTGCCAACCTCCTGGCTAACGAGGCAGTGAAAAAGGCCTATCTGGGAATCTGATCGGTTACGCTGGAGGAGAGATGAAGACCAACGGGATAACGACAGGCAACGGCATCATGATCGTTGCCGGCGAGGCGTCCGGCGATCTGCACGGCGCCGGCCTGGCCAGGGCGTTCGGCCGACTGGCTCCCGGCCTGCCGGTCTGCGGCATGGGCGGCGTCGAGATGGCAACGTCCGACGTCGAGATTCTGGTTGACATCGACGGACTGGCGGTCATGGGTCTGGTGGAGGTGATCGGCCGGCTTGCTACGATCCGCGCTGCCATGCGTACCTTGGTCCGGCGGCTGCGGGAAAGGCCGCCGGAGCTTCTTATCCTAATCGACTATCCGGGCTTCAATCTGCTGCTGGCCGAAAAGGCTAAAAAACTGGGAGTTCCGATTCTCTACTATATCAGCCCCAAGGTCTGGGCCTGGCGGGAAGGCCGGATAAAAAAAATAAAACGGTTTGTGGATCGTTTAGCGGTGATTCTGCCCTTTGAGGAGGCATACTTCAAACGCCACGGTCTGGCGGTGGATTTTGTCGGCAATCCGCTTCTCGACTCGGTGCGACCTTGTACGAGCCGGGCCGAATTTTTGGAAAAACAGGCAATCGAGCCGGGCCGGACCGTGGTCGGCCTGCTACCCGGCAGTCGCCGCCAGGAGATTGCCCGGCTGCTGCCGCTGTTTATTGAAGCGGCCGAACGTCTTGCCCCGGAGCTTGCCGCGCCGGTTTTCCTGCTGCCTCTGGCCACGACCCTGTCGCGGGCCGATCTGGCTGCCCATGGCCTGGCCGCCACCTCCCTGGATATCCGGGTCTGCGGCGAGGATCGCTACGGTCTGATGGCGGCCTGCGACGCGGTTCTTGCCGCCTCCGGTACCGTGACCCTGGAACTGGCCATCCTCGGGGTGCCCATGGTGGTCAGCTACCGGGTGGCGCTGCTCAGCTATCTGCTGGCTAGTCCGTTCATCAAGGTGCAGTATGCCTCCCTGGTGAACCTGGTGGCCGATCGCCCGGTGGTGCCGGAGTTCCTCCAGTACGACGCGACGCCGGCCGCTCTGGCCGCGGCCTTGAAACCGCTCTTGCTGGATGAAGAGGCGCAGCAGGCCATGCGCCAGGAACTTGCCGCGGTCTGCCGGCAGCTCGGGACGCCGGGCGCGGCGGAGTGTTGCGCCCGTATCGCTTTGGAGATGCTCGGCCGTCGTGATTGATGACGGGCGGGAGATATGGGTTTACAAGCACTTCTTTGGTCGGTACGCAGTATGTGTCCGGTGGGAAAAACCGGGCTTGGCCGGCGGTGGGTGCCAAAAAACGAATGGCGCAGACGACATTTTTTGTCACCTGTGCCATTGTTGAGGGGTCGTGAGGCGTTGGCGCGGGAAGAGTCAGCAGTTGTTTCGTTCTAGAAGATATTGAAATGTATCGCCACGGAAGTCAAGACCCAGAGCGCACAGAGCCCAGCTATCCAGGCCAGGAACCCCTTGGAAGTCCTGGTTATTTCAGCTATGGTTGACGGGATGTTGTTTTTTGGTGCATCGGCGTTGATCATGCTGAGCTGTCTCCTTGTTCTTGTTAGCCGGGTGGATCCCGTTGCTGTTCTTGATAAATTTTATGCAGGATGTGTGCCATTCTTGTTTTTTGGGCATGGAGAGAATTGGCGGGCGGGAGTCGGTCATGCAGCCGATTGATCAGCTGTTGCATAGAATCCGCTGGGATCGTGAGTTTGGCCGGGCGATTTTTGAGATTGGCTATTACGACCGGGTTGAGGAGCGGATTATTAAGGTGGCGTTTTCGGAGCTTGTCTTTGCGCAGGGGGCGCCGCACTGTTTTCAGCTTGTGGACCCGGTGGGCCTGATCCGTACCGTTCCCTTTCACCGGGTTCGGGAGGTTTATCGGGATGGCCAACTGATCTGGCAGCGGCAGGGTTGAGGAAAATGGAATAACATCATACGGGAGGGGATAACATGCAAACGAGACTGTTGGGTGCGGTGATTCTGCTGGCCGGGTTACTGTTGTTGGCCGGCTGTCAGGATAAGCAGGAAAACACGGGGACCACGACCGTCGTCTCCACCCCGGATTCTGCCCCGGCTTTTTTTGTCGCCAACTGCGGCAAGTGCCATGGTGACAAGGGCAGCAATGGGTACGCGCCGTCGCTGGTCGGCTGCGGCGACTGCGGGTCGTTTGACGTCCTGGTGGCCAAGATCGACCGGGATATGCCCAAGGGTAACCCGGAACTGTGCGCCGGGGAGTGCGCCAGGCAGATGGCCACCTTTATCTTTGTGAATTTGAACGGCAAAAAACAGTAACCGGAGTCGATCCGGAATCAGGAGAGCTGCCATGTTCAGTGTCCAAGAACTGATTGAAATTGCGGTGCGGATCGAGGAAAACGGCGCCCGGTTTTATCAGGCCGCGGCCCGGGCCGCTGTCGAGATCGAAGCGGAACTGCTGTTCGCCTATCTGGCCGACGAGGAGGAGCGGCACCGGGAGACCTTTGCGGCATTGCTGGACGGGGCCGGAAGCGAGGCGCATTTTGAGACCTATGTCGGCGAGCACGACGCCTATCTGGTCGCCTATGCCGACAACCTTGTCTTTGCCGAATCGGAGGCAGCCATGGAACTGGCAGCGGCCGGCGGTCCGGCAGCGGTCTCGTTCGCCATGCAGCGCGAGTTGGAAAGCATCCAGTTTTATCAGGAATTGAAAAAATATCTGCCAGAGACCCGGCATGCCTTGCTGGAGACCATTGTCGCCGAGGAAAAGGATCACTATGCCCGGCTGGCCAATCTGAAGAAGAGTTATCGGTAAGTGGACGGTCAGGGCCTGCCGGCTATTACCGGCTATTAATTGTTCACACCCAAAGGTGTGGTGCTGGTAAACGTTTACGGCGGCTACGCCAGGCCGCGGTCGAAGTTGAAGAGAGTGGTGTCGGCCAGGAGGGTGTCTTTTTCGAGCGCCGCGAGCACCTCACGGCCCCGGGCCGAGAAGGGGCCGCCGCAGTGGGCGAGGTCCACGAGAAAACGGCTGGCGCCCATGGCTTGCAATTCCGCCAGCCGGCCGAGCAGGGAAAAGTCGGTGTCGGCGCTGACTACGGTGAGGTCATCCCGCTGGTCGAGGCGGAAGCTCTCCCCGCCGGCGCTGCGCAGGGTGCTGCCCGGTTTTACGCCGCGTACCGGGATTCGGGAGAGGAGCACGACCACCCGGCCGTAGACGGGAACAATCAGTGACCGGTCCCAGGGCCGGCTGAGGAGATCGGCGAGGTTTGGGCGGTCATTTTCCGCCGGAAGGAAAAAATCGTTGATCCCCTCTTCGCGCCAGGCGAGAGCTGCCTGGCTGTTCAGCACCGGCAGCCGGTCGCCGGCCGCTAGCCTTAGATTCTCCCGGCCGGCAAAGAGCGGCAGATGGCCGGGGTTGTTAAGCCGGAAACAGGCAAAACCAAGGTCCCGCAGTTTTTTTATGCCAAGTCGGTAGTCAGACCATTCTCGCTCAAAGATGAAACAGGGGATATCCCAGATCAACCGCGATTTCCAGTGGTCGGGCAGTCGTTCGATTTTGCGGACATTGTCGGGCGTGCAGGCCAGAAGCACTTGGCTGATCAGTGGTTCGTCCAGGAACGCCAGGTCGGCCGGGTTGTTGATCGCCACTGTGAATTCCGGTGCAGTTGTCGGTCCGGCAACTGGTTGGGGCGGCAGCAGGGCAGCCTGCGCCAGAGCGCGACGCTCCTTGTCGGCGGTTGTCCGGGCCGCATTTAACACGTCGCGCAGCCGGCCGTAGAAGTCGCGGCGGATCTCCTTGAGTCGGGCCGGCGCAATGACCACCGGCGCCAGTTCGCCGACCTGCAGGCTGGCCAGGCTAAATGGCGTGTTGCCGGTCCGGCTGAAGACCTTGCGTAGGGTTTCGGCATTGAGCGGATTCTGTTCCGCCGGAATGGAAGAAA
>MGTE01000112.1:0-5876 GCA_001799275.1 Deltaproteobacteria bacterium RIFOXYD12_FULL_57_12
CAGGGCCGGGGGAAACTGCTGGCGCACGGGTTTTTTTATATCACCGGCCTGGCCATGACCAATTCCATCCTCGGCGTGGTGGCGGCGATGACCGGCGGCCTCATGGGCGCGCTGCTGCAGAACCCCTGGGTGCTGGCCACGGTTGCCGCGGTGTTGCTTGTTTTTGCCAGCAGTCTGTTCGGGTTCTGGGATCTGCGCCTGCCCACCGGTTTGACCCGCGCCGCCACGAAGAATTATGCCGGCTATTTCGGCACCTTTTTCATGGGCATGACCCTCGGGGTGGTGGCGGCGCCGTGTATCGGGCCGTTCGTGCTCGGGCTGCTCACCTGGGTTGCCAGCACGGCAAATCCGGTTTTCGGGTTCGCCGTGTTTTTCACCTTGAGTCTCGGGCTCGGCCTGCCCCTGTTCATCCTCGCCATGTTTTCCGGCCGGCTTGAAAAGATGCCCCGGTCCGGCGAATGGATGAACTGGGTGCGGAAGGCGATGGGCTGGGTGCTGGTCGGCATGGCCGCCTATTTTATCCGGCCGCTTCTGCCGAAGACGGCGAGCATCGTACTCTACAGCCTGCTCGCCCTGGCCGCCGGTCTTCATCTGGGCTGGCTCGACCGGAGCCGCGCCGCCTTCCGGTCCTTTGTCTGGATAAAAAGAGGCGTCGGCCTCGCCGGGATCGCGCTGGCTGTTTTTCTGGCCGCATCCTTTCTGGGGCGCGGCCAGGGGGTCGCCTGGCAGCCCTACTCGCCGGCCCTGCTCGAACAGGCAATAAGCGAGGGCCGGCCGGTGATCATGGATTTCTATGCCACCTGGTGCGCGCCCTGCCGGGAGCTGGACGAGATCACCTTGCACGATCCGGCAGTCGTAAAGAAAGCCGCCAGGTTCGTCATGGTGAAGATCGATCTTACCGCCGGCGACAACCCGGTCTATCAGCAGCTTGTCAAGGACTATGAGGTTAAAGGCGTTCCCACTGTTGTCTTCCTCGACAAGAACGGCAGGGAACAACACGCGTTGCGGCTGGTGGAGTTCATGGCGCCGGCTGAATTCGTGCAGCGGATGGACAAAATTCAATGACGGAGGACAATATGCGAAGAGTGCGTTTTTTTGTGAACGAACCAAACGGCAAAACATGAGGCCATTTTATGGAAATGTTGCCCAGGCTGGGCGAAAAATTTGGCGTCAACATCGAGGTTATTGCAAAGTCGCGCCAGGAATATCAGGCAGCGGCCCATGCCGGACTCGGTCTGCCCAGGGCGCCGGCTATCATGATCGACAGCGAGGTTATTGTCGAGGGCCGGGACATCGATGAGCAGGAGCTTGAAGATATTCTCCGTCGGCGGCTGGCTGAGAAATGAATCCAAGGCCTCAGGGGGAGGCCAGGAACAACAAGCAGAAAATAGGAGGAAGCCATGCTGAAAGTACGATTTTTCATGAATGAACCAAACGGCGGTCCCTGAAAGCATTTCTACAAGATGTTGCCCAGTTTGGGCGACAAGTATGCGATTGAGGTCGAGATTACGAGCAAGCCCCGGGCCGAATACAGCACCGACGAATATTTCGCCCTGGACCTGCCCATGGCCCCGGCCGTCATGGTGGGCGACGAAATCATCGTCGAGGGCAAGGACGTGGACGACCACACCCTGGAGGTTGCCATCTGCCGCCATCTCGGCCTGCCGGCGCCGGAAGAAAAGAAAGGGGTCCTCGGCCGGATATTCGGCCGCTGAAACGTTGAAGGAGGCGGGAATGCGAAAATTTTCTCTGGTTGAATTCTCCGTGGATCATCCGAGACTCGTCGTGGCGCTGGCGGTGATTGTCACCCTGCTCTTCATGACGCAGTTTCCGAAGATTACGACGGACACGAATCCGAAGAACATGCTGCCGGCAACCTCGGATGTGCGGGTCTCAAACGATGAGGTGGAAAAGACCTTCGGCCTCTATGAAGACACGATCGTCCTCGGCATTGTCAATGAAAAGGGAATCCTGAACAGGACGACCCTCGGCAGGATTCAGCGGATCACGAATGAAGTCGTGAGAATCAAGGGTGTCGCCGCCAGGGATGTCGCCGGTTTCACGACCATCGATAACGTCACGGCGGAAGGCGACACCTTGCGGGTCGCCCCGCTGATGGCGAAAGTCCCTGAAGGCGCGGCGGGAATCGAGCGTCTCCGCAAAACCCTCCATGAAAACCATCTCTTTGTTGACCGCATCATCTCCAAGGACGATACGACTACCGCCATTTACGTACCGCTTGAAAAGGACGCCAACGGCAAGGAGATAGCCGACCGCATCCGGGAGATCGTCAAGTTCGAACAGGGCGAGGAACGTTACCATGTCGCGGGCGACCCGGTCGCCCGCGACACCTTCGGCGCCGAGATGTTCAAGCTGATGGGCATCTTCTCGCCCATCGCCGGCATGATCATGTTCGCGGTGTCCTTCTTCATGTTCCGCAGTCTCTTCCTCTCCGCCTCGATCATGGCCCCGGCCATGATGATCATCATCTGCAGCATGGGGCTGCTCATCGGGCTGGGATTCCCCGTCCATATCATGAGTTCGATGGCGCCGGTCTTTCTCATGGCCATTGCCACGGACAGCATCCATATCTTTAATGAGTTCTATTTCCGTTTCCATGAAAAACACGACAAGAAGGCCGCCATCCTCGAAACCATGCGAGCGGTCGGCAAACCGCTGATCTATACCGATATCACCACGGCCGTGGGCTTTGCCTCGCTCATGCTCGCCAACATCATCCCGGTGAAGGTCTTCGGGTTCGGCGTGGCCTTCGGTACCATGCTCCTGCTGCTCTTGAGTTTCTGTCTGATCCCGGCCCTGCTCACCTTTATCCGGGTGGACAAGGTCGAACGGCTCACCGCCGCGGAAGAGACCGCCACGAGTAAAACCTCCCGCTTTCTGATGATATTGGGCCGGGTCGGCGTCCGCCGGCCAGGCGCCACGATCCTCACGGGCGTGGTCCTGGTTCTCCTTGCCGTACTCGGCGTCTCCCGAATCCATGTCAACAACAACATGGTCGAGTGGTTCAAGGCTGGCAGCGACATCCGGGGCGCGGATCAGGCCTTAAACGCTGCCCTGGGCGGGACTTCCCTGGCCTACGTGGTTGCGCAAGCCCAGGAAGACGATTTCATGAAAAGCCCGGAGGCCATGCGCTATCTCGAAGGGCTGCAGAGGCATCTGGAAAAGCTGCCGATGGTGGGCAAGACCTTTTCCGTGGTTGACTACGTTAAACGGATCAACCGCGTGCTCCATGACGACGACCCGGCGTTTGACGCGGTCCCCGAGACCAAGGAGATGATCGGTCAGTATATCTTTCTCTTCTCCATGTCCGCCAAGCCCTCGGATCTCGACAACGTAGTGGACTATCCATTTCGCAAGGCAAACATCTGGGTGCAGATGAAGACCTGGGACGTCCAGGCGACGCGCGACCTGATCAAGGCCATGGATGAATACGCCCTGGCCCACCCCATGCCGATCACGCTTAAACCCGCCGGTACCGCCTATTTCAATCTGGTGTGGAACGACGAGGTACTCTGGGACATGGTTAAAGGCTTTCTTGCGGCCCTGGTCATGGTCTTTGTCATCCTCATTTTCAATTTCCGTTCAGTCAAATGGGCCATGGTGAGCTATGTGCCGCTACTCTTCACCATTCTCCTACTCTACGGCGTGATCGGCTTTATGGGCAAGGACTTCGACATGCCGATTTCCGTTCTTTCCTGCTTGTCGCTTGGCATGGCGGTTGATTTCGCCATTCACTTTGTCAGCCGCCTCCAACTCCGGCGCGCCGAGACCGGGGGAGCGGAACCGCTCGCCGACTCCCTGGTGTGGACCGCGGCCCGGCCTGGCAAGGGGATCCTGCGCAACGCCATCCTCTTTGCCGCCGCCTTTTCCGTGATGATTTTTGCCCCGCTCACCCCCTATGTCACGGTCGGTGCCTTTATTGTGAGCATGATGTTGCTGAGCGCCGTCATGACGATTATCTATCTGCCAGCCCTGATCATCCTGCTGCAGAACTGGCTCTTCAAGGAGGTATGAGATGAAAAGAATTTGGGCAATTACGATGATGACAATCTGTCTGCTGGCAGCCACCGAGGCATTCGCCGCCTCGGCAATGGAGGTCATGAAAAACTCCCAGGCGGCCTTTCTCTATCAGGGCAAGGATTTTAAGGTCAGGGTGCTGATGCGGCTCGTGAGCCGCGATGGCCGGGAAAGAATCAGGGAAATGACCATGCTCAGGATAAATACCGGCGAGGCGGGCGGCGACCAGAAATACTTCATCTATTTCTTTAAGCCGGCGGACGTGAAGGATATGACCTTCATGGTCCACAAGTATCCGGCCAGGGATGACGACCGGTGGATCTTCGTGCCGGCCATCAACATGGTGCGGCGGATTGCGGCCCAGGACAAGCGGTCGAGTTTTGTCGGCTCGGATTTCACCTACGAGGATGTCTCGGGCCGGGACATCGAGGATGACGCCCACGAACTCCTCCGGGAAGAGAGCAGCAACGGGCGGGATTGCTTTGTGGTGAAGAGCACGCCGAGGGCCGGGGACGCGGATTATCTACACCGGCTCTCCTGGATCGACAAGACGACGTTTCTTCCGGTTAAAGAGGAGTATTACGATCAAAAGGGCGAGCTCTACCGGCTCTTCACCGCCGAGGAGATCAAGGAGGTCGACGGCCTTCCGACCATTACCCGCAGGATGATGAAGAATCTCCAGAGCGGCCACGCCACCGAGGTGACCTACACCAGGGTGGAGTACAATATCGGGATCGAGGACGCGCTGTTTTCGGAGCGGTTTATGCGGCAGCCGCCAAAAAAATGGACCGAGTAGGCGGAGGAGGTGCATCGATGTTACCAGTGTTTGCTTCCCTGGCCGTCTTTCTCGTGGCGACCCTGGTCCCGGCGCCCTCCGTGCCCGCCGCGGAAGTCAGTCTCCATGGTTTCGTGCAGGGCAATTACTCCGGCAATACCGCGGCCGCCAATCCGGACGGCTCCGATCTCAAGTGGGCCGAGGAGCGTCTGCAGCTCAAGCTCAATGCGGCCGGAGAGCCGTTGCAGTTTTTTGTGAAAGCGGATGCTTTTTACGACCATGTTGATGCGAAGGCCGATGTTGAACTGCGGGAATGGCATATCGACCATGCCGCTTCCTTGTGGGATGTGTCAGTGGGCCGGCAGGTGCTCACCTGGGGAGTGGGTGACCTGGTCTTTATCAACGATGTGTTTCCCAAGGACTACGAGGCGTTTTTCTCGGGGCGGCCGCTCGAATATCTCAAAAAAGGCGTCGACGGCATCCGGTTGGGGGCATATCCGGCCTTTGCCTCCTTCGAACTGGTGGCGATCCCGTTTTTTGAGCCGAATCGTTTCCCGGACAGCCGGAGATTTCGGATGTTCGATCCCCTGCCTGGGGTTGCGGAGCGCACAAGCGAGGAGCCGGCCCATTCCCTTGAGAATACGGAGGTCGCCCTGCGCGCCTTTCGCCGGATTGCGGATTTCGATGCCTCGCTCTATTTCTATCGGGGCTTTTACCGGCAGCCTGCCATGTTGCCGGACAATCCGATCTCGCCTTCCCGGCTCACCTTGTTTTACCCGGAGCTTGCCGTTTACGGGGCGAGCCTGCAGGGCAACGCCCTGGACGGGGTCCTGAGCCTTGAGGCCGGCTACTACGATTCCCGGGAGGATGGCCGGGGCACGGATCCGATGATTCCCAACTCCCAGTTCCGTTTCCTGGTCGGCTACCAGAAACAGGTATGGGAGGATGGCACCCTGGGGCTTCAGTACTACAGCGAGATCATGCGTGACTATGCGCGCTACGCGGATAATCTGCCGCCGGGATTTCCGCGGGAAAAAAGGGAGCGAGGCCTCGCCTCGGTGCG
>MGTE01000112.1:5903-21248 GCA_001799275.1 Deltaproteobacteria bacterium RIFOXYD12_FULL_57_12
AACCCCGAAATCAAGTACAATTTCACCGACCATGTCTGGGGGGCCGCGGGTGTAATGATCTTCGGCGGCGGCGAGCAATGGAGCCAGTTCGGGCAACTGGACAGAAATGACAATCTTTATTCGCAGATCCGATATGAATGGTAAGCCGACCCGCCATCCATTACCGCAATTGCGATAACGGCACGACCACAACCTAGCGGAGGATGTCATGGAAAACATTTTTTACTCAATCAACCTCACGATCCACGTGCTGGCCGCCATCTTCTGCGTGGCGGCCCCCTTTTACCAGCTGCGCTGGGTGCGGTTGCGGGGCAAGCTCGGGTATCCCCTCATCTATCCCTTTGACCGGGTGATCGAAAGTGTCCTTATCTATCAGGTAAGGCTCTGTTTTGCCCTGATCCTCACCCTGATCATCACCGGCCTGGCCTTCCCGCTCATTCACTATGGTTTTCACGGCCAGTGGCGGGAGGCGAGCGCCATGGCCCTCTCGATCTTTGCCGCCAAGGCGGTGCTGGCCGCAATCGGGCTTGCCATCAACACCCACGGCGTCTTTATCCTGGCCCCGGAAATCAACCGGACCTTTGCCGCCTTTTCGCCCGTTGAGCAGCCGCCCGATGAGCTGCTCAACCGCTTCTGGGCTCTGCGCGGGCTGCGCAAGAGCCTCTGCGGCTTCTGCTTCGGCCTGGCCCTGCTTATCGTCGCGATCACCCCCATCCTGAGGTTCTACAAATGACCCAAGCCCTGAGAAAAGTCTGTCCCGCCTGTGACGAGCCTGAAGCCGCAAAGATACGTCCCCTGACGACCGAATCCGGCGAGACGGAAAAAATCCTGGGAAAATGCACCGATTGCGGATCCTGCGTCAAGGCCTGCAATTTTCTCAAGCATTATTGCGATTCCCCCAAGGAGTTGGCCCGGCGTTTCCTGCGCAATCCCCTGGAAAACATCGAGATCCCGTATTCCTGCTCATTGTGCGGCCTGTGCCAGCGGATCTGCCGCCATGGCCTTTATCCGGGCGGCATGTGTCATGAGACCAGGGTCAAGATATTCCAGCCCCTGCACGACAGGAACCTGCCCGCCGATTTTGTCTATGATTATGTCACCCCGCGACTGCGGGGAATCAGGAGCCATCAGATATTCAGCACCTCCTCGGTCTTCGCCCTGAGCAAACCGCCGGAAAAACCGGGAATAGACATAGGTTCCGTGCCGAAGCGCGTTTTCTTCCCGGGTTGCTCATTCCCGGCCTATGCGCCGGACGTGGTTCTCCGGGCGTATCAGTACCTGCGCGAAAAGCTGCCCGGAATCGGGGTGGTACTCAACTGCTGCGGCAAGCCCAGCAAGGATATGGGGGACATGACCAAGTTCCGGGGCATATTCAACAATACCCTGGCCGAGTTCGCCCGGCTCGGGGTGGAGGAGGTGGTGCTGGCCTGCATCAACTGCCACAAGACCTTCAGGGAAAACAGCGAGATCAGGCTGCGGACCATTTACGAGGTTCTGGAGGAAAGGGGGTTGCCCGAATCGGCCGCCGCCAGTGGCGGCCCCGTTACCATCCATGATTCCTGCCCGGCGCGATACCGGCCGGAAATACGAAACGCGGTGCGGAACATCGCCGCTAAACTCGGCCACGAGGTCAAGGAATTCCGCTTCAAGAACGAACTGACCCAGTGCTGCGGCGCCGGCGGCTGCGCGCCCACCGGCAATACCACCCTTGCCGACCGGCATACCCGGACTAGGGCGGCCCAGGCCAGGGGACCGGTAATCACCTACTGCGCCCACTGCCGGGAGCGCTTTTCCACCCAGGTGCCGGCCCAGCATATTCTTGATCTCGTCTTTGGCGCCCCGGCCGGCAAACAACTGACCGAATCCCATGATGCGTGGAAGAACTGGCTGCATCGCTGGCAGCTTAAAAAAAAGCTCCAGCATCTATGAGCCTGCAATCCGGATGTCTCAACCACGGACCTGGTCAGTTGCAATGAGTACAGAAATCGAAACAAATTCAAACGAGAATCCTGAGCCTGTTTCCAGGTCGAACGACATCGACCGTGAAAGAGACACCAGGATGGTGGAATACCAGACAAACAGGCTCCAGGAGCTTATCGCGGAACTATACGGTTGCTGTCGCGATCGACTTTTTTATGAAGCGAACAAGTTCAACCTGTCGCAAGCGGAGGTCAGGTGCCTTCGGCTGTTTGAAGGCCACAAATACCTCCTGGCCATGGAAATAGCCGATAAACTTGAGGTGGCCAAGAGCAGGGTCACGGTCCTCCTGGACAGCCTGGGAAAGAAGGGCCTCATCCAGCGAATCCCTGCTCCCGGCGACGCCCGGGTCAAACTTGTCAATCTCACCCCTGCCGGCCAGTACACGGGCATGAAGGTGGAAGGTTATGTCTTCCATCTCCATCGTCAACTTCTCGAAGGGATTCCAGCCGCGCAGAGGACGACCGTGATTGCCGCGCTTGAAACCCTGCATGCGTCCATGCAGGCCATGAAAGCGTCAATGCCCTGACCCTGACCAACGAATATGGTGTTGCCGCATTGCCAAGGTTCTTATCGATAAACTCCAGCCGGAGTGTCCCCAATAACCTGGCCCTGAAATGGCGGAGAAGTGTCATGCGCGTAAAACAAAAGCGATTTCTTCAGGGAGTCCTTTTAACGATTACCGCTATTCTGTCAGGCGCCAACATTGTTTTGGCGGAAGGAAATATCTTCGACCAAAACTGGAATGACCGTGAAATTCAACAACGCATCGAAATGGGGATCAAAACCAATCGCATGGGTTTTGCCACATTAAGCTTTGTTGATCAAAATGGCCGACCGGTCTCTGAGGTGGAAGTCAAGGTAGAACAAACCCGATCCGACTTTTTGTTCGGCGCCAATATCTTTTACTTGAACGGCTACGATTCGCCGGAAATGAATCGTAAATACGAAGAGATGTTTACCCGCCTCTTTAATTTCGCCACGGTGGGATTTTATTGGAACTGGGTTGAACCGAAACCGGGTGATCTTCGATATGACCGCAACAGCCCTTTCATCGTCAGGAAGCCCGCGCCTGATGTGGTGGTTGATTTTTGCAGAAAGAATCAATTGGAAATGAGAGGTCACCCGTTGTGTTGGGTACCTTCTCAGCCGGATTGGCTTCCCCGGGATAAGGAAAAACTGGCAAGCCTGCAACGAAAACGTTTTCAGGAAATCGGCGCGCGATATGCCAGAAAGATCAAATATTGGGACGTGGTCAACGAGCCTACCAACCGACACGTGGATGCAGTATTGCCTGACGACTGTACCTGTTGGGCATTACAGTTGACCGACAAATATTTCACCCCGGAAAATGCCCTGTCGGTTAACACGACAACTATAGACAGTTGGCTCAATTTCTACTGGGAAGACAGTCCGTTTTATCTTCTGGTGAAGAATCTCCAACTGCGTGGAGCTCGACTTGACTTCATCGGGATGCAGTTCCATATCGACGGGCATGCTTTTGCCGAGGACTTTTATGCCGGCAAGGTATTGACGCCCGAGCATCTTTCCCGGGTGCTTGACCAGTACGGGAAACTGGGGCTCCCTATCCATATCAGCGAGATTACATTACCGACCCCGCGCACACCGGACGGGGAAGAAATGCAGGCCAAAGCGGCGCGCCACCTTTATCGCCTGTGGTTCAGCCATCCCAATGTCCAAGCCATAACCTGGTGGAATCTGGGCGATGATCATGCAACGATGTTTTATGAATGTAAGGGGGCACTCATGCGCCCAGGTCTCGTCCCAAAACCTTCATATGTGGCGCTGGATCGATTAATCAACCATGAATGGAAAACAAGGCTGGTTTTGACATCTGAAAAAGAGTCTAAGATCAAATTTCAGGGTTTCTATGGTTCGTACACCATAACAGCCAGACACAAGGGCAAAATCCAGACAGAAACCATTCACTTGAGTAAAACCGGATTCAATGAATTTGAAATTCGCTTTCGGTGAAATTCGCTGCGCGATTGGCGGTTGAATTGCTCATGCGTGCCAGTCATTGAAAAAACGTTCGCTTGATACTCCACTTGACATTAGACTGGAGGACGAGGCGGCGGCATATCTCAGCCAACACCCGGCGGCGGATTCACCGAACCGGTCATCGGCCGGCTGTTCGGCAGGTAACCGCGCGGCGAGATCTTAGGGACTCGGAAAATACTAATATACCATCACGCATCCCGTCTTAGGGCCATCTTTGGCCGCGCCTCAATCGCAAAATCCTCGCCGTAGCTCTGCTACGCCTACGGTTTTGCTCAATCGGCCCAGCCAAATCTGACCCCAATCCGGGCGCGATCCAGGTATATTAGTATTTTCCGAGTCCCTTACAGACAATATTTACTGATTGCGGAGGAAACACCATGGCCAAGAACAAAAAAGCATCCATCATGATCTTCCACGACGAACTCTGTCTGGTTTTCAACGGGCTGATGACCGCGATAAGCCTGCTGCGGGCCGGCGCCGAGGTCACGGTTTTCTTCGGCTCCCGGGGGATCAACGCCGTGCATCGGGAAAAGGTCGGCGGTCTTGTCTGCCTGCCCGACCAGCCGGCGGAGGTCCAGAAAAAGGTGATGGCCCGGATGGAGGCCATGAACCTGCCGACCCCGGAAGAGATGCTGTTCATGCTGCACATGGAAGGGGCCCGGCTGCTGGCCTGCCCCTTGAACAAAAACGTTTTCGAGTTCAAGGACGATGACTTTATCGAGGGCGTCTCGCTTGCCGATCCGGCCACCTATTACACCGAGATCGTCATGCAGGCGGACATGAACCTGGTATTCTAATCCGGATAAACCGGAAATAAGTGCCTTAACAGCAGTCTGCAACGCATTGGGAGCATCATGCTTTTTGGAATTTTTGTTTTTTTGACAGGATTCCAGGTGTAAGGCACTAACCAATAACAAGGGATGACATCATTATGGCACTGTTCAAAAAGAAGACCCTGACCGGGCTGGCCCGCACCTGCGGCTGAGCTGCGAAAATTGGTCCGACGGCTCTGTCGGACGCGCTTGAAGGGCTACCGAAACCCAACGATCCGAACCTGCTGGTGGGGATCGAAACCGCGGATGATGCCGCGGTCTACCGGCTTTCCGATGAAATCGCCATGATCAACACCGTGGACTTCATCACCCCGCCGGTGGATGACCCGTACTGGTTCGGCCAGATCTCCGCAGCCAATTCCATCTCCGATGTCTACTCCATGGGCGGCCGGCCGGTCACGGCCCTGAACGTGGTGATGTTCCCGTCGAAGCACCTGGACATGGGGCTTCTGAAGGAGATTCTCAAGGGCGGCCACGACAAGGTGGTGGAGGCCGGGGCCTGCCTGGTGGGCGGCCATACCGTGGACGACGAGGAGCCCAAGTACGGTCTCTGCGTCAACGGCGTGGTGCACCCGAAGCGGATCATCACCAATGCCGGAGCTCGGCCGGGCGATGCCTTGATCCTCACCAAGCCGCTCGGCTCCGGGGTTCTGTTCAATGCCGTTCGCTCTGGTAAATTTTCTTTTGCCGAACTGGAACGCACGGTGCTGCCCTCGCTGGCCGCCTTGAACGGCCCGGCCATGGCGGCGGCCCTTAACTTCGAACTCCACGCCTGTACCGATATCACCGGCTTCGGCATCCTGGGCCACCTGCTGGAAATGGCCCACGGTTGCAACTCAAGAATCGTGATGCGCTTCCGGAACCTGCCCTTCTATCCCGGCGCCCTGGAGATGTACAAAAAAGGCGAGACCACCGGCAGCAACAAGGCGAATCGCGCCATGGTCGCCCGGCATAAACTGCAGATGGCGGGCCAATTGACAAAAGAGGAAGACGAGTTGCTTTACGATCCCCAGACCTCGGGCGGCCTGGTGCTTGCCGTGCCCGTGGCCCAGGCGGACGCCCTGCTGGCCGCCCTCCGGGATGCCGGGATTTCGGCTGCCTCCTTCATCGGCGAGGTTCTTCCCGAGCCGGTGGGTATTGTTGTTGAGTAATTTTTTTGTGATTACCACTGGGTTTCAGCTAATCCCTGGAGATCTTATGGCTCAAAGAAATAATGATGGGTTAGTAAAAGCGAATATCGAATATCGAATATCGAACAAGAAACCGTAGAATTATGAAGTGGTTACACTTCGACATTCCTTGTTTACCCCGCAGGGTGTATAAACTTTATTCTGCGGTTCAAAAATAAAAAATTCGCTTAAGTCAACGGCATTGGCCAAGGGACTGTCCAGCAGCGGCCGTATCCTGAGGAGCAGACGTGGAACTGTACATCCTGATCGGCCTGCTGGCTATGGTCACCGGCTTTCTTTCCGGCCTGCTCGGCATCGGCGGCGGCATCATCATGGCGCCGCTGCTGCTCTATGTGCCGCCCCTTTTCGGTTTTGCTCCTTTGCCCATGCGGCTGGTGGCCGGCCTCACCATTGTCCAGGGTCTGGTCGCCTGTGTGGCCGGCGGGCTGACCCACCGAAAATTCCATTATGTCTCCGGCCGGCTGACCCTGTGGATGGGGGGGAGCATCTTTATCGCGGCCCTGCTCGGCGGCGCCGGCGCCGGCTGGCTGGCCAACCGGGTGCTGCTCGCCGTCTTTGCCCTGCTGGCCGTGGTTGCCGCGCTGCTTATCTTCGTCCCCGTCAAAGAGGACAGCGAGGACCCCGATCTGGAAAAACTTTGTTTCAGCAGGCCGCGGGCCGTGATCGCTGCCGGCGCGGTCGGGCTGCTGGGCGGATTGGTCGGCCAGGGCGGGTCGTTTATCCTCATCCCCCTGATGACCTCATTCGTGCAGGTGCCAACCCGGATCGCCATTGGCAGCAATTTGGCGATTGTTTTTCTTTCCTCGCTGGCCGCCTTTCTCGGCAAGGCCGCCACCGGTCAGATCGCCTGGGCCCTGACTCTGCCCATCGTGCTTACCGTGATTCCGGCCGCCTATCTCGGCGGCCTGGCCAGCCGCCGGGTGCCGGTCGCCGGCCTGCGCCTGCTGCTCGCCTGCGTGATTGCCATCGCCGCGGTGCGGATCGGATTTTCCGTCATAACTGGTTGACGCATGGGTGGCTGACTGCATCTCCTTGAGCTGATCCGGATTTTTTTAGATTATTTTTTCAGTTTCTTTTTCTTTCCCTTCCATCCAGATATTTTTTAAGGGCATCTTTTGACGATAGCCAGTTGCGGCCCTCTTTATGTGCCGCGAGCTTTCCGTTGCGTGCCAGAAGGTTGAGATACTTGTCCGTGAACTTAGAGTCTTTTGCCAACTCCGCAAGCGAAATAAAATGTTCCTTGTCCTTCAGTGCCGGGGTCAGCACCTTGAGGTATATATCAAGTGACCGCTGGACCGCCTGCGCAATAAGCCGCACGAATGGCGCGTAGTTTCCCTTGTCAGCCTCTCCCAGGGTCCGATAATATTTTTTCCGGTCATTTTTCAGAACAACCACCAGCGGGAATCCTGCCTGCATCAAGACAACATTCATAACCAGCCGTGAGGTCCGCCCGTTGCCGTCGAAAAATGGGTGGATGTGGACCAGCCTGTGGTGCAAAACAGCCGCCAACTCCACAGGATGCATGGCTTTCCTGTTTTGCCGCAACCAGTCGACAAGCCCCTGCATCAACTGCGGCACCTCGACCGCTTCCGGAGGCGTATGGTCGGCCCCGCCGATGATTACATTGCTATTGCGGTATCTTCCGGCCCATTCTTTATCAATGTCCTGTATCACGATCTTATTTAATTCCCTGATCAACCGCGCAGAGAACGTATTGCGGCTGTCTTTGTCCACCAACTCAAATAGATACGCCAGCGCTTCGGTGTGGCTCTTAGCCTCAAGATGGTCCTTGAGCGGCTTGCCCTTGATTGTAAGGCCTTCATTGATAACGAGGAAAGTCTCTTTGAGCGTAAGGCTGTTTCCCTCGATGGCGTTTGAATTGTATGTCATCTCTATCCCGAATTGCTCCCTCAGTTTTCGGACTGCCACCTCCGGGAGCGGGCGATAGGAATTCAACAAGGCCAATTTTTCATCCAGACGGTCCTGAATATCCTTAGTTAAGTAGTTCATCTTTTCCCGCTTCTTCTTAATATGGTTTACGGCTTATTATCAATTATACCATATTAAGCTGATTGGATAATGTTGTGCAAGGTCCTTCTGCAACTTTTGTCGGTCAACCGCTCGACGTATTGCTATCAACCAACGGGCGAAACCGCGCTTAATCTGGAGTTGATGCACCTGATCAACGAGCAGTATCTCGAAAAACCTTGGTATGGTTCCCGCAAATGGCGTGGCATCTGCGCCGTCACGGCCATGCCGTGAACCGCACGCGGATCGGTCGGCTGGTGAGGGTGATAGGTGATAGGACAGGCAGGGGGAAGATAGGATGTCCCCCCTTGGTGGCTGGGCAACAGCCTGAATCCATCTTCTGTGTTTTGGTCGCGCTGGCATGGCAGGCGATTCTGAGGATTTCCCCAAGAAGTCCTTATTACCGGTGAGAGACGAGGGAAGAACGCATCAAAACGGCTCGAACAAAGAGAGGCCGAGATGATCGTGTATGGCTGCAAAATGCCGGTCCTTGCTGAATACCGGAACTTTGTGAAACCCAGCGACCGCGGCGATGAGGAGATCCGGAATGCCGACGCCGTTCACCCCCTTGCGGCGCAAGGAAAAGCCGGCCTCCATAACCCGTTCCCAGATGTCGGGTGGATCACCGAGTACCGGCAGAGCTCTCAGCGAGTCGAGAATTTCCTCGTACTTCCTGCGCGTGGGCGCGGCCGGGGCAAGCTCGGCGATAACAAGATTGCAGGTGCAGACGAAATCATCCGCCAGCAGATTGTCCACGATCTGCCCATAAGGGGAGGAGGCGTCCCGGAAGAAATCAATCCAGGCCGAGGTGTCGATCAGGACCACGCTTATGCACCGGTCCGGTCGCGTCGCAGGGCGTCGAGATCGATATCAAGCGCGACCTTGCCGCGCATGGCCCGCAGGCGGTCGATCTTTTTTCGGTTGATGAGTTCCTGCAAGGAGAGGATGATGGTGCTCGTCTTTGAGCGGGTCTTGGCAACCCGCATGGCCTCGGCCAAAAGGTCTTCGGGAATGTCGAGTGTCGTGCGCACGGGATGTTCTCCTGGTCGGTTCGAGATTATTTCTGATGCATGATAGCATGGCGAGGAGGCATATTCAATGCATAAAAATTATCAAATTGCTATGCGGCCGACATGGCTGACCTTCCGGTTGACGCAAGCCACTTTGAGCCGGCCGCGCTTTTCCCGCAAGATATAAGTTGTTTTAGTACCAGCGTCCCGTCTGCCGTCCCGTCTGCCGTCCGCCGCCCTTATGGTTCCATCCTGATCCCGCACCGTTTTCACGAACGGTCCGACCTGGATATTGTCGTTTACGGACTGCCAGCCGCGAAGTGGACGGCGCCTTCTTGGCCTTGGAGAACTGGCCTGGTCTGGATCAAGTCGCGATCAACATGAAGCCTGGCGAAGACCTGCCCGTCGACTTCCTCTCCTTTATCGAGGCACGCGGGGAAGTTATCATTTTACGATGTGACTCTTGATTTCTCTGTTGCAGCCCCATGGTAGCACGATTTTAAATTGACATCCGAAACGCTACGCTATACACTAGGCTATGATTAAATCATTCCGGCACAAAGGGTTGCAAGTTTTCTTTGAGACAGGCAGCAAAGCAGGCACACAACCACATCATTCGTCAAAGTTGAAACGGCAGTTAGTGCGCTTAGACCTTTCCGAAAATCCAAGCGACATGAATGTGCCGGGCTGGAGACTGCACAAGTTATCGACCGGACATTGGTCTATATGGGTGGATGGCAATTGGCGAATGACGTTCGATTTTGATGGTGAGGACGCCGTGTTGATTGATTACCAGGACTACCATTAGTACCTTAGAAATTATATTCTGCGCGTTTTTGGCAGAAAATTATTTCGTGAAGGTACTTATCCCGTTTATCGGGGTTAGGAGGAAACACCATGACTCAAATGCACAGCCCACCACACCCGGGCGCGACCTTAAGGGAAGACGTTTTGCCCGCCCTCGGACTAACCGTTACCGAGGCGGCAAAGCAGCTTGGTGTTACTCGTGCCGCTTTGTCCCGAGTGCTTAACGAGCACGCCGCCATTTCTCCAGAGATGGCCTTGCGTTTGGAAGGCTGGCTAGGGGTTGAAAACGGTGGCCGTGCTGATCTCTGGATCGGCCAGCAGGCCGCTTACGACCTTTGGCAAGCACGCCAAGCTGGTGCGCCCAAGGTGCAGCGCGCCGAACTCATGGCAGCTTGAGCTCTGGGGGCAGCAAGGGGAAATAGGGCGTCTTTAATTCATCTCTGATGTCTTTGAGCTCCTGTGCCCCTGTCCCCTGTACGGGCAACGTCTCCTTGGCAGTCTCGAATGCGGGGGAGTTTGTCAACGTAGTCAATAACGGAGTTACCTCCCGAATTGAATGGAATCGCCAGCAGGAAAAGGGAAGTGATGCGGGCCAGAAAAAAGTCAATTAAAGGGCGTTACCTACCGGACGAGATAAGAATTCGTGTGGCGCGACGGTAGAGCATTGAAGCATGCACGGGCCTTAGTTCAACGAGCGGCTGCATAGATGGGAGGTTCATAATGAAAGATTTATCGCGCATTACTCTTGATCCCGCTGTCATGGGCGGCAAGGCGTGCATTCGCGGCATGAGGATGACGGTTGGCACGGTTGTGGGGCTGTTGGCGGCCGGTAGGTCTCGCGAGGAGATACTGAAGGCCTACCCTTATTTAGAGCCTGAAGACATTAACCAAGCACTGGCCTACGCGACATGGCGGGTCGAGGAGAGGGAAGTGCCTCTGGCTGTCGCATGAGCATCAAAATCCTGATCGACATGAATCTGTCTCCAGACTGGGTGCCGGTATTAGCGGGCCACGGCTGGCCGGCAGTCCACTGGTCTACGGTGGGTGATCCACACGCCGCCGACCGGATGATCATGGATTGGGCTGTGGCGAATGGCTACATAGTGTTTACCCACGACCTGGATTTCGGCACGATGTTGGCGTTGACGTATGCAAAGGGTCCGAGCGTGCTTCAGGTTCGTGCCGAGGATGTGTTTCCTGACCACCTGGAGGGTATTGTCATTGCAGCCCTCAGGCAACATGAAGCTGATTTATCTTCTGGGGCGCTGGTAGTCATAGATGAAAGCAAATCCCGGGTCCGGATCTTGCCAATTTTAGGAGGGATTGCCTGCGCGTAGGCGATACGCAGAATAAGTTGTTTTTAGATATCATGCGTTGATCCCGCCATGATCTTATGAGGCGCCGCTTCGCCATGTATCATATTTTGACCAAAGTCTAGATTTGGCAAGTCTGACCAGGGGCTGGAAACGCAGTGGGGTCGCAGACCGTAGACGATATTCGTTCTCTCGAAAACCGACTTCGGGAAATCGAAGAGGAGAAAACCCGGCTCCTTACCCGTCTTGCCGTTTTGAAGGCGGCTGAAAGTCCGCTGGTGGCCTGTCCAGTTCTGGGCCGGCCGGTTTCTGATCGAATTCCCGAATCAACCACCGAGAAGATCAATCTTTTCCTGAAGCTCTTTCGCTGCCGCGAGTCCGTGTACCCCAAACTTTGGGAAAACCGGAAGAAAGGCACGAAAGGCTACTCGCCGGCCTGTCGGAAGGAATGGGCGCCTATTTGCCACAAGCCCAGGATCAAGTGCATCGATTGCTCGAACAAGGATTTCCAGCCGTTTGACGCAGTGGCCGCCGATGCCCATCTACGCGGCCAGATGACCATCGGCACCTATGCCATCCGCGAGGATGATACCTGTGTATTTCTGGCCTGTGATTTTGATGGCCCGGGCTGGCATGTCGATATCGAGTGCTATCGCACGGTCGGTGAACAACTGGGGATACAAGTCGCCGTGGAACGATCACGCTCCGGCAACGGCGGCCATGCCTGGATTTTTTTCGTTGAATCGGTCCCGGCCCGCCTGGCCAGGATATTGGGAACCCTGATTCTGGCGCGTTGCAACGAAATCCGTCACACCATCGAACTCGAGTCGTATGACCGGTTTTTTCCGAATCAGGATTTCTTGCCCAAGGGCGGGTTCGGCAACCTGATCGCGCTTCCTCTGCAACATGGCGCCCGAGAGCAGGACAACAGCGTCTTCATTGATCCGTTCGGGCAGCCTCACGCCAATCAGTGGGAGTATCTGGCGCGGGTCCGCAGGCTTTCTTCTCCTGAAGTCATGTCGCTTGTGCGGGATTTCCTGCCATCCAAGTTACAGCTTCAATCACCTGAAGATGATGCCGCTTTGCTCACCGCCGATAATATCCTTGAGAATATGAAGGATGACTGCCTCGCCGAGGATAGTATGACGCTCGCCGGCCGGGTGCTTGAAATCGGCTACGGCGCGCAGATCGAAATTCCTCTTGCCGGGCTGTCATCAAGGTTGATCAGCCGACTTAAACGTACCGCGAGCTTCCCAAATCCGGAGTTTTTTAAGTCGCAGCGCATGCGGATGTCCACTTACCGGCATCGGCCCTTTATCTTTTCCGGAGAGTTGCAGGACGACCGGCTCGTGCTGCCGAGAGGGGTTCTCGAAAAAGCAACCGCGATATTGCGCAAGGCTGGCGCCAGAGTCGTGGTCCGTGACGAGCGGTTGAACAGAAAGGGGCTGGCTTTTACATTCACGGGCACGCTTGGCGAAAGTCAGGAATCCGCGGTCAATATAATGAAAAAGCACGATACCGGTATCTTGAGCGCCCCGCCCGGCGCCGGCAAGACTGTCATGGCCTGCGCCATGGTCGCCCACAGGAAGGCGCCCACGTTGATTTTGGTGCACCGGAAACAACTGGTGACGCAGTGGCGTGATCGGCTGATGGAGTTTTTGGGCCTCGGCAAGAAGGAAATCGGCACCCTGGCCGGCACCTCGAAAAAGCGGAACGGCAAGCTCGATATCGCCATGCTCCAGAGTCTGACCCGCACCGAAGAGCTTGAAGAGATCGCCGGCGCCTATTCGCAGATCATCGTGGATGAGTGCCACCATATTCCGGCAGCCTCGTTCGAGGCCGTGATGAAGCGGTTCCCGGCCCGTTACGTGTTGGGGTTGACCGCGACACCCTACCGTAAGGACAGGCTCGAAAAAATTCTTTTCCACCAATGCGGTCCGGTCAGGCATGAGATCAGGAGCGCGGATAACGGCAGGCTCGCCAAACGGGTGATCATCAAGGAGACGGGATTCAGGTTGCCGGACGAGGCCGGACCCAAGCCGGATTACCATGCCCTCGTGCATCACTTGACAACCAATGCTCTACGCACCGGGTTGATAGCCGGCGACGTTATCCGGGCTCTCGGGGAAGGGCGGTTTCCGCTCTTGCTTTCAGACCGCAAGAATCATCTGGCCCAGCTGGCGGCCCTGATAACCGAAGGGGTTCAACACAAACCCGCTCTTGCCGGACTCCGACTGCTCCGGATGGATGGCGAGTTGTCCGCCAAGGCTCGGGTGCAGGTCATGGCGGATGTCCATGCGGCTTTGGAGCAGAGTACTCCGGTGGCGATTCTGGCGACGGCATCCCTGATCGGTGAAGGCTTTGATCTGCCCGAATTGGATACGCTCGTGCTGGCCATGCCCCTTTCATTCAAGGGCCGGATGGTGCAGTATGCGGGAAGGCTGCATCGGCTGGCGGAAGGGAAGACGGGTGTGGTGGTTTATGACTACGTCGATTCCTCTTGCGCCGTGACCCTCAAGATGTACCGTAACCGCATTAAGGCGTACCGGGAGATGGGCTATGCTATTGAGCAGCCGGCCGATCTGCTGGGGCCGCTGTCGGGGTGATGATATTTAGGGAACGGTTCGCCGGGGGGGATTACGGGATATTTAATTTTTAAGATGTGATCCTGTTTGTGTCCCCGTCGGCCAGCCTGATTTTTTTGTTGACGGTCTGTGCCGAGATTCATTATAACAAAACTATACGTCAGGCATGGGGTGGATTACCATGACCGCTTTATTTTTTGTGCATGCCGAAAGAGCGATATCTTATCAGCTCAGCCTCCACCTATCACCCTTCTAAAATAGGTAGTGCCATGACCTTGGCAAGTCTTACAATCCTCCTGGTACGGGAGGCGAAGGAGTTGGAGCAAACCGTAAACCTCTGCGCCGCACGTTTGGATAGGCGCCATGAGTTCGCAGCCTCGGGCACCGAGGACATCCTGGCCGACAGCATGGCTGCCTGTCTCCACTCCTTCTACACTGGGCTGGAGAGCCTGCTGGAAACCATCGCCCAAGAATTCGATGAACTGCCGCAGGGAACGCAGTGGCACAAAAAACTGCTTCTGCTCATGTCCTCAGCGGCCCCTGGCATTCGACCTGCCGTGCTTTCCGAGTCAACATGCGCCATGCTTGATGAATTTCGAGCCTTCCGTCATCTGTTTCGCAATCTGTACGTACATTCCCTGCGACCCGAACGGATTTTCATCCTGGCGGCGTCTCTTGAGCCAACCTGGCGTGCGGTCAAGAGCGACTTGACTGAATTTCAGCAATTTCTTGAGGGAATGAATGGAACCGGCAGGCATTGAAGAGTGCCGCCGTAATTATCTGGAGCGCCAGAAGCGCAGGCGTGACGACCAGGAAGAACGGCGGTTGAGACTGCTGCGAGCAGTTCGAGAGGCAGCGCGTTCCCTGCAAACGCTTGGTGTGGAACGAGTCCTGCTTTATGGTTCCATCCTGATCCCGCACCGTTTTCACGAACGGTCCGACCTGGATATTGTCGTTTACGGACTGCCAGCCGCGAAGTGGACGGCGGCCTTCTTGGCCTTGGAGAACTGGCCTGGTCTGGATCAGGTCGCGATCGACATGAAGCCTGGCGAAGACCTGCCCGTCGACTTCCTCTCCTTTGTCGAGGCACGCGGGGAGGTTATTATTATGGGAACAAAAGACGTCCGCCGAACGCGCCCCGCCGGTGCCAATCCGTGAAAGACGTTACGAACCCGTTGACGACGGCTGGCCGCAGGATGAGGGCCCATTTGTCACTGTGCACTGAGTCTGTGTATTGACTGAATTTTTAGGCGGAGTTAGGGCCAGGCCGCGCCAATAGTTAAATTTTAAGATGTGACCCTATTCCTCTCTCCCTCCGGAGTTACCCCCCCCTGGTCGACAAGATAAAGGAGTTGAAATCATGAGTGAGATTACTGTTCCGCACGTTGAACCACCGTATCCGTTCGAGGCGTATACGCATGTAGTGGAGCCGCTGACCGAAGAAGACGGCGGTGGTTATCTGATCAGCTTTCCCGACCTGCCGGGTTGCATGTCCGATGGGGAGACCATTGACGAGGCGATTGCCAACGGCCGCGATGCGTTTTCCGCCTGGATGTCGGCACGTATCCACATCGGAAAGC
>MGTE01000113.1:0-1912 GCA_001799275.1 Deltaproteobacteria bacterium RIFOXYD12_FULL_57_12
AACGAAGGGCTTTTCACGTTAAAAATACACAATTACAATGCTTTATGTTAAGTTTTTCGCAAGTCAGAAAGTTGAGGTTAATATCTTTAAAATAGACAAGAATCTTATAATCTGAAGTGCGCCCCCCCATTACCGCCCATTACATGCCGAACTTCTCGCGGTCAAGCTCATCCTTTTGTTTTTTTAAATGTCAGCCAGTTGCCAATAATGGTTCAGCATTCATCTCAATCGCTGAAATTACTCTTTGCACCGCATTGACTTCATTCTCCTCAAAATACGCCTCACCGCATTGACTGCAAATCCATGCTGGAACATGGTCTAAAGTTAAATGGCATCCTTTTCTGTCAATATGGAGTGGCGCTGTTCCTTTTTTCATTAGCCCTTGGCAATGGATACATTTCATTGCTTTTCCTACCGTTATAATAAATTAGGTGGTTGCCAATTGTCGCGGCCCCTACAGCACACCCCACGGTTTGGGCAGAAAAATATCAGTATAGATGTCAATGGCATATCGGTCCGTCATGCCGGCGATGAAATCGCAGACCTTCCGGTGGTCCGGCGGGCCGGCGATGCCCATGTTGCTGGCGATGTCGCTTGGTAAACCTTTTTCCAGAAAGTATTCGTAGAGTTCCCGGATGATTTTCATGGCCTTGATGAAATCGTTATGCACCTGGTTGGTTTCATAGACATTTTTATACAGAAAGGCCCGCAGGTCGGTGATCGCGGCAAGAATCTCCGGCGACATGGTCAGCCGCTCGCCGCCGGCCGCCAGTGTGCTGTAGATGAGATCCCGCACCATGGTGCCGACCCGCTTGGAGTTGGTCCGCCCGAGGCGATCAAGGATATCGTTGGGCAGCATCTCCTCGCGGAGAACCCCGGCCCGCAGGGCGTCGTCCAAGTCGTGGTTGACGTAGGCGATGATGTCCGCCACCCGCACCACCCGGCCTTCCAGGGTGATGGGCAGTTCCGTGATATCGTCCGGCAGGATCTCGCTGCGGCCCTTGGAGTGTTTGAGGATGCCGTCGCGGACCTCGAAAGTCAGGTTGAGGCCATCGCCCTTGTTTTCCAGGAGTTCCACCACCCGCAGGCTCTGTTCATAGTGGCGGAAGCCGCCGGGGTGGAGTTTGTTCAGCACTGCTTCGCCGGCATGGCCAAAAGGGGTGTGGCCCAGGTCGTGGCCTAGGGCAATGGCCTCGGTTAAGTGGCCGTTCAGCCGCAGGGCCACGGCCACGGTGCGGGCGATCTGGGAGACCTCCAGGACATGGGTGAGCCGGGTCCGGTAGTGGTCGCCGGTCGGCGCCAGAAACACCTGGGTCTTATGCTTCAGGCGCCGGAAGGTCTTGGCGTGGATGATCCGGTCGCGGTCCCGCTGGTAGGCGACCCGAATATCGCACTCCGGCTCTGGCCGCTGCCGGCCTCGGGAGTTGCGGCTCAAGGCGGCATGGGGCGAGAGATTCAGCGCCTCGCGCTCCTCCATTTCTTCTCGTAAGGTTTTAGGCATTGCTCCACTCGCCAAGGGTGACGCTGCAACGGCGGGTTATCTCCTTATATTTAGAGGCAAGAGCGCCACACGCAGGCGGCGATTTATCATTAAAGAAAAGAGAATATCGAATAAAGCTTGTACCCCCCTGCGGGGTAAACACAGAACCGCAGAATGTCGAAGGTCGGTACTTCATCATTCGAAATTCCTTGTTCGATATTAGATATTCTCATAAAAATCTGCCGCTCCATGACCGGCGACTAGGTGTTGTGACGCCGGGAAATATTCTGTCGTGGCAATCCGGTTGTCAGCCAACCGCTATCTTTATCACCGGCAGCCCGTCAGGACAAGAGTTTTTCGGTTTTTTCCAGCCGCCGCGGAGCCGTCGGCGTCCCGCTTTATGGCGGAGTCGGCCGGCTGCGGGCGAGCAGA
>MGTE01000113.1:1929-3482 GCA_001799275.1 Deltaproteobacteria bacterium RIFOXYD12_FULL_57_12
GCCCCTGCCGCCACTGCAGCAGACAGCCGGAGCAGGTCGTGGTCACCAGTTCGGCGCCGGTGCCGGAAAATTTGGCCAGCAGCCGGTCGCGGATCTGCAGGGAAAGCTCCGGCTGCGCCACATGAAACAGGCCGCCCTGGCCGCAGCACTGGGCATCACCCGGCAATTCCACCAGCTTGAGATCCGGCGCGCCGGCCAAAAGCTGGCGGGGTTCGGCCATGATCCGGTGCGTAAAGCGCAGGTGGCAGGGGTCATGATAGAGCACCCGCTGCCGGCGGGCCGCCGGTTTGGCCGGGCCGTCGGCGAGGCCTTCCGCGAGCAGAAACCTGGAAAATTCCCGGAGCCGGCCGGCAAAGGCCACGGCCCGTTCTTGCCAGGCGGCATCATCGGCCAGCAGTTCCGGATAGGTGGAGAGCTGGTCGAAACAGGAGGCGCAGGAGGTGACAATCGGCGTCGTGCCGTTGCCAAAGGCCGCGATGTTCTTGCGGGCCAGCCGGCGACCCTCCGCCAGATTGCCGGCGGCAATCGCCGCGCCGCCGCAACAGGTCTGGCTGGCCGGAACGCCCGGCAGCGTGCCGCTCGCCCCTTTTATTAAGGAATCCATGGCCTGGCCGATCTCGGGCTGCAGATGGTTGGCCAGGCAGCCGACAAAATAGCTTGTTGCCGCATCGGTTCCCGGCCGGGTTCTCGCCTTGGCCAACCCTTCAATATAGCCCCGGGCCGCCGGCTGCAGACCGGCGAAATCGATGGCGGTCAGCCGCAGGCGCAGGCCGCTTTCCTCCGGCAGCCTGGGAACGAGCAGGCGGTTGAGGGCCTCGCCGGCGGCGGCCAGGCCGGCGAGCAGGCCCGGCGCGGCTATGGCCCGGCGGGCCAGATACTGCAGGAAAGAGTGGCCGGTGAATCTGGAGAATTCGGCCCGGGCCGCGATAATCCGGGCCGGGGTGTCCAGGCCGCGCGGGCAGGCGTCTCGGCAGGCTCCGCACAGCAGGCATTTCGAGAAAATCTCCTCAAAGACCGCAGTCCGTTCGGAGCGGGCCAGGTTGTCCAGCAACTGGTGGCGGCCGCGGGCCGTGAACATCTCGCGGCCGGTGATCTGATAGACCGGACAGACCGTGGTGCAGGTTCCGCATTTTACGCAGTCGTTCACCCGCGCCCCCCCCTATGATGATGCCGCCGGCCCGGTCCGCGGCCTCAGGCCGCCGGCCGGTCCGGCTGACCGTTCCAGAGCAGAAAGGCCTTGATGAATTGGTCGAGATTGCCGTCGAGCACGGCATCGACGTTGCCCACTTCATGGCCGGTCCGGTGATCCTTGACCAGGCGGTACGGTTGCAGAACGTAAGACCGGATCTGGCTGCCCCAGCCGATCTCCTTCTTGTCGCCGTGTAGTTCCTGCTGCTGTTCGGTCTGCAGGGCCTGTTCCCATTTATAAAGCCGGGCCCGCAGCATCTTCATGGCCATGTCTTTGTTCCGGTGCTGGGAGCGTTCGTTCTGGCACTGCACCACGATATTGGTCGGCAGATGGGTGATACGGACTGCGGAGCTCGTCTTGTTGA
>MGTE01000113.1:3523-18621 GCA_001799275.1 Deltaproteobacteria bacterium RIFOXYD12_FULL_57_12
GTCGTTGATGTCCACCACGATGTCATCGTCCAGTTCCGGAAAGATGAAGACCGAGGCAAAGGAGGTGTGCCGGCGGCCGCCGGCATCAAAGGGCGAGATCCGGACCAGCCGGTGGATGCCCATTTCCGAACGGAGATAACCGTAGGCGTAGTGGCCTTTGATCAGCACCGTGACGCTTTTGATGCCGGCCTCGTCGCCAGCCAGGAAATCGAGGATATCCGTTTCGAAGCCTTTGGCCTCGGCCCAGCGGAGGTACATGCGCTGCAGCATTTCCACCCAGTCCTGGGCCTCGGTGCCGCCGGCGCCGGCATGGATGGTGAGCAGGGCGTTGTTCGTGTCATGTTCGCCCTGGAACATGCACTCCACCTCCATGGTGGCCATCTGCCGCGCCAGCCGGTTGAGGGCCTGGTCAACCTCGCGGTCGGCGGCCGCGTCCTCTTCACCCTCGGCCAGTTCCAAAAGGATTTCCGCCTCTTCCCGCATGGCAACCAGCCCCTGCCAGACGGTCAAAGACTCTTGGAGCCGGCCATGTTCCATCTGCACCTTGCGGGCCGCGGCCGCATCGGCCCAGAAATTCGGCGCGCTGAGTATATGTTCGAGCTTTTCGATCTGCTCCTGCTTGCGGTCTACATCAAAGATACACCTGTAGGGCGAAGAGGCGTTCCTGCAAAGCCTGAAGTTTTTGTTTGAGTTCCGCTGACATTTTTTTATAACTCCTTAATTATGTGATAATTGTAGTTGGCAACATCGAGTGCCGGCCGCGTCGCAATGCCGTTGATTTAAGCGGATTTTGTATTTTTGAACCGCAGAATATCGAACGCCGCTCCCGCCATCCCTGGCTCCCGCGGCATTAGCCCTTCCCTGGACGTCAAGGAATGTCGAATTTCGAAGTTTAACTACTTCATCATTCTGCGGTTTCTTGTTCGATATTCGATATTCGCTGTTTGCTGGCCTTTGTCGGCTGGCGGCCGGCCAGGGTCAGCAGAAAAAAGCTGCCGAGCGCGCACAGGCCGACAAAAAAATTCCGGTGCCGGACAAAGAAGGTTTTTTCTTCCAGCAGCGGCAGGTCGGCGGTCAGATAACAGGGCGTAAACAGGGGCGAGATTTGCGGCAGCCGACCCAGCGGGTCGATGAAACCGCTCACCCCGGTGTTGGCGGCGCGGGCCAGACTGCGCCTTGTTTCCACCGCCCGGAACACCACCATGGACAGATGCTGCCAAGGGGCGCTCGATCGGCCGAACCAGGCGTCGTTCGTCTGGTTGACCAGCAGATTGGCGCCATTTGCCGCCCACTTGCCGGCAATTTCCGGGAAAATGCTTTCAAAGCAGATTAATACTCCAATCCGGGCCTTCTGACAAGAGAGAGGTTCCGAGACCTGGCCCGCTGTGAAGTCGCCGACGGACTCAACAAGAGCCCGGGGCAGCGGCAGATAGCGCCGCAGCGGCATGTACTCGCCAAAAGGCACCAGGTGCTCTTTGTCGTAACGGCCGTTTATCTGGCCGGTTGGCGTCAGCAGCAGCGTGGCGTTGTAATAGCGGACGTCGGCCGGGCCGGCCCCGGCGGTCGGCTCGGCCGGCATTTGCTCAAAGACCGGGGCGCCGGTGAGCAGCCAGATCCGCTCGGTGCTGAGAAACGGCTCGACCAGCTCCGGGAAAATTGGGCTTGCGGCCGGCGCGAACGGCAGGGCTGTTTCCGGCCAGACCAGCAGCTCGGGCCTGGCACCTGGCGCGGCCAGGGCCTGGCGCGACAGATCGTTGTAAATCTCCACGGTCTTCCGCTGCATGCCTTGGGTCCATTTCTGGTCCTGCTCGATATTGCCCTGCACCACCGCTACCCGGATGGTCGGCGCGGCCGCGGTCGCCTCAGTCACCTGTTGATAGCGCAGCACATTGTAGGCCATGGCTCCGGCCACCAGGAGGCAGGCGGCAAGCCAGGCGGCCAAGGACGGCCGTTGGCCGGGCGTTGCGCTGTTTCTCGATTGGCGGGTTATCAACAGAAAAACAAGGCAGTTGACCAGAACCAGCAGAAAGGTGACGCCGTGATGGCCGAAAAGATCGGCAACCTGGATCAGGTACGGCGCCGGGGCCTGGGTATAGCCCAGATCCTGCCAGGGGAAGCCGGAGAATAAACGGCCGCGGACAAAATCAAGCACCACCCAGAGGGAAGGCGCCAGCCAGAGGAGTGCCCTGCTCCGGGCCATGGCCCAGGAGGTAAGGGCGGCAAAGAGCGCGAGATAGAGGCTCATGTAGAAAGCGAGCAGCAGCAGGGCCGGCAGGGTCACCAGCCAGGAGAGGTGGCCGTAGCGGCCGAGCACGATGACGATCCAGTAGAGCAGGGCTGTATAATAGAAGAGCCCGGCAACCAGACCGAGCCGGGCGGCCCTGGCCGGGGTCAGCCGGTGTAAAGCCAGCAGGAGTGGTGTCAGGCCGATCCAGGCCAGGGGCCACCAGGCAACGGCGCCGGGCGCGGCCAGAAAAAGCAGCAGACTAGTGAGCAGGCCAAGGAGCGTTGTGGTGGCAGGGCGGCGGATGATTTTCACGGAGGATGTCGGCCGGACTATTCAGGTGGATAGGTGGATAGTATGTAGGTGGATAGTCTGTAGCTGTTTAGTCTATTAGTGAGGAGATTACAAGATGAGGCCTGTTTCAGCCCCGCGGATTCGAGCATTTTCTTGTCTGGCTACAGTCTAACAGCCTACAGTCTAACCCTGCGGAGCTGGATAAGTCCCTTAACACCAGTTAACATCTGAATGTCCCGTGGGCGTGAGGTTTGTGAAATTTTTGACCGCGAACGGTTAACACTCAACGCCTAAGGGACTAAACAACCTATGTTTTAAATTCGGCTGATTTTGACGGTTTTGATATGGCGCTTGGTTGCGGCAACCACCCTGAACATGAGGGAGTTGATCTCCATGGTCTCGCCGTTTTTCGGCACCCGGCCCAGTTGCTGGGTGATGAGGCCGCCCACCGATTCATAGGGTCCCTCGGGAAATTTCACGTGAAAAAACTCCTCTACTTCCTCGATGTCAACCTTGGCGACAGTAAGCAGCGAACCATCCTCGAGCACCTGCCACCTTTCTTCGTCGGTGTCGTATTCGTCGTCAATCTCGCCAACCAGTTCCTCCAGGACATCTTCGATGGTGATCAGGCCGCGGATGCCACCGAATTCGTCGGTAACCAGGGCGAGATGAATTTTTCTGGCCTGGAACTCCTTGAGCAACTCGACGATCCTTTTGTTCTCGGCAATGAAATAGGCCGGCTTTACCAGGTCGCGAAGGCCGGGACCCTGATCTGGCGGACACAGGCAGGTGAGCAGATCCTTGGCGTGCAGGATGCCCACGATATTGTCCAGGGTCTCCTCATAGACTGGGATCCGGCTGAAGCCGTTTTCGTTGATCAGCCGGACAACCTCAGGAATCGATAGGGAAACCTCGACGCCGACCAGCTCGGAGCGGGGGGTCATGATCTCGTGGGCCAGGGTATCCCGGAAGTCGAAGATGCTGTTGATCATCCGTCCTTCCTGGCTGGAGATCAGGCCCTGCTCCTCGCCTTCTTCGAGCAGTTCCTGGATTTCCTGTTCAAGATCCTCTGTGGTGTCCGGTGAACGATTAAACCCTAAAAAATTCCAGAGTTGACTGAGTAATCGCTTGAAATCCGACGAATCGGACGAGTCGGACGAGTCGGGAGGGGGGTCTTTATCCATAATGATTGATTCACTTTCTGGCGCAGACGTGTTCGGGTCTAGGGCGCAATGGCGATAACGGCTTTTTTCTCGATTAGCCTACAATTTTCCAACGTGAATTGGTATGGGAAAACAGGCCGCGTGTCAAGAAAAAAATTGACGCTCGTCACTGAAACAGGTTATAGATGGCGTGCTTTTATCCAGCAGTTATTATTGAAGGCTTTAGCGACTCGGAAAATATTAATATACCATCACGCATCCCGTCTTCGGGCCATCTTTGGTCTTGCCTCAATCGCAAAATCCTCAGAGTAGCGCGGCTACTCCTGCGGTTTTGCTCAATCGGCGCAACCAAATCTGACCCCAATCCGGGCGCGATCCAGGCACATTAGTATTTTTCGAGTCCCTTATTTGCCGAAACGGAGAACGAGAACAGCAACCGATGACAGTGTCGGCCGGCGGCCGGGCAACGGCTCGCCAGCTTTTAGAGGGGATGGATACTCTTGAATTAGGGTTTGTTCATCCCCTTTTGTTGTATTCGAGGTCGACAGAAAACGACAATTTTCTTTATAATGGGACCCGGCCGGGTATAATAGCCGGACTGTTGACACGGCTACCGCCACTCCGGCGGCAGGCGGTCACGAAGATGGTTTTTCACTGTCCAGCCAGAAGAGGGCATATACGTTGAAAGGAAAGGTACTGATAGCCAATCGAGGCGAGATCGCCCTGCGGATCATGGCGGCCTGCCAGGATCTCGGCCTCGATTATGTGGTGGTGTACACGGCGGCAGACGAGAACTCCCAGCATGTCCGCCTGAACCGCGACCCCAACAGCAACAAAAACAAGGCGCTGCGGATCAACAGCTACACCGATCCCAACGACATCCTGGCCGTGGCCGACTACACCGACTGCACGGCCATCCATCCGGGCTACGGGTTTTTTTCGGAGGATTACCGCTTTGCCAGAAGGGTGACCACCCGCAACCGGCCGCTCACCTTTATCGGTCCCAATTGGCAGGTGATCAAGAACCTGGGCGATAAAATCAATACCAAGCGGATCGCCAAACAGTTGGAAATCCCGATTATTCCGGGAACGGACAGCCCGATCTACAATGAGATCGACGCCGAGGAAATCGCCGAACAGCTGCTCAGCAGCCAGAAGAGTCAGGGCATCCAGCGGCCTTCTGTTTTAGTCAAGGCAGCGGCTGGCGGCGGTGGCATGGGGATCGAAGAGGTCACCGAAATCGAGCGGTTCCGGCGGGTGTATAGGCAGGTGCAGAACTATGCCAAGCGTCAGTTCGGCGACGGTGGCGTGCTCATCGAGCAGTGCCTGCGCGACTACAATCATCTTGAGGTGCAGCTGCTCTGCAGCCGGCACGGCGAGCGGGTCCATTTCGGCACCCGCAACTGCACGATCCAGAGCACCGGTCGCCAGAAACGGGTCGAGGCGGCGCCCGGCTTTCACAATGACTGCTTCGTGTACGACTTCAACGCCGACGACCTCCTTGAGCAGATCGTGCAGTACTCCCTGAAGTTGGCCTCCCATGTCCGGTACGACAATGTCGGCACCTGGGAGTGGATCGTCACCCGCGACGGCCAGCCCTATCTGCTCGAGGTCAACACCCGCATTCAGGTGGAAAACGACGTCTCCGCCCGGATCAGCTATCTGGGCGGCAAGCACCCCAACCTGATCCGGGAACAGATCCGCGTCGCGCTTGGCGACCGGATCGGCTATACCCAGGCGGACGTCGACTTCAAGGGGGCGAGCATTGAGTTGCGGCTCGTGGCGGAAGACACCCGCCGGGGGTTCGCTCCGTGGATCGGCACGATTACCCGGTTTCAGTTCCCGCAGAACGACTGGTCCGCCGTCTACACCCATGTGCCCTTTGACCGGCCTTATCCGATCCCGAGCGATTTCGATCCCAACTTGGCGCTGGCCATCGTCTGGGGCGCGTCCATCCAGGAGGCCAAGGAGCGGGCCGGCCGGCTGCTTGATGAAACCTGCATCGAGGGCCGGAGCGTCAGTGGTGCTTCCATCACCACCAACATCGATTATTTGCGCAACAATCTGGATCGTCTGCTGGCGTTTTGACGATAACAGGATAAAGGACTCATGGACGATTTACGCAAACGGCTCCTCAAGACCGAAGAGCGGCTCATCTACCTTGCCCACGTCAAGGACTCCACCGACTGGGGGAACCTGACCGGGTTTCAGGAAAATCTCAAGCTTCTCCAGCATTCCTTCTACGACTATACCGAGGAACAACTGGCGGCGGAACTCCGCAAACTCGAAGAAGGGATTTCCTTTATCGAGAAACGGGGCGAGGAAAGTCTCTCCGCTATGGAGCGGGTACGGATCGTCCGCAACCCGCTGCGTTTTACCCTGAAGGACATCCTGGAGAATGTCTACGAGGATTACACGGAACTGGGCGGCGAAGAGGATGCCAGCATCGATCCCTCCATTGTCACGGCCAAGGCCAACATTGTTCGGCGGGTGAAAAATAAAGTAATCCCGCAGACGGTCATGGTCATCGGCCAGGAAAAGGGTCATGGTGAGGAGTTCCGCAACGGTGGCTCCTGCAAGCCCTGGGGCAACGAAAAGGCCCTGCGCTACATGCGGGTGGCCGAGACCGAGGGAATTCCCATCCATTTCTATATCTTCACGCCGGGCTCCTTTCCGGTGGAGGATTATCCCGGCGCGGCCCAGCAGATCGCCCGCAACCTTTATGCGATGTGCAAGCTGCGGGTGCCGATGATTTCCGTGATTTCCGAGGGCGGCTCCGGCGGCGCCGAGGCCATCGGGTTGACCGATTTTAGGCTGATGTTTTCCCATGGCTACTATTCGGTGATTTCGCCGGAAGGGGCCGCCGCCATCGAAGGCAAGATCCGGGAAGGGGAAAAGGTTCCCAAGGAACTGGTCGAGGCCTGCGCCGATCGCCTCTGCATCACAGCCCGGGAGAACCTGGCCCAGGGCACCATCGACCGGATCATCCAGGAGCCGCCATTGGGCGCCCGGCGGGATGATTTCGCCTTTTTCCGGCAGTTGCGTTCCGAGGTCATCCGGGCCACCGACGAGGTTATCCTCAAGACCAAGAGTCTTCGCTCCTTCCGGGCCTACGAGGTCAAGCTGAAAAAGGCGGAGGCGGCGGCGACCGAGGAGCCGCAGATCAATATCTCCTGGGATCTGCACGAGGATGAGGTCAACCGGCTGCTCATTTTTCGCTCCAGAAAATATCGGAACATGACCGTGGACGCCTTTGTCGGCCAGCCGTCTCCCTCTCTGGCCATGTACCGCAAGGCCCGCAATATTACCGCTAGAATTTATTACAGCTTTCGCTACGACCTGCTTCGCAACCAACAGAAACAGATGGAAAAGGTGATCAAGGACGTCTCCGGCGAGGGCTCGGTGATCTTGAATCGGATCGCTGCCCCCCTGCGCAAGGCCTGCGATTTTATCAACCTGCAGCCCCTCGAGAAAACTGGCCGGCCGGCTGGCGAGCGGCCCCCTCTGGGCAGCGAGGACCCCTTTGAGCTTTGGGATACCTACACCAGCCCGTTGGCCAACGAGGACCGCACCGTTACCTGCCCCAATACGGCCCAGCGCGGCTGCAAGGATCTCTGGGTTCCGGATCTTTATGGCGAATTCGCCGGGGTCTGCGAAAACTGCGGCCACCATTTTCCCCTGGAATACGAATGGTATCTGAAGCATCTTTTTGATCCGGACTCGATCCGCGAGTTCAATGCGGAATACCAGTCGATCAATCCCCTGGCCTATCCCGGATTTGACGATCGGCTTAATGTGGCGCGGGCCAAGACCGGCCGCAACAGCGCCAATTTGACCTTTTATGGCCGGGTAATGGACACGGAACTGGTGGTGACCATGCTCTACAGCGATTTCAGGAACGGCACGGTCGGCGCGGTCGAGGGCGAAAAATTCGTGCGGGCCTGTGAAAAAGCCCGGCTGAAGCGGCGGCCGCTGTTGGCCTACGTCCACACCACCGGCGGTATCCGCATCCAGGAAGGCACCATCGGCGTGGTGCAGATGCCCAAGTGTACCATGGCGGTCCGGGAGTACATCGATTCCGGCGGCCTCTATATCGTGGTCTACGACAACAACTCCTATGCCGGGCCGGTGGCCAGTTTTCTCGGCTGCTCACCCTACCAGTTCGCCATCCGCTCCAGCCGGATCGGCTTTGCCGGCTACCGGGTCATCCGGGAGACCACTGGGGATGATATCCCGCCCGATTATCACAGCGCCCGCAACGCGTTGAAGCGCGGCCATATCCAGGGAATCTGGGATCGGCGCGAATTCCGCAAGAATCTGCATCGGGCTCTTTTAACCATGGGCGGCCGCAACCTTTACTACCGCTGAGCGCCGACCTGACGAGACACTATGGCTGACTTACGTGAACACGGCAACGAATCCATGAGCGACACCATCAATTTTGACGAAATTCTGGCGCACTATCGAGCCGACCCCTATGACTATGTGGACGTCATCACGCCCCATACCGGCCAGGTCCGCTTCAAGGTGAAACAGGGTACCGAGGTGGAGAGCCCGAGCGGCACCTGGCATCATATCCCCGGCACCCTGCTCTATGAAATAACCAGGGAAAGAAACAAGAAAAAAATAACCTCCATGACCAAAGGAGTTGTCGCCTCTCTACGGGAGGAGTTGGAAGGTCACTTCGTGGAGGCCGGCGAAAAAATTCTCACCATCCGGCATCCCCTGAAGAAAAGGGAGATCATCGAGGCGATTCTGCAGCGGGTTCTCTATCTCTTTCCGGCCCCGGAAAACGCCAAGTATTTTTTTGCGTTGGATATCCAGTCGCGGATCGAAAAACAGGGGGAGCGCGAGGTGTTTGTCCGGCCCGGCGACGAGATTCTCACCATGTCGCTGATGAAGAGGGACACGCCGGTTTACTACGCAGGAGAACCTGGCATCATCCACTCCATCTATTTCCAGCCCGGGGTCAGTGTCGAGCAGGGCACGCCGCTCATTGGCATCTGCGCCCCTGAGAAGCTGCCCCTGGTTCAGAAGATCATCAACCACGTCAAGGCGGAATGGGACTAGCCCCCGTACTGTTAAGAAAATAAACTTTTGTCAGAACAGCGAATATCGAATATCGAACAAGAAACCGTAGAATTATGAAGTGGTTAAACTTCGACATTCGACATTCCTTGACGTCCAGGGATGGGCTAATGCCGCGGGAGCCAGGGATGGCGGGAGCGGCGTTCGATATTCTGCGGTTCCAACATGCAAAATTCGCTTAAGTCAACGGCATTGGGACTAGCCCCAGTGCTTTCGCCGCAACGGGTGCGGCAGCTTATCCGGGAAGAAGAGATTCCTCTTCGTGCCCGGAGTCTGCCGGCCGAAACCGTTGCCAGGATATTCGACTACGGCGCGCCGATCGGCAGCCGGATCGAGTGCCATGATCGGTTGGCCCGCGGCATGGAGCGGGCTCGCGACCTCATCCGCCAGACCGAGGAGGCGGGGAAATCCTTTGCCTCCGGCACCGCCATCCTCGCCTGCGAGTTGACCGCCGGCCGCGGCCGTTTTCAAAGGGTGTGGCATGCCCCGCCCGGCGGCGTCTGGCTCACGCTCATCCTGGTCAACACCCTGCTGCCCGCCGCTTTCCGGCTCTATCCGCTGGCCGCCGGCCTGGCCAGCTGCGAAACCCTGCGCAGTTACGGACTGCCCGCCCGACTCAAATGGGTGAACGACGTGCAGGTAAACGGCCGGAAGATCGCCGGCGTGCTTACCGAGACCCTGGTCGGCGTCCATTCCGGCGAGGAATATGTCCTGATCGGCGTGGGGCTCAATGCCAACAACGATTCTTTTCCCCCGGAACTTGCGGAGACCGCCGTGGCCATGAAGACCTGCCTGGCCGCCGAGGTGGACATCGAACTGCTGGCTGGCCGGCTGTTGGCCAAGCTGGCCTGGAATATCGGCCTGCTCCATTACGCCGAGCAGGAACTGCTCGATGCCGAGGCTCTGGCAATCGAGGCCTGGCCCGCCCATCCGCTGATCGCCGGCTGGCTGTCTCTTTCCGACATGGTCGGCCGCCGGGTGGCCTTTGGCTACGATGTCCAGAAAAACCCACTCTATGAGGCGCGGGTCACGGCTCTTGAACCGCTGACCGGTGGCCTCATCCTGGCGCTTGCCGACGGCAGCACCATCACTGAATACAGCGGCGAGATCGTCTATCTCGACTGAGCGCCTTCCTGTCGCGGTTGTTTCCTCATAAGCCTGTTGCCCGGACTCGTCGCCTTATTGCCCGGCCGCGCTTTTGAGAAAACTCCAGGAATGGATTTCGCGTTGCAGAAGGTGCTGGCCGTAGCCATGCAACAGGGCGCCGGCCTCCTGTAGCGAGGCCGGGGAGAAGCGTAGCCGGTTGAGTTTTTCCCGGGGCAGATCCTGGGCATTCTTGAGCAATTTGGCGGTACTCAGGGAAATGGGCAGCAGTGCGCCCGCCTGGGCGCCTGGTCGGCAGCGGACGCACAGCAGGCCGTTGCGGCCGGGACTGAAGGCATGGGGACTGCCCGCCGCATCAAGGCGGCCGCAGACAACGCAGCCGTTCAGTTGTGGCTGATAGCCCATGATGCCGAACAGTTTGATCTGAAACAGGATGACCGTGGCCAGAAGCGGCCGGCCCTGATCAAGACCGGCGAGCGACCAGAGCAGGAGGGGATACAGCTCTTGATCGGCGTCATTCTCTCTGGTCCACAGAACCATCAACTCGCTGATGAGCGCGGCGGCGACATAGCGGTCGTAATGTTCGCGTAAGGTGATAAAGGGATCAAGCAGTTCCGCCTCGACGATGCGGGCAAGCCCGCTGCGGGTCGGTGGTGTGAAGATGATTTCCAGGCGGGAAAACAGTTCGAGTTTGTTGACAAAGCGTTTCCGGCTGCGCTTGGCGCCCTTGGCAATGCCGGTCAGCTTGCCGATCGCCGGGCAATAGAAGGTGACGATCTTGTCGGATTCACCGTAGTCGCGTAGGGCCAGGACCACGGCCTCGGTGCGGTCGCTGGTCATCGCGGCCGGATCATTGGGAGGGAACCGGCGGGATGGAGATCCGGCCGGTTTTGCCAGAGGTGGCAAGACCGGCAAGCGGCTGGTCGTTTAAGAGCAGTTCCACGCCGCCGGCATTGCCCAGGTACAGATCGATCTTCTGTCTGGCCTTCCAGACCCGTTGTTCATCCTTGCGAAAGGTTAATTCCTGGGAATTCTGGTCATCAACCTGAATCCACAGCCAGGTATCCTCGAGGAAACGGGCCTTGAGCACATAGTTGAACTGCGGCTCGGGATCGATGGCGGCAATCGCCGTTGGTTCGGCGAGACTTGCCGTCGCCGGAGCGGCCGGGGCGGGCTCGGCCGTCGGCTGCGTCAGGGGCTGGCTTTCCCGACTGGGGTCCGGAACAGCCGGCGCTAGCGGGGCGGCTGTGCGCTCCGTCGTTGTCGCCGGATTAGCGGGTTGTTGGTCGCCGCCGGTAAAAAAGGTTATGTAGCAGAGATAGCCCAGCAGGCAGAGAACAAGGCCGCCAGCCAGCAGCCGCAGAAAACTGGCAGGGGAAAAGGCCGGCGGTTCGTTGACTGGCTTGAGCTTGAGAATATCCGCGGTGGTGCTGGCCGGCAGGTCGACCGGAGGCTGACGAAGACCCTTGGAGGGCGACCGGCGGTAGCGGGCCAGGACCACCGCCGGGTCAAGCCCGAGGAAGTCGGCATACAGCTTGATGAAGCCCCGGACAAAGGCATCGGCCGGCAACCGGTCGCCGTCGTCGTTTTCCATGGCCTCCAGAAGGGCGACCCGGATACTGGTGGCGGCCGCCACCGTCTCCAGGGAAATGGCGCGGGCCAGCCGTTCACTCCTGAGGAGCGCGCCGGCGCCTCCGGCTGGTTCCGCAGCCGGTGCCGGGCCGGTGCCTTCTTGAACTTTGTTGCGCATAGGTGGTTTTTTCTCTGTGCCCTGTGATCCTACAACAGTTCCTTGATGTAATACTGCTTCCGGAGATCCTTTACCCATTTTTCATAATATTTTTCCGTCTCTTCCTGGTAAAGAAGTTCACGAATCTCTTCCTGTACCGCCTCATACGGCGCAACCCCGCCCTGCTCGGTGGCAAGCAGCTTGAAGAACTGGTAGCCGGAATCCGTTTCCACGAGCGGGCTGATCTCACCCGGTTGCATGGCAAGAATTGTTTGGCGCATGTAGGGCGCCATTTCATCCTCTTTGATCACCCCGATATCCCCGCCTTCGGCTGCCGACGGCAGGTCGGAATACGACTTGGCCAGCTCCCGGAAATTCCCGTTGTTTACCGCCTGCTCCCTGGCCTGTTCCGCCCGTTGCCGGGCGTTCGTCTTGGCCGCTTCGAGAGCGCCATCTCCGGTTTTTTTCCAACTGAACCCCATCTGGAGGATATTGTAGCCCTGGGTGACTTTTTTTCCGGTATAATGCGCGTCATAGTATGCCCTGGCCTTCTCGTCGGTAATCACCACCTTGGTCCGGACCTCCTGATTGAGCAGCTTCGAACGCAGGATTTGATCCCGGATCGTCCGCCGGTAGTTCTCTTCAGTGGAGCCCATTGCCTCCAGGTCTTTTTTGAAAACCGGCGCGGACACATTGTTGCGCGTCATGATACTGTTGACCGCCTCATCCACCTCCTGATCGGCGACCGTGATGCCCAGTTCCTTTGCTTTCTGCGCCGTGATTTTTTTGTTGATCAGAGAGGAAAGCACCTCGCGACGCGCCTTGTCCAGGGCGGCCTCCAGCTGATCGGCCGGCGCTTTGGCGATAATCTGTCGGAAAAAATCCCGACCCTCTTCGTTCAACTCGGAAAGGGTTACGGGTTCGTCATTAACCACGGCCACCACCCGGTCAACGAGTTCGGCCTTGAGTAAAGTGGGCAGGCAGAATACGAGCAGGCCGACCAGGCAGGAAAGAAGCATCCGCATAATAGATTCCTTTTGTAAAACTTAGTGACAACCAACAAGCTGTTATGTCTTCACGCGGGCATCACGGCGTTCGAGCCATGCGCCGACCAGAATAACTACTCTATTTGTCGCGTTTTCACAACTTCTGTGCAACCGCGGGCCGCGTTGATGACATACTGCATGGGACGGCGGCTAATTATTTTTCCAGCTCTTTTCCTGGCCGGTCAGCAGCCGACCAATATTTTCGTAGTGCCGCAGCCAGATGAAAAGGGCGACGAACAGCGCCAGGCCGATATGGAGATTGGCGGCACCCAGCAGCCAGAGGACGAGGGGCAGCAGGGCGGCGGTGGCCAGTGACCCCAGGGAGACATAACCTGAGAAAAAGACGACCGTGGCAAAGATGACCGCACAGACAAGGACGGCCCACGGGGCGAGAAACAGAAAGACGCCGAGCGCCGTTGCCACCCCCTTGCCGCCCTTGAACTTGAGATAGATTGGAAAAAGATGGCCCAGGAAGGCGGCGGCGCCGGCCAGCACCACCCAGAGTTCCGTCAGCGGCGCCTCTTGCAGCAGCCAGCGCACCGCCAGCATCGGCAGTAGACCTTTGCCCAGGTCGGCGAGCAGGGTCAGTGTCCCCAGCTTCCGGCCCAGCAGGCGGCTGACGTTGGTGGCGCCGATATTGCCGCTGCCGGCCCGGCGGATATCGACCCCGGCCGTTTTGGCGAAGAGCAGGCCGAATGGTACGGCGCCCAGCAGGTAGGCCAGGGTGATGAGCAGATATGGCATGCCTTCCTAGTGTCCCGTTTGGTTAATTCTTTCTAGTAATTGTTGGCCCTCGCGGCCCCTCGCCGCGGTGCCTCAACAATTTCCTGCAACAATTAACCGCACGGGACACTAGCCCTTGTTTTCCATGAACACCGGCTCCAGGCCGCTGAGTTCGGCATACCGGGCGATGACGTTCTTCAGGTCGCGGACCGAGGGGCAGTCCCAGACGGCCAGCAGCTTGTTGCGGAAGATGTAAGCTGTACCGGCTTCTTCCGCGTTTTCCTGTTTTTCCAGCAGATAAGGAAAAATTTGCGGCCGCCGGCAGGCCTCGGGCCGCTCGGCATAGATCCGGCAGCGGCCTTGTTCACTATCAAGCTGCGCACAGGCGGTGTTCCGCGGCAGAATCAGGCTCCAGCCGTTTCGCCAGCGGTACAGAGCCCGACCGCCCTCATAAAAGGGTCGGTTGTCGTGGACAAGGGGTGGCTCGGTCATGGAGACAACCCGGCGTGACGCCTCGGTGTCGACCAGGGGATCGTTGAACCAGGCCACTTCCATATCGCGCAGCGGGATCTCGAAAAAGTGCTGCCGCATACCGGCGGCTGCGTCCGGCCCGACACAGCAGAGCGTGCAGCCCCGGGGTTCGCAGAGCAGGCTGTTGATCCGCTCCAGTTCCCGGGTCAGCACCTGCTGGCCGACCCACAGTTCCATCGCCTTGAAGGGATTGAGCGGTCGTCGCTGTTCATCCTGAATCACCGGCAGACTGCGCAGGGCCGCCGGTTTCTTCATGGCCTCGGCCGTCCGCAGGACCGGCAGCATGGGGCGCAGCAGATCGGCCGGCGCCTCATACCGGATATCCTGCACCTCCAGTTCGGCCGGCAGTTCGGCCAACAGGGGCTCGATGCCCTTGTACGGGCCGGACAGATACACAAACTGAACGATGCGGACCAGGGGCAGCAGAGGTCGAGCCAGCAGCTTGGTGCCGGCCTCGCAGCTCGCCTGGATTTTGGCTTGCTGGGCTGTAAGCATGAATGTGGCGCCAACAGTTTTTTATTTAATAAAACGAACAGCCTCTCCTTGTAAAACAGCATCAGTTCAGCCGCGCAAGGGTGCTGAACTGATTCAAGCTATAACTGTAACATTTCGTAATCGTTTAATTTGTGCCGTTTGAGTTTGTTGCGCCACGCTCCGAAGTTACCCCCGGACGAGAGCCATTGCCTATAACACAAACGAAGCACTCATCCCTCTGTACATCACCTGCATGATTTTCGCAAGTAGGTTACGCACGCCGGAACAGAGTGATATGCCGACCTCTGGTGTGATCGTACAAACAGCTTGACAGGACTCGGTCCTTTTTCTATGAGGAACAGAGGTCTTTGGCACTTGGTTAATTGGCGTAGCAAAAGGCGGTCGAGATTTGCGGGCCATACGCCACGGCCACTGCCAAACTTTTTCTCAGGGTCATCCTGCCGAAAATTGACCGGCCCGAGGATTTCGATCTGTTTCGGGCAAGGACAAAGGAGAAATTCTGGCTTTGGTGGCCGCTGTATGATTTTGAGGTCGCGGTGGAAAATGAAGGCGTATGGTCTTTTGCAAGAAGGCATGAGATCGGCAACGGCGCTCGCTTCTGCGACCACACCTATCTGCGGATCAGCAAGCCGGCAGCCTCGGCCTGATCGCGGATGGTTTTTTGGGGAAGACTTATGGATAACTGGTTCGTCTCGGCGCTT
>MGTE01000114.1:0-466 GCA_001799275.1 Deltaproteobacteria bacterium RIFOXYD12_FULL_57_12
AGCCGGGACGGCCGCCTGCAGCCCTTTAAGGCCGGCGGCATGGTCCTTGCTATCAAGGCCGGCGTCCTGCTGGTGCCGGTGGCCATCCACGGCACCCATGAAATCCTGCCCAAGGGCAGCCTGCTGATGCAACCCGGCCATGTCCGCATCCGCCTGGGCCAGCCCATTGAAACCAGAAATTACCGCGCCAAGGATAAGCAGGATCTTGCCCTGCGCCTGCAGGAGGCCGTGGCGGCATTGCTGAAAGACTCGACGGCCGGCGACCAAACTGGGACGGATGGAATGACTGCCGGGGCGGCCGGGATTACGACCGTTGTCGATAATGGGCCAGCAGTCGCCCCCCGCCAAGACTGAGCAGAAAAACCCCGGTCTGCAGCAATACAATGACGGCACCGCTCGGCATATCAAGCCAGTAGGAAAGCCAGAGGCCGAAGAACACACTGGCCATGCCAAAGATGACGGAGAG
>MGTE01000114.1:496-5225 GCA_001799275.1 Deltaproteobacteria bacterium RIFOXYD12_FULL_57_12
CAAGCGGGCCGCCGCGGCCGGCACCACCAGAAAGGCGGAGATCAGCACGATGCCGACCACCTTCACCGCCACCACCACGGTTACCGCCAGTAGACCGGCCAGCAGATATTCGTCGAAACGGACCGGCACCCGGTCGGTTAAGGCCAGATCCCGGTCAAAGGTGGCATAGGCCCACCGTCCCCAGCAGGGCAGGACAGCCAGCGTCAGCACCACCACCGCCCCCGCCACTTTAAGATCCGTCGTGGTAACCGCCAGGATGGAACCGAACAGATAGGAAAAGGCGTCGATTGTATAATCCTTTTTCAGGGCGAGAAAAACAATGCCGAGGGCCATGGACGCGGCAAAAAACACGCCGATCACCGTATCCGAGGCAAGCGCGGTTTTCTGACGCACCCAGGTGATGAGCACGGCAACAACCATGGTGAACGGCGCCGCCACCCACAACGGCTCGCCGCCGAGCAGGAGACCAAGGGCCACCCCGCCAAAGGCGGCATGCGCCAGGCCGTTGCCCAGAAACCCGAGGCCGCGCTGCACCACAAACACCCCGTAGTAACTGGCCAAGAAACCGATCAGCAGGCCGGCCACCAAGGCGCGCTGCATAAAGGGCATTCCGAGAATCTCCAGCATTCCTTCCTCTAATAGACGTGTTGATTAAATCTGGCCAGGTCCGGCAGCACAATGGGCAACGGCTTCAGCCGTGGCCGTTTCTGGGGCAGGAACTGAGGTGAACAGCGCTGGCCACCCCGTAGGCCCGTTTAAGACAATCGTTGCAGAGAACCTCGGCGGGCGTTCCGAAACCGATGACCCGCCGGTTGAGCACCAGCACATGGCAGGCGGTGCGGGCCGCAATCTCCCAGTCATGGGTCACCATGATGATCGTGGCTCCGGATTCTTGCCGGAAGGATTCCAGCACCCGATAAAAATCCGTCTCGCCCACCGTGTCCACGCCGGTGACCGGCTCGTCGAGCAGCACAAGCCGCGGTCGCCGCACCAGAGCCCGGGCGATGTAGACCCGCTGCAGTTCGCCGCCCGACAGGTTGGCAACCGGACGTTCAGCCAGATGGCCGGCACCGACCTGGGCCAGGGCCTGACTGGCCGCCTGTTTTTCGGCGCGGGACGGCCAGGGCTGCCAGCGCTGCGTCAGTCCGGTGACAACCAGCTCCACGGCCAGGGCCGGGAAACTCCGGTCCAGGGTCTTGACCTGCGGCACATAGCCAAGCCAGGCCGGCACCACCTTGTCCGGCGTCTGGCCGAAAACCAGAACCTCGCCGGCGGTCGGCCGGATCAGACCCAGCAGCACTTTGATAAACACCGTCTTTCCCGCACCGTTCGGGCCGAGGATCGCCACATACTCCCCCTCGTGGATCTGGCAGTCGATATCAATCAGGACCGGGTTATTCCCCAGGGCCACGGCAAGTTTCTCGGTCTGAACCGCAATCATAATCCCATTAACAAAAAAATAGCTGCCGGCTTCGCGCGCTATCGCTCCCAACGCGCCCTTTCCTCCTTGCCCCGGACGGCCCGCAGCCTAGGTGGCCCACCCCCGGTGACAATGCCACGCACTTTAATATAACCCATAAATACTATACAGAGTTATTTGGCGGACTCCCGAAAAGACCGGCACGGCAGTAGAGCTGCAACAGGGCGATGGCACCGATGGCGCCCCTGTTGCTCCCGGCTTTCCGCGAAGTCATCCGGGGAAAAAGCTCCTTGACAGCAAGAGCTTTGCCTGCTATTTCACATCAATCGTTGAAATTCTATCTTCTTGGCGACCCGGCATATTCGCCAGCCACATCGGCCAGTCGCTGAATATCCAGAACCAACTTGGAAAGCAACGAGCTGAAATTGAAAGAAAAATACGCGCGTTGAAATACGCGCGCCTCATGACGCAAAACCGGCGCCGACTCACAATAAAGGCCCACATTAACCAAGGCATACAAATGAAACAAGCTCGCAGAACCCAACTCTATCCCATCTGCCATGCCGTCTTCTTCCCGCGCCTCACGCCTGCAAGAATTTCTCGGCTCTTTCTGGTGCTCTGTTGCCTCGGCCTGGCTCTTTTCAGTCTCGACACCGGCCGTGCCCTGGCAGCCGAGCGGCCCGGCACCATCGTCCTGCCGCTGAAAATCAACACCGCCGTCGAGGTGGAGCAACTCACCGAATTGGCGGACAAGACCCTCCAGGATGTCATGACGGGAAGCGCGATCCGCCGGAAATTCTTCCGCGTGCCTGAACGCAGTGAAGCCCAGCAGATGGTCGATTACCAAGCCACCTGGCCACCGGCGGTCGACGGTCTGCAGAAGAATGCCGATCCCAGTATTACCTACATAGTGGCCGGCACCCTTACCCGGCTCGGCAACAAGATAAGCATCGATCTCAAGCTGTTTGACCTGCTGGATCCGTTTTCGCCCGCCTATTTCTATGCCGACGTCAAAAACCTTGAAAGCCTGCCGGAAAGCATGGATCAACTGGCCAAAAATCTCCTGGGCCATGTCGGCCGGGATTTTCAGATCGCCAGCATCGCGCCGCAGGGCAACCAGCGGATCGATGCCGGCGCCATCCTGCGCCAGATCAAAAGTCGGGCCGGCGATATCTATGACCCGGCCGCCCTGCAGGAAGATCTCAGAAACATCTTTGCCATGGGCTATTTCGACGATGTACAGATCAGGGTGGCCGACACCGACAAGGGCAAGGCAATTACCTTCGAGATTAAGGAAAAACCGGTCATCGGCCAGGTGGTCATCGCCGGAACCGACGAACTCAAGGAGGAGACGGTTCGGGAGGCAATCACGGTTGTGCCCAACACCATCATCAACACCAAGAAAGTCAAGGAGGCCGAGGAAAGCATCCTGAAGTTGTACAAGGAAAAAGGCTTCTACAACACCGAGGTGGTCAGCGAACTGACCTATCCCAAGCCGGAGCGGGTCGACATCCGTTTTGCCATCAAGGAAGGGAGCAAACTCTATATCAAGGAGATCACCTTTGTTGGCAACAAGGCTTTTTCGAACAAAGAACTGAAGAAGGTCCTCCAGACCTCTGAAAAAGGCCTTTTTTCCTTTATCACCGACTCCGGCCTGCTTAAACGCGAGGTCCTGGGGCAGGACGCCTCCCGCCTGGCCGCCCACTATCAAAATCATGGCTATATCGAGGCCAAGGTCGGCGAACCGGAAGTCACCCAGAAAGACAACGGGCTCTTCATAACCTTCAACGTCTTTGAGGGGGATCGCTACCGGGTCGGAAATATCGCCTTGTCCGGCGACCTGATCGATGAGGAAAAAACCCTGCTTGATCTGCTCAAGCTCAGGGAGGAGGAATTTTTAAGCAGAAAAATCCTGCGGGAGGACATTCTGCGCCTGGTCGACTTCTACGCGGAACGAGGCTATGTCTACGCCGAGATCAATCCGGCGATAAAGGAAAACCAGGCGGAAAAAATCGTCGATATCTCCATCGACATCCAGAAGAACAATCTGGTGCACTTGGGCCGGATTGACATAAAAGGCAATACCCGCACCCGGGACAAAGTGATCCGCCGGGAACTGGACATCAAAGAGGGCGGCATCTTCAACTCGACAGCGGTTCGCACCAGCCATCAGAAGCTGCAGCGCCTGGACTTCTTCGAGGACATCAATATCACCCCCGAGCAGACCGCCGACAAGGACACGATGGACGTCGTGATCGAGGTCAAGGAAAAACCTACCGGCGCCTTCAGCATCGGGGCAGGCTACAGCTCGGTTGACAACTTTATGCTCATGGGCGAAATCAGCCAGAACAATTTCCTGGGCAAAGGCCAGCGCGTCGCCTTAAGCGCCAACATGAGCAGCCGGACCACCCGCTACAACCTCAGCTTCACCGAACCCCATTACAAAGACTCCCAACTGTTGGTCGGCTTTGACCTGTACAACTGGCAGAAAGAGTATGACGACTACACCAAGGATTCCTATGGCGGCGCCCTGCGCTTTTCCTACCCGGTCTGGGAACGCTGGAAGGTCGGCTTTGGCTACGGCTTTGACAATGCCGACCTCACCGACGTAAAAACCACTGCCTCGCAGATTATCAAGGATTCGGTGGATATTCATATTACCAGCTACGTCACCACCGGACTTACCCGCGACACCCTGGACAAATTCCTCGACCCGAGCAAGGGTTCTTACAATTCCGTGTCCGTGAAATACGCTGGCGGCCCCTTAGGCGGCGACAGCGCCTTTACCAAGGTTGAGGGCAACAGCAGCTGGTTTTTCCCCATGCCCAAGGACACCACCTTTCATTTCAAGCTCGCGGCCGGCGCGGTCACGGAGAACTCCGGCGGCAAACTGCCGGTCTTTGAAAAATTCTACCTGGGCGGGATAAACACCATTCGCGGCTTCACCTCCGCCCATATCAGCCCCACTGATCCGCGCACCCACGAACGTATCGGTGGCATGCGGATGTGGTACAGCAACACCGAATGGCTCTTTCCCCTGGTTAAAGACGCCGGCCTGAAAGGATTGCTGTTCTTTGATGCCGGCAATGTCCTTGACGACACCTGGAAGTTTGACACCGTCAAGAAGAGCGTTGGAACCGGCTTCCGCTGGCTCTCGCCCATGGGTCCCCTGCGCCTGGAATGGGGCTATGTCCTCGATCCGACCGAAGACGAAGACCAGAGCAACTGGGATTTCAGCATCGGCGGCTCCTTTTAATAAAACCGGAGACCTCCGGTTGACAACTCCTGCCGCGCCCTGGCCATGCCAGG
>MGTE01000114.1:5302-6090 GCA_001799275.1 Deltaproteobacteria bacterium RIFOXYD12_FULL_57_12
CCGTTTCATAGGCCTAGCGGGAACCAGCAGATTCCCCGCCTGATCCGCCGCACCATCCTGCATTGCCACCCCCTGTGATGAACACGTTAAACTCTCTTTCATTCGACCGGGACATGAACATCACCGGCCTGCGGGGCAGCAGCGTTGCGCTGCTGGCTGCCCAGGCTGCGGCCGCGACCCGACGGCCTGTCCTCTGCATCACCGCCGGTGAACGGCAGGCCGAACTGCTGGAGCAGGACCTTGCCTTTTTCACCGGACAGCCAGTCATTCGCTACCCTGGTTACAACATTCCACCCTACACCCCGCTGTCGCCCGACCCGGCCACGGTGGCGGCCAGACTCTCCGCCCTTTACCAGGTGCTTACCGCGACGGAGCCTGTGATCCTGGTCGCCTCCTGCGAGGCCCTTCTCAGACGAGTCATGCCCCGGCCGCGCCTGGCTGGCCTGGCCGAACTGGTGATCGCCGGCGAGGAAACCGATCAGGAAGAACTGGCGCGCCGCCTGCTGGCCGCCGGCTATGAACCAGCGGCCCTGGTCCAGACCGTCGGTGATTTCTCGGTCCGGGGCGGCATTGTCGATGTCTTTCCGCCCGGCTTTGCCAACCCGGTGCGGCTCGATTTTTTCGGGGATGCGGTCGAATCCATCCGCGCCTTTGATCCCATCTCCCAGCGCTCCATCGAGGCGCTGCCCGAGGTGGTCCTGCTGCCGGCCGGCAATATTCTTTATCCCCAGCCCGACTCGCCGGAGGCCGCGGCCTTTGCCGAACGCTGTGGCCAGCCGGCGGCCGGC
>MGTE01000114.1:6134-25373 GCA_001799275.1 Deltaproteobacteria bacterium RIFOXYD12_FULL_57_12
TGGCAGGGCGAAAAATGCGACGTTCTGCTGGAGATGCTTGATCGCCGCCAACGCTTCCCGGGCATGGACTTCCTGCTGCCCCTCTTTTATCCGTCACTCTCCACGCCGTTCGACTACCTGGCCGCCAACACCCTGGTGCTGGAAGTGGACCCCGTGGAAATCGGCCGCAGCATCCGGCTCATCTGGGAACGGATCGACGCGAATTTCGCCGAGGCCCTGGCCACCAAGACCCCGGCCCTTGCGCCGGAAGCCCTGTTTCTACCCGCAGCTGGCCTCACGCAGGCCCTGACCCGCCACACCCGGCTCCGGCTCTACGACATCCCCGATGCCGACCTGGCGGACAGCGCCACCGTTGAACTCGCCATCCAGGACCATATGCTGCTCAAACAGGAAATCACCCTGGCCCGGCCGCAGCAGGGTCTGCTTGCCCCTCTGGCCGACCGAGTTTCCGCCTGGCTGACCGCCGGCGACCGCGTGGTCATGGCCTGTCGCTCGCCCCGCCATGTGCGACACCTGGCCGAACTCCTCGAACAGCACCGAATCCCTTTAGCTGTCCGCCCGGCGCCGCTTAAGCCGGAAGAGCTGCGCGGCCCGGCCGTAGCCGAGCTCCTGCTGTACGACCAGCCACTGGCCGAAGGTTTTGAGCTGATCGCGGAGCGCTGCCACATCCTATCCGAAAGCGAGCTGTTCGGCGAAAAACGGCTCGGCCTGAAAAAAAGTTCCCGGCCGCGGCTGCAGCCGCCCGACCAGCCGCCAATGCGGTTTGACGAGTTGAACAGCGGCGATATCGTGGTCCATCGGGAACACGGCCTCGGCGTTTATCAGGGCCTGGTCACCCTGGAACTACAGGGAATCACGAACGATTTTCTGCAGATCACCTACCTGGGCGAAGACAAGCTCTATGTGCCGGTGGACCGGATCAACACGGTGGGCAAATACCAGGGACTCACCGATAAGCAGCCGAAAATCGACCGGCTCGGCGGCAGCTCCTGGGCCCTGGCCAAGAAAAAGGTCAAAGAGGCGGTCTGGCAGGTGGCGCAGGAGTTGCTCGAACTCTACGCCAAACGGGAACTACGGCAGGGGCGAGCCTTTTCGCCGCCAGCCGAGATGTTCCGCGAACTGGAGGAATCCTTTCCCTTTGAGGAAACACCGGGCCAGCACAAGGCCATCCAGGAGGTGCTGGACGATCTGATTTCGGAAAAACCGACGGACCGCTTGGTCTGCGGCGACGTCGGCTACGGCAAGACCGAGGTGGCGGTGCGGGCCGCCTTCAAGGTGGTGGAAGACGGCCTGCAGGTGGCGGTTCTGGTGCCGACCACGGTCCTGGCCGAACAGCATGCCGCCACCTTCCGGGAGCGGCTGCAGGGTTTTCCCGTGCAGGTGGAGAGCATCAACCGCTTCCGCTCCCCGGCCGAGCAGCGGCGCATCCTGCAGGAACTGGCCAACGGTACCATCGATATCATCATCGGTACCCACCGGCTGCTGTCCAAAGATATCGCCTTTAAAAAACTGGGGCTGCTCGTCGTTGACGAGGAGCACCGCTTCGGGGTCACCCACAAGGAAAAGATCAAAAAACTCCGCAACGAGGTGGATATCCTCACCCTGAGCGCCACGCCGATCCCCCGGACCCTGCAGATGTCGCTGCTCGGCATCCGGGATCTGTCGGTGATCAGCACACCGCCCGAACACCGCCGCAAGATCCTCACCTTTGTGGCCCGCTACGACGACCTGGTGATCAAGGAGGCGATCATCCGCGAACTGCAGCGCGGCGGCCAGACCTTCCTGGTGCATAATCGCGTGCAGACCATTTACCGGATGGCGGAGCGAGTGACGGAACTGGTGCCGGACGCCCGCGTCGCCGTAGCCCACGGCCAGATGCCCGGCAAGGCCCTTGAGGAGATCATGGTCCGCTTCGTCAAGAAGGAACTGGACGTGCTGGTCTGCACCACGATCATCGAATCCGGGCTCGACATCACCAATGCCAACACGATCATCATCAATCGGGCCGACCGGCTCGGGCTGGCCGAAATCTACCAGCTCCGCGGCCGGGTGGGCCGGAGCAGCGAGCAGTCCTATGCCTATCTGCTGGTGCCCTCCATGGACGATCTGAGCAAGGATGCCAAGGACCGGCTGCGAGCCCTCATGGACTGCAGCGACCTGGGCGGCGGCTTCAAGCTGGCCTTGAGCGACCTGCAGATCCGCGGCGGCGGCAATCTGCTCGGCGTCTCGCAAAGCGGCCACATCACGGCGGTGGGCTACGAACTCTACCTGGATCTCCTGCAGAAGACGGTCATGGACCTGAAACGCCGAGCCGCCAACGCCGAGGCGGAACGCGAAGAAATCGAGCCGGAGATCAACCTGCGGCTCTCGGCCTTTATCCCGGCCGGCTATATCAACGACTCGGGCCAGCGCTACATCGCCTACCGGAAAATCGCCGCCCTGGCCACGGATAAAGAGATCGCCGACCTGCAAGATGAACTGCGCGACCGCTACGGCGCCCTGCCGGCCGAAACCCTTAATCTCTTCGAGATCATGGCCGTCAAGATGACGCTCAAGCGGTTGCTGATCACCCGGCTGGAACAGGGCAAGGAGACCCTCGTCTTCTCCTTTCACGCCCAGACACCGGTCAGCCCCCAGCGTATTCTGGAGCTTCTGCAAAAGTCCAGGGAAACGATGCGGTTCACGCCGGATGCCAGGCTGGTGGTCCCTCTACGGCATCCGGCCATCTCACCGCTTACCGTTGCCCGGGATCTCCTCGCCGCCCTCGCCTGAAATTATGTAATCGTTCAGCAGCACCCCATCTGCTTTGTCATCGGCCTGCTCACGTAGCACCAGTACAGTTCGCAGGCCTCGTTGTCGGCATACGAAACTGCCGACGATTGACACGCGCATCTGGGGCACTGCTGAACGATTACAATGCCGGTGGTTATAGACCATTTTAGCTCACACGGTGAACGGTTACAAAATTATCCCTTGCGTTCCGGCGCGGTTTCCTTTATTCTAACCAGTTTTCCGCGGCCCGGGGAACACTTTTTGCAGAGGCCGCGCCCGGAAACCAGCCCAAAAGACAATCCGCAACCTTAATTAAGCGAGCTACAAACTAGCGCTGAAGACAATCCGCATGGAACAACACAAGATCAGAAACGTCGCCATCATCGCCCATGTCGACCACGGCAAGACCACCCTGGTGGACCAGCTGTTCAAGCAGAGCGGCATGTTCCGCGCCAATCAGGTGGTGGCCGAGCGGCTCATGGACTCCATGGACCTGGAAAAGGAACGAGGCATCACCATTTCCTCGAAAAACGGCTCATACCGCTTTCGGGACTACTGGATCAATATCATCGACACCCCGGGCCACGCCGATTTCGGCGGCCAGGTGGAGCGGGTGCTCAGGATGGCGGACGGCTGCCTGCTGCTGGTGGATGCCCAGGAAGGGCCCATGCCGCAGACCTATTTCGTGCTCAAGAAGGCGTTAGCCCTGTCGCTGCCGATCGTTGTCGTGATCAACAAGATCGACAAGCCAGCGGCCCGGCCCGCCTGGGCCGTTGACCAGGTCTTTGATCTCTTTGTCAAGCTGAACGCGCCGGACAAGATCCTTGATTTCCCGGTGATCTACGCCTCGGCCAAGGCCGGTTTTGCCATGCACGACCCGGATGAGCCCAGCACCACCATGGAGCCGCTTTCCGAGCAAATCATCAGCCATATCCCGGCACCGTCCGGCGATCCGGCAGCGCCCCTGCAGATGCAGGTCAACACCATCGACTATTCACCCTATCTCGGCCGGCTCGGCATCGGCAAGGTGGTGAACGGCACCCTGAACATCAACAAGAACGTGGTGGTGATCCGCCGCGACGGCACCGTGGCGCCGGCCCGGATCAGCAAGATCTTTCACTTTGAATGCGACGAAAAAGTGGCCATCGACCATGCCGAGATCGGCGAAATCGTGGCGGTGGCCGGTCTGGACGACGTGACCGTCGGCGTCACCTTCACCGACCCCCTGGACCCCCGGCCCCTGCCGATCATCGAGATCGACCCGCCGACCATCTCCATGAACTTCATCCCCAACGATTCGCCCTTTGCCGGCAAGGAGGGTAAGTTCGTGACCTCCCGCCACCTGGAGGAGCGCCTGCGCCGGGAAACCCTGGCCGACGTTGCCTTGGTGGTCGAACCGCTGACCACGGCGGTGGGTTTCCGGGTGTCGGGCCGCGGCGAGTTGCATCTCTCGATTCTGATCGAAAAGATGCGGCGCGAGGGCTACGAGTTTCAGGTGACCAGACCGCAGGTGATCATGAAAGGAGAGGGCAACAGCCGGCAGGAGCCGTACGAGGAACTGACCGTTGACGTGGATGAACAGTATAAGGGCGCGGTCATAGAAAAACTCGGCAACCTCCGGGGCCAGCTCCAGGAGATGAACCAGATGAACGGCATGGTCCGCATGGTCTACAAAATCCCCACCCGGGGCCTGCTCGGTTTCCGCTCCGAGTTTCTGACCGACACCAGGGGCATGGGCATCATGAACTATGTCTTTGCCGAATACGGCCCCTTTGCCGGCGAAATCCGGCACCGGATCAATGGTGTGCTTACCGTCAAGGAGCCCTGCACCACCGTGGCCTATGCCCTGTTCAATCTCCAGGACCGCGGCCGGCTCTTTCTGGGACCCGGAATCAAGACGTACCCGGGCCAGATCATCGGCGAGCATTGCCGGGCCGGCGACCTGGTGGTCAATCCGGCCAAGGGCAAAAAACTGACCAACATGCGGGCCTCAGGCTCGGACGAAAACGTCGTGCTTACCCCGCCGGTCGCCATGAGCCTGGAAGACTGCATCGCCTACATCAACGACGACGAACTGGTCGAGATCACGCCGGCGGCGATCCGCCTGCGCAAAAGGTAGGTTGCCCCGCCCGGTCAGGGCGTGCCGATCTGCTCCAGGAAAGGGGCCAGTGCCTTTCCCAGGCTCTCCTTGGTGAACGGCTTGGTGATATAGCCCTCGCAGCCGGTGCGGAAGGATGCCATGATATTCCTGCCGTCGGTCATGGCGGTGACCATGAGGATTTTCACCTCGTCCGCCGCCGTCACGATCCCCCGCGCGAGTTCCAGTTTACGGATTGCCGCCACCGCTTCCTGGCCGCTCATCCCGGGCATGTCTATATCCATGGTGATGAGCCGGTAGGGCCTGCCTTCCTCGTGGGCGGCTTTAACCATGGTCAAAGCCTGTTCGCCGCTGGTGGCGGCCTTGCACTCCCCGTATGGTGAAAGTAACAGGGTAAGCTTGCTTAAACTGACAAATTCATCATCGACAACCAGGATTCTCACGTCCGCGCTCTCCTTTTTATCCCTGTTCAGTGCTGCGCGCCTGCCAGTAGTCACGCAAGCGGAATACTTCGTTCTCCACCTTGATAATGGCCGCGGCCAGGGCTCCGGTTTTTCCGCCCCGGGCTAAATCTTCCAGCTCCTTGGCCGCCGCGGCCAGCGGCCGGGCCACCAGATTGGCTGCCCCGCCCTTGATGGCATGTGCCTCCTTGCGGACGGTCTCGGCATCGCCTTTATCCAGGGCGGCCCGCAACCGGCCGATTTGTTCAACCGCATTGGTCAGAAATCCTGTCACCACATGCGCCAGGAAACCACGATCCCCGGCAAACTCGTCGAGCGCCTGGTCAAGGTCAATGGGGATCTCGCTGACGGCGGCTGACAAGGCCTCTCGACCCAAACTTGCACCGCTTAAACCGGATGGCTCCGACGGCCGGCTGAGCCAGCCATCCACGGTCTCCAGAAAGGTCTGACGACGGATCGGCTTGATAATGACATCATTCATGCCGGCGTCAAGACATTTCTGCTGGTCCATCGCCCCGGCGTTGGCGGTCATGGCCAGGATCGGTAAGGCAGCGGCCCCGGGCCGACCGCTCTGCCGGATCCGCCCGGTGGCTTCATAGCCGTCCATTTCCGGCATCTGCACATCCATGAGGATCAGATCATAGGATGAGGCCGCTGCCATCTGCACGGCAATTCTGCCGTTTTCCGCCAGATCGACCTGATAGCCGGCGGTTTCCAGATGGCGCCGGGCAACCTCCTGGTTGGCGAAATAGTCTTCCACGACCAGAATACGCCCGTGCCGATCTTTTGTCACGTCCTTCGCAGCGATCTGCCGATCCGTCACCGCCTGCTCCTGAACATAACGTTTCTCCAGAACAACGGTAAACCAGAAAGTACTGCCCCGGCCGATTTCGCTTTCAAAGCCGATTTCGCCGCCCAACAACTCCACCAGATGTTTGGCAATGGTGGTGCCGAGGCCGCTGCCCCCGTATCTGCGGGTCATGCTGCCGTCCGCCTGCACAAAACTGTCAAAAATCACCGCCTGCTTGTCCGCGGCAATTCCGATCCCGGTATCGACAATTGTAAAACAAACCTCCACCCGGTCGTCCAGATCCTGCCGCAGTTCGCCGGCCAGCGAGACCGAACCATGTTCCGTAAACTTTATGGCATTGCCCAGCAAATTAATCAGAATCTGCCGCAGTCTGGTCGGATCGCCGTTCACCCTGGTCGGAATCGCCGGGCTCATGGCCCAACTGAAGGCAAGCCCTTTTTTGTCGGCCTGCATCTTCATGGGTTCGGCCACCCGACCCACCAGTTCAACGAGATCAAAGGGCAGGACCTCCAGGATGATCTTTCCAGACTCAATCTTGGCGTGGTCGAGTACTTCATCGATGATGGAGCGCAGCATGTCCGATTCGGACAGGATGAGGCCGGCATAGTTGCAATCGGCCGGCACAGACGAAGAATACCTGATCAGTTCCGCAAAACCGATGATGCCGTTCAACGGTGTGCGCAGCTCGTGGGAAACCTTGGCCAGAAACTCGCTCTTTGCCAGATTGGCGGCCTCGGCCGCCTGTCTCGCCTTCTCCAGCTTCTGCTCCGCCTCCTTGCGGGCCGTGATGTCTCTCGCCACATGCGCTACCTGGTTGACGCTGCCGTCCTCCTCGCAGATCGGCGAGGTGGAAACCTCGACATAGATCTTCTCGCCATTGGCCCGGTAGTGGACATGCTCAACAGCCGCGTGTCCGCCAGCCTCCAGCGTTTCCTTGAGCGGACAGGGATCGTCGGGCGGCGCGCAGGGCTGCCCGATATTGTGGGTGATTTCATAGCATCGCCTGCCGATGACCTCCTTCTCCTCCAGTCCGTAATCGGTCAAAAAAACACGGTTGGCGCCCACGATCCGGAAATCCCGGGTATCGATGATGGAAACGGCATCATTGAGACTATCCAGCACGGTCTTGTTAAAGCTGTAGCTCTTCTTCAGCTGTTCCACCGTGCTCTGCAACTCGGCGGTTCGCTCTTCGACCCGCCTCTCCAGTTCTTCCTGGACGCGGCGCAGCGTAAGCTCCGCATTCTCCCGCTCGGTGACATCGTTGGTAATGGCCACGAGCTCACCGGTTGAGAGTTTACAAACATACGTTTCCCGCCAGCCCTCCCGCCGGTCGTCCCGATAAAACGCGGCGGGATGGTGTTCGGCCCGCCCGGTCCGCCAGACCCGGCGGAACACGTCAAACAGACCGCAATCCTTCAGGCCGGGATAAACCTCAAGAACACTTCTGGCCAGCACCTCCTCGCGGCCGATCTTTTCAATCCCCTCCGCCGCTCGGTTGAAATCCAGAAAGACAAAGTCCCGGCCATGCGCGCTGGCCTCATAAACCGCCACCCCGCAACTCATATTATGAACCAGCTCACGGAATCGCGATTCGTAGACCGTCAGGGCCTCCTCCTCGGCCCTGGTCCGGTTGGCGAGATGCCTGGTGGCCCGGAGCGAGGCGACAACCACGGCCAGCAGCATAATCAGGGCCAGCGGCAGCAGGGTCACTTTGATCCGGCCGGTCAATTGATCGAGCCGGGCCTTCCTGGCCGTAATGTCCTTGAAGATTTCAACCGCGCCCAGGAAAACACCGTCCCGCATGATCGGCACACAGCTCTCGACCAGATCCACGACCACAGGCTGCCCCTCAAGAGTTGCTCCGCCTTGCCGGACTATCTTGGAATACCTCCGGCCCTGGGCGACGGTCTCCTGAAAATAATCATGCCGGTTGATCTCGCCGGTCTCATCCTGAACAGAGGAATAGAGAATCTCGCCGGAGGGCAGGAACAGTCTGATTTTGAGCAGGTCGAACTGCTTGCGGATATCTTCATCGTGCGCCAGCAGATTGGCCGGCAGGGATTCCCTGGTCAAAACCGACTGCTGCAGCTGCAACATCTCGATGAGATGCTCGGCTGCCCGTTCCGCGTCACGCTCCGAATCCTCGAGGATGATCCGCAGGAAAGCGGGATGGAGATAAAATACTGTATAGGCCGGCAAAAGCAGCACGGCGGCCAGAGAGACAAAAACAATTCCTCTGATGAAGCCAACTCTGAACATGCGGTTCCCTGTTTTTTCCGGACGGCGGCAAAGAGCTGCCACGGCATTCCTCGGTTTGTCCGCTTATCGCCTGCCATGGCGCCACGCGGTAAGTGCGCATGGCAGACTATAAAATTAGCCAAACCATTGTAGAAAAGTAGCGGCAAGAACACCCAATGTCCACGAAAAATACTTTAACCCACGCAAATACAACAAAAAAATCCGTTCTGGAACGATGAAGCGACACGCCGGCATCCATTTGCCCGGAACAGTAACCAAGAGATCGGCTCGGCGACTGCCGCATCATCGGCATCCTGTGGGTCATTGCCTGGGGCCATGCGACGCCAATGTTCGCAGAGGAAAAAATAGAAATTACGGAGTGAGGAAACCGTCAGCAACGACAAAACCCCGACGGGATGACCCGCCGGGGTTTTTCGCTAACATTTGGCTCTTTGCAGCATTTTTTACCCCCTGACTTCCGCCCCGGAAAAGATGCAAGCCAACATAACCCAAACCTGGTCCTACCAGACAAATCCTCTTTCACCCCAGCAAGGCTTTCCGGGCGATATAACCAAGTCGGCCTGGTGCCGGTGCTAGTGTTTTTAGTTGTTGACATACGGTGACTTTTCTGATTGATGTTACCAGGTGTGGTCTGGAGGCATGAAGGAGAGCCAAACCATAATTTAGGTTTGTTTGGGGCAGACTATCAACCAATGCCTGACTTCTAGATTTGGCATCATGCTTGAAGCGCGGTTGCGTAATCTGCGACCCTAGCAGGCAATTTGCAAAATTCTTTTGGCGGACCGATTGATGAATAGACACAAAACAGGCTTTTCGTCAAATTTCTCGGTGGATGGTGTCGCGCTACCTGCCAGAGTGCAAAGAACAAGGATCAGACATCCATCCTTTTGGAAAAAAATCCCAGTTGACAGGCATGCCGTCTTGCTGTTTTTGTTAGTAGTCATGGTTTTGTGTACTGTTTTCCGGACTGATTATGCCGGAGCCGCCAGCATCGATACGCCAAAAGACAGCTGGGGGGTTCTGGGCGGCTATGGTCAGAGTTTTCCTGGCTGGGGTCAGACTACCCAGCGGGTCGAAACCCTTGACCTTGTCCCGCGTTACAATCATCTTGTTTTTGCTGACATCGGTTCCGGCTGGTATCGCGGCTTTCATTCCATCCTGCTGGAGCTGCCTGTTCATTTTGTCGTCAGTCCCGATGCTTCCAGCATGATTGGCATGAATTTTCTGGCCTGTTATACCTTTGTGGCCGGTCAAGAGGTGCGTCCCTACCTGTTTGGCGGCGGTGGTCCTGTCTACAATTTCGCAGACATTCCCGGAATGAAAGCGGGATGGAACGGAAATTATCAGTTCGGAATCGGGCTGGAATATGAGATGACTCAGAGCCACAACCTTATGCTTGAAGTTCGTTATCATCACATCTCTAATGGCGGCAGTGATGAGCCGAATGACCCCCTGAACTCCTGCAAACTGCTTTTCGGCATCACCTTCTAACCTTCTAACGGGCATAACCCGGCTGCCAGGAGGGGAGTTGATTTGTTGATTTAATACTGGCCACCGTTTGTACTCGCTTTAGGCCTAGACGATGCTAAATCACTAAAACAACAACTTCCAATTTTAGTACATCAATGGGGCCACAACTATACCGTTCAAGGGAGGAGCGATCATGTTTTTATTGAATTATTTCGCCAAATACAAGGATAACAAGTTGATGAAGTTTGCACTGTTCCAACTTCCCTTTATCGTCCTGCTTGGATTTTTTTGTACCGGATGCTCTCTGACCTACAATCTTAACCAACCAGTGCCCCCAACTGTTACATACGACTTAGCAGTGAAGAAAAATGAAATAATTATGAATATCATCGACAATCGAGTTGATACCAAGTTCACTAAAGGGATAACAGGGTTGCAGTCGCTTGATATTAAGATAGGTAATGTAAACGATCCTATTGCTTGGCTTGCAGAATCTTTGAATAATGAATTTCGTAACAGAGGAATTTCTATAAAGATAAATAATAAAGATGACAATGTTGCATCGCCAGATATTGTTTTAACTATAAACAAATATCAGATCGTCAGTTCTCGCACGTCTGGTTTTCATCCTTATGTAGCATATCATTCGTTTTCTGGAAAATTACAAAATAATGAACTGAACAGCATGGTTATTGCTTATTTTCTTTATGGAAAAACTCCAATATGGTCTATGGGTGAAATTCAGGCACCGTGTTTTGATATGCCAATGTCTATTCTGGTAAAGGAAATTGCTGCCAAGATTAACCGTATTTCTTTGCATTATAGTTTGAGTGATCAGCAACTTGAAAATCTTAATATTCAGGTTGAAGAAAAAATAAAAATGGCTGCTCCAGACGCTTATCTGTCGGTACTAGATCTTGGCGCTTCAAATAATCCGAAAGCAATGGATTATTTGGTACGACTTGCTGATGCTGATGACACTCTTATTAGAGCATGTGCTCTCTCTGCCATTGGAATGTTGGGAGCAGATGGCAAGCTTGATTTTCTCAAGGGAAAATATGCCCAATATGTCGACATAGATCGATTCATGGCGCTCAAATCTATTGGCGACATAGGTACTCCGGAAGCAATAGATTTTATAAAAAATGCTCGCCAAGATCCACAATATGATAATGATAACGGGTTTAAGTTTTGTGTAGATCTTTACCTCGAAGCCTCACAGTAGTTATGGGGCGCAATGAGGATGTGCTTGATGTGCGTCAGGGTAAGTCGTGTGGTCCAATGGGTGGAAGGCCCGCCCTGGAAGGTGTTGGCTAGTCATCGGGGAGCTGCCCTCCTCGGAGGCTTGATTGGTATTCAGGAGGCAAGAGGGAAAGAGCGACCCTGCTAAGCCTGCTCACAGGCAGAGCAGAAAAACGTTTCTTTGTAAATCGAACATGGAGATACCTGATCATTCTTCTGACGAAGGAATAACCGATGGCCTGAAAATCGTCAGTTACGCGCTGAACAGTAAGGGTGAATATGAATTGACGCCGGATTTTGTCTGGTCGCCGGTGAATGTGGCCAATCATCAGGCCTGGCGGGAGATTGAAAAGCAAATCACCAAATCCAGGGAAAAGGTAGCCGCCGGGCGGGTAAGTTGTCTGCATTACTACATGATCGCCAACCAGATGGACACCGGCCTCTTAGCACAGTACACTGGTCAACCACGATGGAAGGTTTGTCTGCACCTTATTCCCTTTATCTTTAACAGACTGCCTGCCAGTACCCTGAAGAACTACGCCAAGTTGTACAAGATTTCCCCGGATGACCTGATCAAGGGCCGACTTCGGCCTCCCATCTACAATCCCGAATAGTCTGGAGTGCCGCCTTTTGCCAGATTTTTCTCACAGCCAATCCGCCCACTGTGAAAGCGGTGTGGCAGCCAATCTGCTGACCCATCAGGGCATCAACATTTCCGAAGCCATGGCCTTTGGCATCGGCGGTGGCCTTTTTTTTGGCTATCTTCCCTTTATCAGGATCAATGGGTTGCCCCTTGTCACCTATCGGGCCGCCGCAGGGCATATTCTTCAGCAGATCGCCGCCATTCCCGGAGTCCGAATGGTTCAAAAAAAATTCCGGAACCGGGATGAAGCTATGGCGGAACTGGACAGAGCCCTTGCGGCCTCCATCCCGGTGGGACTGCAGACCGGGGTTTACTGGCTGCCCTATTTTCCAAAGGCGCTGCGTTTTCACTTCAACGCCCATAACCTTGTCGTCTATGGGAAGGAGGGGGATGAGTACCTGATCAGCGACCCTGTTTTCCCCAAACCGGTCCGCTGCCAGGCCGATGATCTGGTGCGGGCCAGATTTGCCTCCGGCGCCCTTGCTCCCAAGGGAAAAATGTATTATTTAGCTCAGGTACCAGAAAAGCTGGAGCGCCGGCATCTTATCGTCCGGGGGATTCAAGCCGTAAGCAAAATGATGTTGGGCAGCCCATTTCCCCTGATCGGGGTCAGAGGGATACGATTTCTGGCCAAGCGACTCGGCAAATGGCCGCAGCGGTTGGGCCAGGAAAGAGCAGACCTGCATCTGGGACATGTTGTCCGCATGCAGGAGGAAATCGGCACCGGTGGCGGTGGATTCCGTTTCATGTATGCGGCCTTTCTCCAGGAGAGTGCGGCAGTAATGCAGGAGCACCGGTTACAGGATTGCGCCTCATCAATGACAGCGGCAGGTGATACCTGGCGGGAATTTGCTGCGATGGCCGCCCGCATATGTAAGGACCGTGCCCGATCTGATGACAGCTATGCTGCCATGGTGGCGAGCATCCACAGGTGCGCCGCCATGGAAGAGAAGGTTTTCGCAGAGCTGCAAAAATGGACGAAACAACATTCATGAAACCTGGCAACGCCTCTTTGTCTGAGCCGGGGCCGAACGTTGCCCTTTGTGCCAGATCACTGGTCAAGCGTTATAAAAACAGCGATCACCCAGCGTTGCATAATTTCAATCTTGATGTGCAGCAAGGGGAATTCTACGGTCTGCTGGGCCCTAATGGTGCAGGAAAAACCACCGCCATCTCCATTCTCACCGGTCTGTTTCCGCCTGATAGCGGCATAGTCCGGATCATGGGTATGGTTTTTCGAGAAAGACAGAACGAAATCAAGCAGATTCTGGGCCTGGTACCACAGAACATCGGGTTGTATGACAAACTTACCGCCCGGGAAAACCTCACCTTTTTTGGGAAACTCTGCGGGATCAGAGGGAAGAAGCTCACGGCGAGGATTCAGCAAAGCCTCGTATTCTCAAGACTTACAGAGCATGCGCTCCAGCCGGTAGCCACCTTTTCCACAGGCATGAAACGGCGTTTGAATCTGGCGGTGGGCCTGTTAAATGCGCCGCAGGTGCTGGTCCTCGATGAACCATGCGTGGGTATTGATGCCCAGTCCAGACACTTGATTCATGAACAGCTGCAAGACCTCAACCAGAGAGGGACCACAATCCTCTACACCACCCATTACATTGAGGAGGCGCAGGAACTCTGCAGCCGGATCGGTATTATTGACAATGGCCGCATAGTGGAAGAGGGGACTCCCACGGCATTGCTCCAGCAAAGCGGGATAGCCAATCTGGAAGACCTGTTTCTCCATCTGACTGGAAAGGAACTTCGCGACACATAATGGCCATTCCCAAATCATCTTTTTCCCCTCTCTCCCTGGTATGTTGAAGATCCTTGCAACTACCGCCAAGGAGGTTCTGCTACTGCTGCGGGATCGGACAGGCCTGCTTGTCCTGTTTCTTATGCCCGCGATTCTGGTTGTGGTGATTACCCTGGTGCAGGAAAATGTCATGGAACTCACCGGACAGAGCAAAACCCAGGTGCTGTTACTCGATCAGGATCAAGGGGAGCTTGGCAGATTGCTGCGCAAGCAGCTGGAAGCAGGCAGTCTGGAGTTTGTGGTGTGGGATGAGAAGCAGAATGATGTCGCAGACATTCAGGCAGCCGTAGCGGGTGGTGACTATCAGGTCGGAATCGTGGTTCCCAATGGAGCGTCTACCCGGTTCAAGGAGGAGACAGCGCGTCTTTTTCAGCAAGGCAACGGGCCGGCAAAGCCAGAGGATATTGTCTCCACTTCTCTGCATCTCTTTGTTGATCCCGGCATCATGGCCGGATTACGTTCAGGCGTTACCGCGCAGTTGCAGATGGCCTTAACAACAATAGCACTAGAGGCAAAGATTGCGATGCTCAGCAAGACGCTTCGGGAAACAATGGACAGTCTTGGTGCTCCTCCGGAACTTATCCCACTGGATAGCGGCAAACTCCACGCCCTTTTCAGGCAATCAATTCTTACCTTAACGGAAGACCAGGGTGACTCCCGAGCAGCCGGCATATCCCTGTATAATCCGGTTCAGCAAAACGTGCCGGCCTGGGCCCTGTTCGGTATGTTTTTTACCGCCATTCCTATTGCCGGATCAATCCTGCAGGAACGCAGGTCCGGCATCTCGATCCGCCTGTCAGCTCTTCCCGTCTCCCCGCTTGTGCTTTTTACCGGGAAAGCAGTGGCCTATATTGGTGTCTGTCTCTGCCAGTTCCTGCTCATTGTCCTTATCGGCACCTTTCTTTTCCCCCATATCGGACTGCCTTGCTTTACAATTTCCATGAATCTGACTGCCGTGCTGCTCACCGCTCTACTCTCAAGCCTAGCCGCCTGCGGTTATGGTATCTTCCTGGGTGTTGCCTGTAACTCCTATGAGCAGGCGTCCACCCTGGGAGCAACCACTGTTGTGGCCGCCGCCGCCTTAGGGGGCGTAATGGTGCCGGTATATGCCATGCCTCATATGATGCAGCGCCTCAGCATCATATCGCCGCTCAACTGGGGACTGACAGCCTTCCATGACCTGCTATTGCGGGGGTATTCCTTGCCGGCCATCCTCGATAACCTGGGCCGATTATTTCTGTTTTTCGCGGTAACCGTTTTATTGTCCTGGAAACTTGCCAGGTTACGGCAATAATACAATCCATTTTTTTTATTATTGTAACCAATGAGCCTCTTGCAAAATGAACGTCGTAGCGAGATCGAGAGAAAAATTTTCTGTGCAAGGATGAGTTGTGAAATCGCCCGGAAGCGTAGCAGAGCTACGTTGAGGACGATTTCACAAGGAAGACGCCGCACAGGATATTTTTAGCCGATCGGAGTAGATGTTCATTTTGCAAGAGGCTCCAATTACAGAGAATATTTCCCCATACCATGGATCCTCTACAACAAGAACTCCTCAAACTGATATGTACCACCTGCAACTTGCACGACGTGGACCTGGACAGCATAGGTCCTGATGATCCCTTGATCGGTCCAGATTCCCCATTGGGAACCGACTCCCTGGATGCCCTTGAGATTGCAGTAACAGTGCAGAAGGAATATGGGGTCAGAATGGACTCGGAGAATACCAGCCGGGTTGTTTTGCAGTCAGTGGCACGGCTTGCCGACTATATCAAAAAAAACAGATAGATGGATTTCCTTGCCGCTCTTTTTCACTGCGGGCGGCAAAACGTAAAACAAAAGTTCTGATCGGTGGTCGGCAAAGCAGTTTTTCCCGCTGCCATGAATTCCTAGCCTTTGGTCATGATGAATATTTTCCTTATCAATCCCCCGAATTGCGGGCGAAGTATTCCGGAAGAGCGTTATGGAATATCTTCGCTCAAGCAAATTTTTCGCGGCGAACCTCTTGCCCTTGAAGAGCTGGCAGGGAATCTGCTGGAACATACTGTGCGTATCCTTGACCTGAAGGCCGACCCCGATGGCCTGGACCGGGAGTTGATCGAATTTCAACCTGACGTTGTCGGTATTACAGGGGTGACCTGTGAGGCAAACACCATGCTGCAACTCGCTGCCATGGTAAAGGAATCCTGCCGGGCAACCGTGGTAATCGGCGGCATTCATGCAAGCAATGATCCTGCGTTTTTCAATCACGCGGCGGTTGATTATATCGTGGTTGGTATCGGTAAAAAGGTCTTTGCCGATCTTGTTCGCGCCTTGGAGAGCGACACTGATACCAGTGATCTGCCCGGGGTGATTCGGACACGACCAGGCAGGCAACTTGAGCGACCGCCCCTGCGTAACACTGTTGATGATCTGGTCATGGAACGGCCCCCCAATTATGATCTGATAAGCCGCTACCGTTCACACTATATTCTCGAAAAACTGGGGATTACTCTGGGGTTTGTCGCCTCGGCATACGGTTGCCCGCACCGGTGTTTATTCTGCTCGATTCAAGGCCAGACCGGCGGGAGCTACCTGACAAAATCCATTGCGACGGTCATCCGGGATATCGGGTTGCTGGTCGATAGCCCGGTCATCAGGCTGGTGGATGCCAACACCTTTGGCGATGCCAAGCGGGCGATAGCCCTGGGGCGTGCCCTGCTTGCGTCGGGATTCAACAAGCAGTATCTGGCCGATATCCGCTCGGATACGGTTGTCCGTCACCCGGAAATGCTGCGGGAATGGAAAGAGGCAGGGCTGCGCGCCGTGATTATCGGATTTGAAGAGCTTGATGATGCCAGCCTGTCGGCCATGAATAAGGCCAACAAGGCATGCATGAATGCAGAGGCCATTTCCATCCTCAACGATATCGGCATTACCATTGTGGGCGATTTTATCGTCTCCCCTGACTATGACGAGGATGACTTTGACCGCTTGGGCACCTATCTTACTACAAGGCGGATCGACCTGCCGATGATCACCGTCATGACTCCCCTACCGGGGACTCCCCTGTACAGGCAAGAGCGGCATCGGATCATCAACCATAACCTTGATTATTACACCTTGACTAATGCAGTCACCACAACAAAGCTTGACGAAGAGCGGTTCTATAGCCGTTATGCAGCGCTCCTTGCCAACAGTCACCAAAACGCCAGGTTGTAGACAATGAATGTTTTTATAACAGCAGCTTCGGCCTATCTTCCAGGCCAACCGGTGAGCAACAATGATCTGGAAAGGTATCTGGGGAAGGTGGACCGGATTGCCGCCAGGACCAGACAGATAATTCTTGCCAATAACGGCATTGAGAGCAGGCACTATGCCATTGACCCGGAAACAGGCGCTATAACGCATAGCAACGCAGAGTTGGCGGCTGAGGCGGTACGTCTTTTATCAGCCGGCAGGGATCTGGCCAGTCACTCCATTGGATGCCTCTGCTGCGGCACTTCATCGCCAGATCAGCTTATGCCGGGACATGCCTCCATGGTACATGGTGAATTGGGGTTTGGGCCATGTGAGGTCGTCAGTACCGCAGGGATCTGTCTTTCCGGCGTCACGGCATTGAAATACGGCGCCATGTCGGTTGCCCTTGGCTTGAGTGACATGGCGGTTGCAACCGGGTCTGAGCTGGCCTCCACCTTTATGCGAACGGCGTTTTTTCAGGCTATGCCTGGTGCGGTTGATCAGCCGGAAAACAGGAAACATCATGCGGCCTTTTCCTTTGAGGCGGAATTCTTGCGTTGGATGCTTTCCGATGGCGCCGGAGCGGTATTGATCGAAAAAAAACCAGCGTCAGACAGCCACTCCCTCAGGATTGACTGGATAGAGATCATCTCGCATGCCCATTGCATGGAGACCTGCATGTATGCTGGTGCCGTGAAACAGAAAGACGGCAGCCTGAAGGGCTGGCGGGAGTATGTTGTGGAAGGCGATGTCACCCGCCACGGTGTTTTTACTGTCAAACAGGATGCCCGGTTGCTGAATCGGGAGGTGATCCAGACTCTGGTTGGAAAAAGCCTGCCTGCGGTTGCGGCAAAACATGGCCTGAAATCCGGTGATATTAATTGGTTTTTACCGCATTATTCCTCGCAATACTTCAGGGAACCGCTCCTCCAGCAACTGCAGGCAATAGGCTTTTCAATACCTGAGGATCGCTGGTTTACCAACCTGGCGAACAAGGGCAACACAGGCTCTGCCTCTTTCTATATCATGCTGGAAGAGCTGTTTTCTTCCGGCAGGCTGCAAATAGGAGACAGGATATTATGTTTTATTCCTGAAAGTGGCAGGTTCTCTGTTGGCTGGATACTGCTGACGGTTGTCTAAGGGACTCGGAAAATACTAATATACCTGGATCGCGCCCGGATTGGGGTCAGATTTGGCTGGGCCGATTGAGCAAAACCGTAGGCGTAGCAGCGCTACGACGAGGATTTTGCGATTGAGGCGCGGCCAAAGGTGGCCCTAAGACGGGATGCGTGATGGTAAATTAGTATTTTCCGAGTCCCTAAGCTATTTTTTTTGTAATCATTATTTTCTGCTGCTGCATTAGAAAACTCTTGCGAAGGATGAGGTATAAAAATAGTGAGCAAGACATTAGTTGTTAGTGGCGGCACAAGAGGAATTGGCAGAGCAATTGTTGAAGAGTTTGCCAGTAATGGCGTAGATATAGCATTTACATACCATAGTAATGTTCAAATTGCAGAGGATATGATAGCTGAATTGTCGGAGAGATATGGGGTAAAATTGAAAGCTTACCATCTCGATATTCTTGAACCAGATAGCTACAAAGATCTATTCAAAGAGATTGATAAAGATTTTGAGAGGATTGATTACTTCATCTCAAATGCAATGATCTCTGGTCGCTCTGTTGTTGGCGGTTTCGCCTCATTTATGAGACTTAAATCAAAAGGGCTTATGAATATCTATACCGCTACGGTTCTCTCTTTCGTGGTTGGAGCGCAAGAGGCGGCAAAGAGAATGGAGAAGGTTGGCGGTGGTGCAATTATCTCTCTCTCCTCTACGGGAAATCTTTTTTATACTCCAAACTACACTGGGCATGGAAATTCAAAAGCTGCTGTTGAGACAATTGTCAAATATGCAGCCCATGAACTTGGCGAAAAGAAGATTAGAGTGAATGCCGTTTCCGGTGGTCCTATCGATACCGATGCATTTCGAAAATTCCCCAACTATGAAAAGGTGAAAGATGAGATCGTTAAACGATCTCCTTTGTCGAGAATGGGTGCCCCCAATGATCTCTCCGGTCTCTGCTATTTTCTTACAACAGAGAAGGCTAACTGGATAACAGGTCAGACATTTATTGTTGATGGTGGGATAACATTTGCGTAATACCCCGAGGGTACAAGGATGGGACATCCTCGACGTTTGGCGTGGAGTTTGAACTGAGAGGCATGATCGGCGGCAGGAGAATCCGGATGGCTCACCTCTTAGGGACTCGGAAAATACTAATGTACAGACCTCCTGACCTCGGGAGTTTATCGCCGCAAGCATTTGAGTAGTAACAAACTGTATTTCCATAAAAAATCAGCCGCAAGCGCTGATGCGTCGGCTTTAGTTGCCGCGGGGGCAAGATTTTGCTACGGTACCGGAATCCAACTGTTTTGTCTACTCCCTCTCCGC
>MGTE01000114.1:25384-25475 GCA_001799275.1 Deltaproteobacteria bacterium RIFOXYD12_FULL_57_12
CCATGCCGCAACTCCAGCTGCCGATATTTCCCCTGGGCATGACGCTGATCAATGCCAACCTGGGTTTCATGCGCAGGGATCACAGCCTCAC
>MGTE01000115.1 GCA_001799275.1 Deltaproteobacteria bacterium RIFOXYD12_FULL_57_12
CGCTGAGGAACTCAAGGCGCCGTTTGATTGGAAAAGGGTGTTTTTTATTCTCCTGGGATTGGTCATATTTTTGGTGATTTATTACTGGTCGCCCTGGGCTCCGGCCATCGATCCCGGGGGAAAGGAATTCGAATTGAGCAGGGAGGCTAAGGGAGCGATCGCCCTTTTTTGTCTGGCAAGTATCTGGTGGATATTCGAGGTGCTGCCGATCGGCGTCACCTCTTTGGCTATTGGTGTTTTTCAAGCCCTGTTCTCGATTCGTTCGGCCAAGGATGCCTTTAAGGACTTCATGGACCCCTCGGTCATGTTCATCTTCGGGTCGGTGGTCGTGGGTCTGGCCTTTTCATCCACCGGTCTTACCAAACGGTTGGCCTATAAGATGCTTGCGATAGTGGGCGAAAAAACGAGCATGATCCTGCTCGGCGCCCTGGTGATAACTGCCGGCCTTGCCCATTTCATGGCGCACACGGCCGCCGCCGCCACAGTCTTTCCGATCCTTTTAGCAATCTATGCCCTCTATGGCGAAGGCAACAAACAGACGAATTTCGGTAAGGCTCTGTTTATCGGCATGGCGTACTCCGCTGGCGCCGGCAGCGTTATCACCTTTCTCGGTTCGGCCCGGGCCGCAGCCGGCGCCGGCATGTTCAAGGAGTTTACCGGCCGGGAGATCGGTTTTTTCGACCTGACCCTTTACTCATTCCTGATCGGCTGGGGAATGGTTTTTTTAATCTGGGGATATCTGATGATCTTCTTGAAGCCTGAGAAAAATGTCATCCCGGGACTCAAAGAGAAGGTCAAAAGGCTTTCCAAGGAACTTGGCCCCATGACCAAGAACGAAATATTTGTCATTTGCACGGTCCTCTGCACGGTACTTGTCATGTCGCTGCAAGCGTTCGTGCCGGCCATGAAGTCCATGGATCGTGCCGCGATCATGCTTTGCTCGACCCTCCTTTTCTTCCTGTTCCGGGTGCTGACGGTCAAAGAACTTGAGGAGATTCCCTGGAATATCATCCTGCTGTTTTCAGGCGCCATGAGTATCGGCTTCTGCCTGTGGAAGACCGGCGCGGCGCAGTGGATGGCAGTCAACTGGCTGGTCCTGTTTCAGAACGCCCATTGGCTCGTGTTCGTCCTGAGTATCGCCACCTTTGTCCTCATTATGACCAACTTCATCATGAATGTGGCGGCCATCGCCATCTCGCTGCCGGTCTCCCTGGTGGTCGCCGGCTACCTGGGCGTGGCGCCCGATGTCATCTTTTATTCGTCCCTGCTTACAGCCGGTATGCCTTTTGTGCTCCTGATCGGGGCGGCACCCAATGCCATTGCCTACGAATCGAAGCAGTTCTCCTCCGGTGAGTTCTTCAAACACGGTCTTTTGTTGAGCGTTGTCTTGATAGCCGTAATCGCCGTGGCCATTCTGACCTTCTGGCCAATGCTCGGCATGCCGATTTTGCTCCCGAAATGATCCGTATTTACTTTTAGAAATCAAACGTTTGACAGGAGCCCGTTGCAATTGATAAGGCCGGGCTCCTGTCATTCTCACAAGGAGGAACGCGATTATGAACGAATTTTATTTATTCATCCCTGTTCAGGAGCGCCTGACCCCTGAGACCGGATCAACGGCTGCATCCTTTCAGGGCGAACAGCAAGGAGGGAGCAAGCCATGATGACCATGATCGCTGTCGTCTTTGTGCTCTGCTACGCGATGATCGCGCTCGAGCACCCGATCAAAATCAATAAATCCGCCACGGCACTTATTGCCGCGGGCGTGATGTGGACCTTATACTCCATGGCCAGCCCATTGGGCGTGCACGGGGTAACCGAACAACTCACCGAAAAACTGGCCGAAACCGCGGCCATCGTCTTCTTTTTAATCAGCGCCATGACCATTGTCGAGGTGACCGACGCCCACGGCGGCTTTGAGGTCATTACCTCGCGGATCAAGGCCACCAAACTGTCGAGCCTGCTCTGGGTCATCGGTTTTATCACCTTTTTCCTCTCTTCCATTCTTGACAACATGACCACCACCATCGTCATGGTGGCCCTGATGAAGCGGTTGCTCAAGAGTCATGAGCAGCGCCTGTTCTTTGCCGGTATCATTGTCATTGCCGCCAATGCTGGCGGCGCTTTTTCGCCGATCGGCGATGTAACCACCACCATGCTCTGGATCGGCGGCCAGGTCACAACCGCCAATATCATAAAGACCACTTTTTTAGCCTCAATCGTCTGTCTGGTACTTCCTCTTGTCATCGCCTCCTTCATGCTCAAGGGCAATGTCGTGCCGCCCAACCAGGTTGAAAACGGCGCCAACGGCACCTCGCAGTTCGAAAAGAACCTGATGTTCTTCATGGGCATGGGTTCCCTGATCTTTGTGCCCATCTTCAAGTCCATAACCCATCTGCCCCCCTACCTCGGGATTTTGCTTGCCTTGGGCGTGCTCTGGCTGGTGGGTAATATTCTGCACCGCAACAAGCCCGACGAAGAGAAGGATCACCTCAGGCTTGCCAAGGCGTTGAAACGCATCGACATGGCATCGGCTGTGTTCTTCATCGGCATCCTGCTCGCCGTGGCCACCCTGTCGGCCAACGGCATGCTGCCGGCCCTGGCAGGGTGGCTCGATGTCAAGATCGGCAACCAGTCCATAATCGTCATTCTCATTGGCATGGCTTCCGCCATCGTCGACAATATCCCGCTGGTCGCCGCCTCCATGGGCATGTATCCGATGGCCCAGTTCCCGGCTGACTCCTTTATCTGGGAATTCATGGCCTACTGCGCCGGCACCGGCGGCTCGATGCTGATCATCGGCTCGGCCGCGGGCGTTGCAGCCATGGGCTTGGAGAAGATCGAGTTCTTCTGGTATGCCCGGAAGATCGGGCCGCTCGCCATGGCCGGGTATTTCGGCGGAATTGCGACCTACATTCTCCAGTACAAGCTGTTGCATTAAGCATTTTTATTATAACCTGAATCCGTGAGGCCCAATTTTTTATTCTCCTGGGATTGGTCATATTGGGGGTGATTTATTACTGGTCGCCCTGGGCTCCGGCCATCGACCCCGGGGGAAAGGAATTCGAATTGAGCATGGAGGGTAAGGGAGCGATCGCCCTCTTTTGTCTGGCAAGTATCTGGTGGATATTCGAGGCGCTGCCGATCGGCGTCACCTCTTTGGCTATTGGTGTTTTTCAAGCCCTGTTCTCGATTCGTTCGGCCAAGGATGCCTTCAAGGATTTCATGGACCCCTCGGTCATGTTCATCTTCGGGTCGGTGGTCGTGGGTCTGGCCTTTTCGTCCACCGGTCTTACCAAACGGCTGGCCTATAAGATGCTTGGGATAGTGGGCGAAAAAACGAGCATGATCCTGCTCGGCGCCCTGGTGATAACTGCCGGCCTTGCCCATTTCATGGCGCACACGGCCGCCGCCGCCACGGTCTTGCCGATTTTGCTCCCGAAATGATCTGGCCGTTACCATAAATCAACTCATTCGACAGGAGTCTGGTTGTACCCGATAAGGGTCGGGCTCCTGTCATTCTCTTCCAAGGAGGATTTCCATTATGAAAGTAAAAAAAATATCCATGCTGGTTCAGGAACGCCTGACCCCTAAGGCCGAATCAATGGCTGCATCCTTTCAGGGCGAACAGCAAGGAGGGAGCAAGCCGTGATGACCATGACCGCAGTCGTCTTTGTGCTCTGTTACGCGATGATCGCGCTTGAGCACCCGATCAAAATCAACAAATCCGCCACCGCGCTCATTGCCGCGGGCGTGATGTGGACCTTATACTCCATGGCCAGCCCGCTCGGCGTGCATGGGGTATCCGAACAACTCACTGAAAAACTGGCCGAAACCGCAGCCATCGTCTTCTTTTTAATCGGTGCCATGACCATTGTCGAGGTGACCGACTCACACGGCGGCTTCGAGGTCATCACCTCGCGGATCACCGCCACCAAGTTGACGAGTCTGCTCTGGGTTATCGGTTTTATCGCCTTTTACCTCTCTAGCATTCTCGATAACATGACCACCACCATCGTCATGGTCGCCTTGATGAAACGGTTGCTCAAGGATCATAAGCAGCGCCTGTTCTTCGCAGGCATTATCGTTATCGCCGCCAATGCCGGCGGCGCCTGGACCCCGATCGGCGATGTGACCACCACCATGCTGTGGATCGGCGGCCAGATCACTACCGGTGCAATCATGAAGGGCCTGTGGATCTCTTCCATGCTCAATATGCTGATCCCGCTTATCATTGCTTCCTTCATGCTCAAGGGCAACGTCGTGCCGCCCGATCAGGTCGAAAACGGCAACGGCGGCGCCCCCACCACGCAGTTCGAAAAAAACCTGATGTTCTTCATGGGCATGGGTTGCTTGATCAGCGTGCCGATATTCAAGGCCGTTACCCATCTGCCCCCCTACCTCGGGATTTTACTGGCCCTCGGCGTGCTGTGGTTGGTGGGAAATATCCTGCATCGCAACAAGCCGGATGAAGAAAAGGATTACCTTAGATTAGCCAAGGCGTTGAAGCGAATCGACATGGCCTCGGTGGTCTTCTTCATCGGCATCCTGCTCGCCGTGGCCTCCCTTTCGGCCAACGGCATGCTGCCGGCCCTGGCAGGGTGGCTCGATGCCAAGCTCGGCAACCAGACTCTGATCGTCATCATCATCGGCCTTTGTTCCGCCGTCATCGACAACATCCCGCTGGTCGCCGCCTCCATGGGCATGTACCCGATGACTCAGTTCCCGCCGGACTCCTTTCTCTGGGAATTCATGGCCTATTGCGCCGGCACCGGCGGCTCGATCCTGATCATCGGCTCGGCCGCGGGCGTCGCAGCCATGGGCTTGGAGAAGATCGAGTTCTTCTGGTATGCCCGGAAGATCGGGCCGCTTGCCCTGGCCGGGTATTTTGGCGGAATTGTGGCCTATATTTTCCAGTACACCCTGCTGCACTAAGCAGTTTTTGTAATATAAACAAGAAACCCCCGGTCATTCAATCGACCGGGGGTTTCTTGTTTTGTGAAAAAAACATGATTCAAGAGCCAGAATCAATGATATAAAGCCTTCCTCTCAACAGTTGAATTCTGGAAACCGGATTCTGCGTTTTCCTCCAAATTATGCTTGCAGAACGGAATTAGCCAGTTCGTTAAAAATCTCGATCTCCCGCACCACGCCTACCAGTTTTTTGTTACTGTCAAGGACCGGAAGCAGGATCAGGTTGTGGCGGGTCAGGAGATGGGCGGCTTTGGTGATGGGGTCGTCAGTCTGCGCAAAGTATCTGGCCGGCACCATGGCCTCGCCCACCTGGGTGTCCGCCTTGTCGTTTGATCCGCCGCTGAAAACCGCTTCCCAGATCAGGGCCAGTTCTTCTCCGCTTTCATCGTCGGGAACCTGAGCGCTGGTGGTGGATTTGAGAAATGCCGGTTCCAGGCCCTTCATGATATCCCTGAGTCCCAGGGTGCCGAGCAGGTTGTATTTCTCGTCAAAAACCAGAATGGCAAGCGGGTAAAGGCAACGCTCGCCAGCCAGCAAGGACTTCTGGACAATACCCATGGCCTGCCGAAGCGTGAACCAATAGGGTAGGTGTGGGAAGTCAAAAACATCGACCATTACGTCTTTTATTGTCTTGATTGCGGACATGTTCCCTCCTTTCCTTTGCTGATGCTCGGCGCTAACAGGTTGTTGCGAGGTCACGAGTTTTTGTTGAACTCGATCGAGAATCTGATCCCGCCGGGCTTGATCACGGACCGCACATACATGATCTGCCGATCATTGGAAAAAAAGTGCTGTTCAAGCAGCAGGGCCGCGGCGCCGGCCGGCAAGCCCAGTTGTTTGCTCTCCTCCGAAGAAAGTTCCGTCACGTCAAAGTTCTCGGCGATCCTGGTAATCGGCAATTCATATTTATCTTCGAGCAGATCGAGGAGCGAAGTTTTGGTAATTTCATCCCGCAACAGTTGCGGACACAGGGAATGCGGCAGAAACGACTCCTGGATCATGACCGGCTCGTTTTCTCTTACGGACAGTCGCTTGATATAGATAAGGTGCTTGTCGTCCGGAATGTTGAGCTTGGCGCCAACGTCATCCACCGGCATCATCACGGTCTGCGCCATGATCCGGGTCGCAAGGCCCGGCTCATTTTCCGGCATTATGGCCTTGAAGCTTGCCGACATGGCCGGTCCCTTTGAAGCCAACCTCTCGCACACAAATGTCCCCCGGCCCTGCCGGCGGATCAGATAGCCCTGCCGGACCAGCTCCAGCACCGCCAGCCGGATCGTGGCCTTGCTTACCGCATAGATTTTGCACAGCTCCTCTTCCACCGGGATCTGGGTTCCCACCGGCCATTCGTTGCTCTCGATCCTGGCCTTGAGAATCTCGAAGACCTGGACGTAAAGCTTTTTGGGTTTGTCTCTGTCGATTGTTTCCATCGTTTTCAAAATCATAGCCGTTTATCGGGGTTAGTTTATCGGCAAAATACCCTGGTCAACCTTAAAGTCGGGCTTGAGCAACTGAAATATTTCCTTTTTGTTTTTCGGTCGTTTGACCATTATTCTGGCATCGTCCATTACAAAGGTAAGATAGAATCCGAAATTGACCTTCTGAATCTCCTGAAACTCTCGCTCTATCGTGCCTCTTTTATCCTGGAATACAAAACGAATCTTCCGGGCCGCAAAATCAACCGTCACCTCACTGGCAAACCGCTTTCTAAACGCCAGACTCACGACATAGATCGGCAATACAAAAACAAGCGCGTTGTAGATGGTTTCTTCCATTCCCAGCTTCGTGACAAAAAAACCGAATACGCTAAACATCAGCAGGAATGCGCCTGCAATCACATGGAGATGGTTGAAGTAGAAACTCTCTTCACGGGGCATATAAAAGGTATAGCTATTTTTTTCGACTGAGTCTGTCATAACCTGCAATTCCGTTCTGTGCGTAACTGTTTAGTATTTGAGAAATAATTTTCTGCACGTTTTACCTCTCCAGGGGGTACTGATTGCAAGAGGCCCAAAGATTATAATAATAAAAAATATAATCTTTGCTTGCCCTAATTTTAAAAGGCATGATTTTATGGGCCGTGTTTACCCCTCGGCAAGATGTTCCAGCGTCACCGCTTTCATCGTTCTAACTCTCCTTGAGCCTCATAATGATTGATTCTGATTAGCTTAAGATCAAATTTAAAGATCATGCCCATAAAAAAGGGGGGCGGCCAAGAAATCTTGCCCGCCCCCTTTTGTCTTGGCTCTTGCCAGCGAGTTTAAATATTCAGTTCAATCTTTTCGCCGTTCACTACCACATAACAGGCGGCCGGCCACACGTAGTTGGCCTTGGGCCCGTGCACCTGGATGCCGGCGGCCAGACCGTAGTCGCATTTGTCCTTCTGGATAACCGCCTCCAAGATGTGCTCGATATCCGCCTGGATCGCTGCCTGGGTAATCTTGGTCAGTTCGAGGAGATCAGGCACATGGCCATAGGGGATATCCCGTAACAGGCGCGTCTTGAGTAGGCTTTGCTCCATATCGTCGCCATGCAGCGTAAGGTCGAGCTTGCCGCTGGCCATCTCCTTCTGAAAGGCGTTCAGAGCGCCGCAGGCAGTGGATTCTTCCTCGCGGCCCTCGCGGCAACAGATGCCGAGCCGGCCGTCGGCCTCGATGGCGATATGCGGTATGGCATAAAAAATATAGCGTTCCTTGCCATCGACCACCGGCGCGTGATGCATGGCCGCCTTGAGCCCGGTCTTGCCGGCGGTAAACATGCCGGCCAGGCTCGACAGGTTGAAGGCCTCGCCCCACATGTGCTTGATCACGCTACGTAACGACTGGGATATCTCGTCCCGGCAGATGCAGGTTGCGGCAATCGTGTTGTTGTCATGAAAGCCATGACTCTTGAAGGCGGCATAGGTTTTCTTGATGAAATCGATTTCCGTGTAAGTTTTGTCAAAGTAGCGTCCTAGTGCTGTCTCGTACGGCATTTGTCCCTCCCCAGTGTTTGATTGCATGAGTTTGTTCTGCGGTTCAATAATACTTTATTCGCATAAGTCGACGGCATTGTCATTCTGGCGGCTGTGATTCGTTTTTAAATAAATCATTTTGAAACAGTAGGCCGCTCTTTCGCAAGAAAGCGGTCCAGTAGCCTTGCGTTTCAGGAAAGTTAATCCAATAATATTGGCGTTGGCAAGTCCGATTTATTAAATGTTCCGGTTGTGACGGCAGGCCAGATGAAAAGGAGTAAAACAATATGAATCGAATTGTCGTGGAGTAGGGGTTGGGCAAGGGTGTTCAGCTGGGTCAGCCTTTGGCGGGCGAGGCGTACTCGATCAACGCTGCGAAATTTCGCGCGCAGTAGTCCTGCGTTCGAAAGCGGATGTCGTTGGCCGGCCTGATTTCCCCTGCGTGCCTGGCGCCGATTTTTTTCGGCACGGGTCAGGGCCTTCGTCTCTTCTTTCCTCTTTTTTTCTTCTGTTTTTTTCTTCTGTCCGATACAAAACGAAACGTTTAGAGACGCCACGGCGTCGCGATCGGATAGCAAATGTAATATTTCGATATTAATTGATTTTTTTACCTACACAAGCGACTGATGATTCGGTTTGATTCAAAACGATTCGAGAAGGGCGTTTCCTTCTGGACCATTGAGAACAAATCAACAGACTGAAATCATGCAGCATTTTTTTTGCTGCTTCTTGGCACAGTGATTGCTATATCTATTTCAAACAAGAAAAGGGTACTTCCCTGAAGAGTACAACAAAAGCCAAACCAAGGAGAACCGTCATGAAGACCCAATTGAACAAAACCCAGATGACGATGGCGGCAATTACCTTTGCCGAGGCCGGCGAATGGAACACGGCCCGGGAGTTTTTGTCGATGGCCATATCAAAGGTGAAAGTCAATCTTTGGGATTCGGTTTTTTCGGCCGCCGCCTTTGCCGAGGCCGGCGAATGGAACACCGCCCGGGAGTTTTTGCCGAGGACCATATCAAAGGTGAAAGTTAGCCTGTGGGATTCAATTTTTTCGGCCGCCGCCTTTGCCGAAGAAGGTCTCCACGACGTGGCGCTGCAGATCGTTTACGGTGCGCCGCAAAAAAGAAGCCGGCGCGCGTCGCTCGACCTTTCCGACCTGGGGATCAGGAAATTGCATCTGGTTTACGGCACGGTGATGGTCGATGCCTGATGGTGTCTCGTCATGACGCTGCAAGAGAGCAGCTTGCCTGATTGCCACGGAACCACAGCAGTTCGGGCAGAAAACAGACAGCCGGTTGCCGCGCCGGTTGGCGCAGTCACCCCGGGAGAGAGGATACATGACTGCCAAGGTTCTTGTTGCTGTCCATGATCCCGGCTTCCGGGACACCTTGCAGGAAAAGCTGCAACGTCAGAAAGTGACGGTTGCTGCAGCCGGGACCGGGCAGAACGCCGAGGAAATGGTCGCGCAGCATGATATCGACGTAGTGCTGCTTGATGTTAGAGACCGGGGCCGCGAAGCCATGCGGATCCTTTCCAGAATCAAGCAGGCATGCCCGCCGGTGGAGGTGATTCTCCTGACTAATCCGGATGAGATCAATTGGTCGATGGAGGGCATGCGGCAAGGCGCCACCGATGATATATCCGTCCCCTTCGACACCAACCGCCTGATCCAGAAAATCCAGGAGGCCTGGCATCGCAAAAAGGCACGGACAAAACCGAAACGCCGGAAATCGTTGTTTAAGATTTTCGAAAACACCATGGTTGCCGCAACCTTTGCCCAAGCCGGCGATTTTGAATCCGCAAACGACATCACTGCCGAAAACCATGATAAAGAACAGGCAGAAAACAGGAAACAACAGGAATAACCCCTCCTGAAACCATCCGAGAGCACATGAACAAATCCTGGAGGAACCGCACATGAAACAGATGAAAGTATTGCTGGTCGATGACGAGGAAACCTTTGTCAGAACGCTTTCGGAACGTCTGAATATGCGTGACTTGAAAACAGACACGGTTTACGATGGCGAACAGGCTCTGGATTTTGTTGATGACAAGGAACCGGACGTCATGGTCCTTGACCTGAAGATGCCCGGCATCGACGGCATGGAGGTGCTGCGGCGGGTCAAGGAAAGATATCCGGCCATCCAGGTGATTATTTTAACCGGCCATGGCACCGACCTGCACGAGGATGAATCAAAACGGCTCGGTGTCTTTGATTATCTCAAAAAACCGGTTGACATCGAAATCCTGGTGAGCCGCATTAAGGCCGCCTATCAGAAAAAAATTCAAGGCACCATGTCTGCGGTGGCTTTTGCCGAGGCCGGCTAAGTGGACACGGCGCGTAAGCTGATGGGTGGCTCCGGGAAATAACCAGTGTTCCACAGGGGAGTTGTTGATGATTACGCCGAGCAAGCTCGAAGGCAATGTTTTGCTGGTGGACGATGAAGAACAGTTTCTGGAGGTGCTTACGGCGCGTCTGAAAATCCGCGGGCTTACGGTCGACTCGGTCATGGCCGGTGAAGATGCCCTGGCCAGGATCGACGAGGAGTCATTCGACGCCATTGTCCTGGACCTGGCAATGCCCGGACTTGGCGGCATAGAAACCCTGAGGCGCCTGAAGGAAAAACAGCCAGATCTGCAGATCATTATGCTGACCGGCCAGGCCACGGTGAAAAGCAGCATTGAAGCGATGAAGCTGGGCGCCGAGGATTTTCTGGAAAAGCCACTGGATCTGAACGTTCTGCTGGAAAAGATACGCGAAGCAAAAAACAAGAGAATGCTGCTGATTGAAAAAAGCCATCAGGCGGAAGTCGGCAACATCCTGAAAAGCAAGAACTGGTAAGCAAGCAAGGTGTCATCTCTGATCGAGTCTTGAGTAATCAGGGCCGTAATGAATGGGGATGATCAGGAATAGTTGCTTGGAAAAAGCCAGGTGGAGTGAAGGCGATTCGCCTTTACTCCACCTGGCTTTTTTTGTTCGGACTCGCGTCGGCCGCTCTCTTCTCTGGCCGAATGTCGTTGACCAAACGGGGTGTATTTGGAAGGCAAGGGTGTCAGGCGCTTTCCCTGCTGGTCCGCCCCTGATGGCTGCCTGAAGTGGTGGCCATTATGCCCGCCTTTGTCGACAACATCCTGTACATGATCATCAGTATCGTTTCTGCCAGATCTGGCTCATGGTCTTTAAGCCGGCAACCGATAAACCCTCAGGCCCCATTTTTTGCCTAGCGCACAATCTGCCAAAGAAGCAGGCAGAGGGCCAGGGCCAGATAGAGCACATAGAGGTTCAGGTTGCCGTGTTGGACAACGTGGCGGATCCGGTCGGCCAGGACGGCCAGCCGTCGGCAGACCGGCAGCACCAGCAGATCAAGAACCGCATCCGGCGCATGGCTGGTAATCCGAACCGGCTCCGGGAACAGCCCCTTGGGAGTCTCGCCCTGCCGGCGTGTCCGCAAAGCCCATCCAAAGAGATCGTTGATGATCTGGGCGAAGGACGACACCGAGTACTGCATCCTGGCATCGACAAAGGGGAAACCGCAGCCCCAGGTCATTCCCCGGGCCGCTGCTTTGCGCCCGGGCAGAACAAAGAACAGGGTGATAACGCCGACCAGAAGCAGGAGGAGCAGGGCGACAACGGAAATATTGGCGGCTGGCGCCAGGGTGGCGAGAACAACCGGTCGACCACCGGACCCGGCGGGCCAGGCGGCAAGGCCGTCGGTCAGCAACGGCACCATGGTCGACGGCAGGAGGCCGATCCACAAGCAGGCCGCCAGCAGGATGGCCATACCGGCCAGCATGCTGGCCGGGGCTTCGTGACAGCCGGCCGGCAACGGCGCCCGGGGTGCGCCGAGAAATGTCAGACCAAAGACCTTGGCGAAACAGAGCAGGGCCAGACCGCCGGTCAGGGCCAGGGCCGGGAGCGCCAGCACCGCCAGGGTCAGGCTGGCGATCGGGCTGTTGCCGGCCTGCAGCAGCCCGAGATAGACAAACCATTCGCTGACAAAACCGTTCAAAGGCGGCAAGCCGCAGATGGCCACGGCACCGCCCAGAAAGAAAAACCCGGTCAGAGGTAGATGACGTAGCAGGCCGCCGTAACGCAGCAGTTCGCGGCTGCCGGTGGCATGGATTATGGAGCCGGCGCTCAGGAAAAGCAACCCCTTGAACAGTCCGTGGTTGATGACATGGAGCAGGGCACCGGCCATGCCCAGGGTAAAAAGGGCTGGCTCGCGGAAGCTGAGACCAAGCAGGGCAGTACCGAAGCCGAGCAGGATAATTCCGATATTCTCGACGCTGTGATAGGCCAGCAATCGCTTGATGTCGTGCTGGGCAATGGCGAACACGACGCCGAGAACCGCGGAGACCAGACCGAGGCCGAGGACAGTCCACCCCCACCAGGCAGGGATGCCGGTGAAAAACGAGGTGACCCGCATGATCCCGTAGATACCGGTCTTGATCATCACTCCGGACATCAGGGCTGAAACATGACTGGGCGCCGCGGCATGGGCTCGGGGCAGCCAGATATGCAGGGGGATGATCCCGGCTTTCAGGCCGAAACCGGTCAGGGCCAGGAGAAAAACTGCCGAGGCGGCGGTCGCCGCCGCATCGAGGCTGGCTGCCGGCGGCAGTGTAACGGGGCCGCTGAAAAAGACATGCAGCAGGGCAAAGAGGCCAAACAGGATCAGGGTACCGGTGTGGGTACAGGCAAAATAGAGAAACCCGGCCTCCTGGGCGTCCTGGCGGTGCCGCTCGGTGCAGACCAGGAAATAACCGGCCATGGCCATGCATTCCCAGGCCAGCAGGAAAAGAATGGCGTTATCCGCGGCCAGGACCATGACGATGGCTGCGGCCAGAATGGCGTAAAAAAATCGAACCCAGGTCCCGCCCGCTGGCTGCCGCTGCCGGGGCCAGTATCCCTCGCCGTAGATGGCGCCGGCCCCGATCAGCAGGAAGGCCGGCAGCAGAAACACCGCAGCCAGGCCGTCGAGCCGCAGGGCAAAGGCCCCGACCGGCACTGACCAGGGCAGGACCGTGGAGATCCCCCCTGCGGCCAGAGCATGGAAGACGGCGACGATGCCGGTAATGCAGCCGGCCAGCAGGCTGACCAAGGCGGATTTTTCCCGGAAACCCGTGCCGGTGCCGGCCAACAGGCTCAAGGGGGCGGCAAGGAGTAACAGACCGACTGCCACCAGAAAAAACGCCATCCTTTTTCCTCCTTCCTGACGGACTCGCAAAAAAACGGTCAATGTGGTTCAGTGACGATCTTTTGCAACGCCAGCTTCTACATATCGATCCGGTCTGATCAGGGGATCACGGTCTCAATCCATCTCCTTCATAAACAGCGTGCGAAGGGGCGCCATCCGATCAGCGCCGGTCCAGCAGCCGCAGCAGCCCATCCAGGGTGGTATAGGGGTGCGGCGGACAACCGGGGATAAAGAGATCCACCGGCAGCAGATCGTTGATGCCGCCGGTGGTCTCCGGGCTGTCACGGAACGGTCCGCCGGCAATGGCACACGCGCCGGCGGCGATGACCAGCTTCGGTGCCGGCATGGCCTCGTAGGTGGCCAGCAGGGCGGCGCGCATGTTTTTTGTCACCGGCCCGGTCACCAGAATCCCGTCGGCATGCCGGGGCGAGGCCACGAACTGAATGCCGAACCGGCCCAAGTCAAAGACCAGGGTGCCGAGGACATTGATATCGGCCTCGCAGGCATTGCAACCGCCGGCCGATACCTGCCGCAGTTTCAGGGAACGACCGAACAGGGCTTTCATCCTGCCTTTCAAGGCCGCGGCCAGTTGCAGTTCGTCCCGGCCCAGATGCAAATCTTCCCGAGTCCGGGTGGCCAGCCGGTAATCTTGGCTGAACGCAATGCAACCGTGCGGACAGACCATGCAATCACCGCAGAACAGGCAGCGGCCCAGATCGATACCGACCCCCTCCGCCGTTGCCATGACGGCGTCGAACGGGCACTGCCCCTGGCACTGACCGCAGTCCGGCGGACATTGCTCTTGCCGGATTACCGGCAGTCCGCGGAACCGGTCGGGCAGCGCCGGTTCCTGCTTCGGAAAAGCGCCGGTCCGATACCCCTGCTTCCATCTCTCGCGCAGTATGTCAATCATGATGCCCTGTGTCCATCTCTCATTTCTCCGGGGAATACCAAGTATTACAGGTCAAACCCGCAGTAGGAGAGGTTGAAACTCTTGTTGCAGAGCGGAAAATCCGAAATCTGCTCGTTGCGGAGGGCCATGGCCAGGCCGCTCCAGTTGAAAAAAGACGGATCGATTACCTTGTAGCGCCTGAAGCGGCCCAGGGAATCGGTGATCGCCACGTGGGCAATTCGACCGCGCCAGCCCTCCACCAGGCCGACGGCCAGGGCGGACGGCATCAGCGGGGACAATGGGGTGGTTACCTCGCCGGCCGGCAGGATAGTGAGTTGCTGGTCGACAAAGGCGATGGCCGCCTCGATTTCGAGTTGACGGACCAGGGCTCGGGCATGGACATCGCCGCTCGATTCCACCAGGCGCGGATGCTCATAATACCGGTAGATGCCGGTCGGCAGGCAGCGGCGGACATCGCAGTCCCGGCCGCTGGCCCGGCCGGCGATCCCGACCAATCCAAGATCCCCGGCATCCCTCGCCGTTACCACCCCGACCCCCTCAAGCCGGGCAAGCACCGACGGCGCATTGAAAAATAGCTCGATGGCGCCACGGGTATGC
>MGTE01000116.1:0-10520 GCA_001799275.1 Deltaproteobacteria bacterium RIFOXYD12_FULL_57_12
CCCGTTGCCGGAGCTGCCGGACCATATCGATCATCCATGGCCGCAGGACAAAACGATCCAGCACCTCCCGCCGCATCTCCGCGTCGGGCAGACCGATTCCGGTCCGACCGCGCAGTGCTGCCCAGAAATCCGCCTCGCTGGCCCGGCCGGTGACGTAGCCGCAATCGTACACCGTTTCGGTGGCCGCCGCGTAGAAGGTTTCCATATCCCGGCCCGTGCGGCGGGCAATGGCATAGAGTCCCTCCCGAAACCCTTCGTCCGCCAAAACCCCGCCAAAATCAAAGACTACCGCCTCAAGCCCCATGCGCTTTGCCGCCAGATATTTTCTTTAGAATTTTCAGTTGATTGCCGATAAGCAAGATAAGGGAACATACACGTCATGATGCATGTTTTTTTAAAAAAACACAAAGCAGGGAGGCTTTGACATGGCATTATGGAAATTCACGATCATTGGCAATACGGTCAGCCACGGGACCAAGCAGCGGCAGAAACTCACCCACCACGGTTGCAACGAACCTTTCAAGGACAGCTACTGGTGCCCGAAACTGCAATGGTTCAGGCGGGAGGCCTGCCCGTTTATCAGTCGTAACGAATGCGAAAATTTCGACCTGATGTGCGGCAGCCACTGCGGCTGATCATGCCGGACGGCGCGGTTCTTTCCCTTTGTTCACAACCTTGGCGTTCTCCCTGGGAAAAGCCAGACGTACCATCTCGGTAATGGTCCGGAAATCGATCTTGCCGCTGCCCATTTTCGGAAAATCGGCCATCACATAAAACTGCCTGGGAAGGGCAATGGCGGGCAGATGCTCTGCCATTTTCCGCAAGATGGCCTGCTCGTCCACCTTGCTGGTCACCGCCGCGATAATCTTCGCGCCCTTCAAGGCATCCGGCAGTTCCACCACGCAGCAGAGCACATCCTCGGGCAGGAATTTCTCCAGCACGTTTTCCACCCGCACCAGGGAAACCATCTCGCCGCCGATCTTGACAAAACGCTTTAACCGGCCCACATGCCAGAGATAGCCGTCCTTGTCAACCTCTCCCATATCGCCGGTATCATACCAACCGGAACGCATATGCAGATACGTTTCCTCAAAATCGCCAAGATACCCTTTCATAACAAGATCGCCTTTCACCAGGATCTTGCCCGCCTCGCCCACAGCACATTCCTCACCGGTCTCGTAATTCTCGATCCGGACCCGGACGTTCACAAACGGCCGGCCAACGCTGCCCGGCCGGTTGAATTCCGCCGAATTACCGGAAATGCCGGGCGATGTCTCGGTGGTGCCGTATGCCTCGAACAGGGGCATCTTGTGTTTTTTCAGAAACTCCTCCCGCAGGGCGTCCGGACATTTGTCCGCCCCGCAGAGGGCGAGACGGACACTGGCAAAGTCACCGGGCTCGGATTTGCGAACATACCCCCAGAAAAAACTGGGCGTGCCGACCATGAGGTTAGGCCGCTCCTGCCGGACGATCTCGCAGATGGTCTTATAGTCAAGGGGGTTGGCATAGGAGACAATGGTCATCCCGTGATACAGCGGCGCCCAGAGATTTCCGGTCAGCCCGAAGACGTGGAAATAAGGCAGGTTGGCCAGAAAGCTGTCCTGATGGCAAAGGCCGTACCGCTCGCTGATGCTCTCAACGTTGGCGATGATATTGCGGTGCGACAGTTCAACCGCCTTGGGGGCCTTTTCGCTGCCGCTAGTAAAAAGGATCACGACATTGTCATCATCCGATCCCTCGTGGACCAACTTCCGGAGAACCGCGGCCGGCAGCTTGGACTTGAGCGCGGCCATGATCTTTCTGATCGGTGACAGCGTCTCCATGATGTCCTCAAGAAAGACCATACCCTCCACCTGCCGGCAGCTAATTTTCTCGACAAGCTTCCGGGAGGTGATAATCGTCTTGAAGTCACATTTTTTCTGCGCGTATTCGGCATTTTCAGCCGCGCCGGTGGAATAGTTGATCATGACCGGCGTGCGGCCGCTCATCAATACCCCGAGCACCGCCAGGGCACAGCCGGCAGAGGTCGGGACCATGATGCCGGTAAAGCCCTTTTCGTATTTCTTGAACTCCTCGGCCAGCAGGAGGGAGGCGATCAGCGCCTTGGAATAAGTAATCCTTTTCTCTGCCGATCGATCGATAAAGGCAAGCTTACCTCCATACTTCTTGGCAATTTCGATAAAATGTTGATGCAGTGTCATCTTGCTGTTGCTCCATTCCATGCATGGTTGTCAACCGGTATCATGCGGATGAACCTGTCCACCCGGCCATATTATTTCAATTTTGAGTTTATAATGGCCTTCCAATGGCTCGTCAACACAAAGTGACCTCGGGAGACCGGCATGGAATATATTCCTTGACTCCCGCACCTCTTCCTGGCAACAATTCACTATGTCATTGATTCTTGCTGCAGATTGTTCGCCAATGAAGCCTGTTCCCGAAATGGCGGCGCTCCTTTCCGGCCCTTGCCGGAAAGGTCGCCGCCCATCTGTCACCATTGCTGTCAGCCATGGCACAAAACAAAATACTCATCGTTGACGATGACGCGGTCATCAGGGAACTGCTGTCGGTGATGACCGCCTCCTTCGGGCTGGAACCGGTAACCGCGGATGACGGCGCCGACGCCATGGCCATCCTCGAACGGGAAGAGTTCCCCATCGTGATCACCGACATGAAGATGCCCAACATGGATGGCATGGAGTTGCTTAAGCACATCCGGGCCACCTATCCGAACACCGAGGTCATCGTCATTACCGGCTACGGCGACCAGTTCAGCTACACCGATGTGATCGAAGCCGGGGCCAGCGACTTCCTCAAGAAACCTTTCAGGGAAAACGAACTCGCAGCCAAACTGAACCGGGTCGCACGGGAGCAGACCCTGATCAGGCAACTCAACGAGATTCGGGAAACCCTAGAGCAGCAGGTCCAGGAAAAGAATGTCAACCTGACGGAAACCAAGGAAGAACTCCAGCGGGCACTGGAACGCATCTCCGAACTGCAGTCTCAGATGATCAGGGTGAAATACGGCCCGGCCCAAACGCAACCAAATCCCTATTTTACTCAGGCAGTCGCGAAACCGGTCGGTCGGAAACCGCCAACCAACGAAGAACCGAAGTAACCTGCTCCCGCCGCCGACCGGGCCGCTTCCTGATGCTGTCCTCTCCCCGCTTAAAAAATCACCTTCGGGAAAAACACCTATGAAAAAATCCGCGGATATCGGCCTGATCGGACTGGGCGTCATGGGCCAGAACCTGGCGCTCAACATGAACGACCACGGATTCACCGTGGCCGTCTTCAACCGGACCACCGACCGGACGAATGATTTCATGAACAGTATGGCCCGCGGCACCAGGATCATAGGGACGCATACCCTGGCCGAACTGGTCGGCTCCCTCAAAAAACCCCGCAAGGTGATGCTCATGATCAAGGCCGGGGCCGCGGTGGACCAAACCATTGAGCAACTCATCCCCCTCCTGGAAGAAGGCGACATCATCATCGACGCGGGTAACTCCTTTTACCAGGACTCCGAACGCTGGACAGAGACCCTGGAGGCCAGGGGCCTGCTGTTCGTGGGCTGCGGCGTTTCCGGCGGTGAAGAGGGCGCCCGACACGGCCCATCCATCATGCCAGGCGGTTCAACCGCTGCCTGGCCGCATGTGCGGGGGATACTACAGAGCATCGCCGCCAAAGTCGCCGACAACACCCCCTGCTGCGACTGGGTGGGCAAAGGCGGAGCCGGCCACTTTGTAAAGATGGTCCACAACGGCATCGAATACGGGGATATGCAGCTCATCTGCGAGGCATACGATCTGCTGCAATCCGGGCTCGGCATGCCAGCCGCGGCCATGAGCCGGATTTTCGCCGCCTGGAACAACGGCCCTCTCAACTCATACCTTATCGAAATAACGGCAGAGATTCTTGCATGTACTGAAAACGGCGAAGCGACCGTGGACAAAATCCTGGATGCGGCCGGTCAGAAGGGAACCGGCAAATGGACCGTAAATTCCGCCATGGACTTAGGCATTCCTCTCTCCCTGATCGGCGAGGCGGTTTCTGCCCGCTTTCTGTCGGCCCTCAAGGAAGAAAGGGTTCAGGCCGCCCGCATCCTAGCCGGTCCGGACCCGACCCTGGCGGTTGACCACGCGACTTTTGTCGCCGATCTCGGCGAGGCTCTATACGCCGCCAAGATCGTCTCCTACGCCCAGAGCTACATGCTGTTCCGTGCGGCCACCGAACAATACGGCTGGGACCTGAACTACGGCGGCATCGCCCTCATGTGGCGGGGCGGCTGCATAATCCGCGCTGCCTTCCTGGACAGGATCAAAGAGGCCTTTGACCAGAATCCCGAACTGCCCAACCTGCTTCTCGCCCCGTATTTCAACAAGCAGATCCAGGCGGCGCAACCCGCCTGGCGCCGGGTGGTGGCAATAGCGGTGGCGGCCGGCCTGCCGCTGCCGGCCATGACCAGCGCCCTGTCGTTCTATGACGGCTACCGGCGGGAAAGGCTGCCGGCCAACCTGTTGCAGGCACTGCGCGATTATTTCGGCGCCCACACCTATGAACGGCTGGACCAACCCCGCAATAACTTTTTCCATACGGATTGGACCGGAAATGGCGGCACCACTGCCTCCGGCTCCTACAACGCCTGATTCCAAAACGACAGGCCAGGCCCCGTTCAACTCCGGGCCGCGATAAACTTCTTGAGATGGTCGGACAGCCGGGCCGGCGGGGTATCCATCTTTGCCAGAAATTCGTCGGCGCCGGCCTCCATGATTTTCTGCTGCATGGCCTTGTCCGACACGGCCGACAATACGACCTTCATCATCTTCTTCCATTGCGCATGCTTCTTCAGCCGGTTCAGCAGCTCCACTCCTTCAACCGCCTTTTCCTGCCAGTCGATGACAATGATATCGGGCACCTGCACATTCATTTTTTTGAGTATTTCGACAATACTCATCGCCTCAATAACGGCAAAGCCCTCCAGGACCAGCTTGCTTTTCATGATACGCCTGGCGGTCTCAGACCCTCCTGCCAGCAGAACAACCGTCTTCTTCTGTTCCGGAGAACGAGCGGCCTCAACAGACAACTCGTTGGTCAGATAACTCTGAAGGTGGCTCCTCTGCGCCTGGGTCAATCCGACAAACTTGAGGCCCATCCCGACGCCTGGCTGATTGTGCTGGACAGTGGCCCGCACCGGCACATTCCCGCCGGGCAGCGGCAGCGCAACCGTCACTTCGCTGCCGACGATGAAAGATCGGCCGGTATGCACAAACAGGCCGCCGTCGCTTATATCGATCCCTTCCACCAGCATTGCATTATCGACCAAAATCTTCTTTTTGAAGCGAAAGCGTTTGCTCTTCCTCCCGCGATCCTGGCCTGCTGTGGGCACCGCGCCGGGCGTTTCCTGCCGCAGAGCCGAACCCACGGCCTTCTCTTTCACCGGTGGCGGCGGGGCTGCCTGCCCCGCCGGCTGGGGTCTTTTCACGCGCATGACATGCGCGCAGCGCGGACATTTGACGTTCACCGCCTCGTCGCCCACTTTTTCCGATGGTATCTTCAGCTTGGCCTGACAGGAAGGGCACGTAACAAGCATCTTTGTAGCTCCTGAATCTTGAATTGAGCCTAAGGCCTGGAAAAAAGGCCAAACTAAATTGCGGTCACATCTGCCGCGATAACTCCGCGACAGCAGGACCTAATAAACTCATACCACACCTCCGGCCGGTCTGCAATCATGGTCATCTGGAGGCGCGGCCCGCCAGAAATAAAAAAAATTTCACTTTTACATTTTTTTTGCTAAATTTTCTTTAAGCTTCAGCCGATAAGTTACGATAAGGGGAGATGTATGCCCGGCCAAGGCATTCCAAGTCGCTCTCGCTTGCGAAAGCTAACTACTTGATGGCTCGCGCTTTCTGAAAATATCCCCTCTAGGTTCCGGCCGATCTGCCCATGGCCATGGCGACGGCCTCAGGGCCAAGGAATGCACCCATTTTTCGCACGCCCTGCGAAAGGAGGTCCCGATGTCGACTCAAGTCGAATCGATCATCAGCAATATCAGCTCCCCGACACCTGCACCTCCCCGAGAAGGACCGCAGCCGACCGCCCGACCAGCAGATGAACGGCAGCAACAGGCAACCAGGGAAGCAAGCACCGCCAGAAACCAGGAAGAACAGGCGCAACGCGAACTGGAGTCCGCCAGAAATGACCGGCAGCAGGCGGCCAACCGCCAGATGGCTGCCAGGACTGAGGAGCAGATGGCCGCCCGTCGGGAACAACAGGCCCGGGCCGCACGTCAGGAAGCGACCAGAAGGGTCGATACCGCCAGCACTGAAGCGGAGCAGGCCGCCCGGACGAAAGACCTGGAGGTTTCTGGCCGTGGCATCAATATTTTCGCATAACCTCAAGGTGTTCTCTGAGCGCCGTCAGCGGCGTGGCACCCGGCATGACGTCGCGAAAAAAACATAATCGGCCCGGGCTGTAGCTAGGCTGTCACCCGGAGGATGCATCCAAGGCTGGTATGGTTCTGGCGCAGGATGCCCTTATTCCTCCGGGGAAGGCAACAGGCAAACAAGCAGACTTTTTTCCAGCCCAGGCGACAAGACTGCAAGACTTCCCGCCAATCGTATCTTCCCATGAAAAAAATCGGCTTTCTGCTGCTTGGCACGCTCTGGGGCTTGATCTTCTTCGCCAGCCTGCTCTCCCGGTCCGACGGCTTTTCCCAACCTCACAATCCGTTCATCCGGGCCTTGCTGTCCCCATGGGGTGTCAGTCTGGCCAGCCTTCTGGTGTTTGTCATCCTGCTTCGCTCAACCCGCAGAAAAATATCCGACCGACCGCCGGCCTCTTAACCCGTTCTTTCAACTACGAGCCAGGCTGCGCCGCAGCCTGCGACAACAATCCGTATCCTATGCTGCCGCCGGTGACGCTGACTCCGGCGCACGGGAAGAATGCAGGCCGTTGTTCTGCAACTCCTGCAGGTGCCAGTAGATGCCCCGGCCGGCCATAAGGGTCGCGTGGGTCCCCTCTTCAACGATCCGGCCCCGGGCCATGACCAGGATACGATCCGCCCGCCGGATGGTCGACAGCCGATGGGCAATGACCACGCTGGTCCGGCGGGCCAGGGTTGCCTCCAGCGCCCGTTCAATGCGGGCCTCGGTTTCCGAGTCGACATTAGAGGTGGCCTCGTCCAGGATGAGAATCTGCGGGTCGCGGGCCAGAACCCGGGCCAGGGCCACCAGCTGCCGCTGTCCGGCCGACAGATCCTGGCCGCCCTCGCCGAGCATGGTCGCCAGCCCGTCCGGCAACTGCCGGACAAAATCGCTCAACTGCGCCTGTTCGATGATCCGCCCCAGATCTTCCTCCGACATCTCCAACCCGAGCAGAATATTTTCCCGCATCGTATCGGGCGCAATATAGACATCCTGCATCACCAGGCCGATCTGCTGGCGCAGCCAGGCTGGATCAAGCTGCCGCAGGTCGACGCCGTCCACGCTGATCACCCCTTGGCCGGGGTCGTAAAACCGCTCCAGAAGATTGATCACCGTGGTCTTGCCGGAGCCAGTGGCGCCGACAATGGCCAAGGTCTCACCTGCCCGGACCTTCAGGGTAAAATCCCGCAACACGGGAGAATCCGGGTCATAGCCGAAAGTCACCTGCCGGAACTCGAAAGCACCGACGGACGAGGCCGGCCGCAGCGGGACCGCGGCCACCGGCAGCACGGTCCTGGTATCCAGCAGTTGAAAAATCCGTTCCGCCGAGGCCATGGCCGACTGCACAATGGAGTACTTCTGGGAAAACTCACGCAGGGGCTGAAAAAACAGTCGGATATAGGAGAGAAAGGCAACGAGTTCCCCGAGACTCATCCGCCCCCGTATGATCTCGCCGCCGCCATACCAGATGATCATGGCCAGGGCCACGGTGGAAAGCACCTCAAGCAGCGGCATGAAGATGCCGAATATCCTGATCTGGCGCAAGGAGGCAAGATAATAGCCGCGATTGAGCGCCACGAATTTCTCGGCCGTATCTTTTTCCCGCAGAAAAAGCTGGATGATGGCGATCCCGGAAATCGCCTCCTGGATAAAGCCATTAAGCCAGGCCAGACTGGTCCGGATCGCCCGGAAGGCATCCCTGATCATGCGGCTGAACCACGTGGTGCTGACGACAATCACCGGAATCAGCAGGGTAATGAGCAGGGCCAGACGCCAGTTCATCCAGTAGAGCACGACAAGGATCCCGACCAGAGAAATCAGATCGTTGAACAGAGTGACAATCACCGAGGTGAACATCTCGTACATGTTCTGGATGTCGTTGGTGACCCGCGTAACCAGCTTGCCGACCGGGTTTTTATGGAAAAAGGCGAGATGCAGATCGAGCAAATGACTGAAAAGGCCCTGACGCAACTGGTGCATGATGTTCTGGCCACACCACTCCAGCAGAATCACCTGCAGGAGATTGGCCAGGAAACCAAGGCAGATCAGTCCGGCAAATGGCCAGGCGATCCGGGCCAGCCCGGCAAGGCGATCCTCCAGTTGCAGATCCTGGTTGACAATATAGCGGTCTACCCCGACGCCGACCAGGTAGGGGATCATCAGACTGGCAGCGGTGATCACCAGGGAAAGCAGGATCGCCAGGGCCACCCCCCGCCAGTATGGCCGCACATAGCCGGCAATTCGCTGCCAGAGGCCGATATCACCGACCGCGGCCAGATGTTCTTCTTCGAAATAACCGTAGTCGTGCCGCATATCCGTCAGCCTCCGACAGCACCGGCCAGGGGTGAAAGCTGGTGCCGGTAAATGGTGGCGTAAAAATCGCTTGTCCTGACCAGTTGCGCGTGGGTGCCGGCCGCCGCGATTCGTCCCTGATCCATGACCAGAATGGTGTCCGCATCCACTAAAGGCGCGATCCGGTGTGAAACAATGATACAGGTCCGGCCCCGCAAATAGCCGGCAATGGCCAGGATGATCGCATGTTCGGTTTCGGTATCCACGGCCGAAAGACCATCGTCGATAATCAATATCGGCCTGTCCAGCAACAGGGCACGGGCCAAGGCGAGCCGTTGCCGCTGGCCGCCTGAGATCATGACGCCCCGCTCGCCGACCCTGGTTTCATAACCATGCTCCATGGCGAGAATCTCCTCGTGGATGGCGGCGGTCCGGGCCGCGGCCTCGATCTGCTGCCGGGTGGCGTCGGGCCGGCCCATGGCGATGTTGGCGGCCACGGTATCGGAAAACAGCACAATATCCTGCGGCACATAGCTGATGCTGCCGCGCACCGCGGCCAGCGGCAGTTCATTCATATCCCGGCCGTCGAGAAACAGGCAGCCGGCCGGTACCGGATAGAGCCGGGCCAGCAGGTGGCAGAGGGTGGTCTTGCCGGAGCCGGTGGCACCGACAATACCGGTGACGCCGGGACCGATGGCCAGGTTGATGTCGTGCAACACCGGCCGGCCCAGCCCGGCAAAGGCAAAGGTCAGCCCTTTGATCGCAAACTCGCCGCGCGCTACCGGCAGAACCTCCAATCCTGCCACCACATCCTGCAGCACCGGACGCTCCTGCAGAATCTCGTTGATCCGGCAGAGGGAAGTGACGCCTCGCTGAAAAAGATTCGCCACCCAGCCGAAGGCCATCATCGGCCAGGTCAGCATGAAGAGATAGGAGATAAAGGCGACGAAATCGCCGACCGTAATCCGCCCCTGGACGGTCAGCCGACCGCCGAAGAGGATAACGAGCAAAAGACTTATGTTGGCGACCAGGCCGGAAACCGGAAAAAGGGTGCCCTGCACCAGGGCCAACCGCAGATTGTCGCGAATATAGGCGCGACCCAGCCGATCGAAACGATGCACCTGGGATTGTTCCTGGCTGTACGCCTTGAGCAGCCGGATGGCGCTCAGGGAATTCCTGGCAAATTCGGTAAGCAGCGAAAATTGCTCCTGTACCTTGCGGAAACGGTGATGGAGCCGGCCGGAAAGAAAACGGGTCAGCAGCGCCAAAAACGGCATGGGCACGACGGCAATCAGGGTCAGCCCGGGATGGATATAGGCCATGAAGGCCAGGGCGGCGGTTGACATGACTACGGCGTCGACAAAGGCGACCAGCCCCATGCCGCAGGCCAGTTGCACCGCGGCCAGATCGTTGGAGGAGAGCGCCATGATCTCGCCGGAGGTCCGGCGCTGGAAGAAAAAACGATCCAGGGTAAGAAGATGGGCAAAGAGCTGGTCGCGCAGATCCCTTTCCAGCAACCGCGAGAAGCCCAGGATCAGATAGCGCCAGCCGAACCGGAAAAAGGCGATGGCCAGGGCGAGCAGCACCATGGACAGACCGTGCCGCAGGATGCCGGCCTGGCTGGCCGCACCCCGCTGCAGCTCATCCACCGCCTGCTTGATGATGCGAGGAATCCAGAGCTGCAGGAAGTCAACGGTCAGCAGGGCAAGAAAGCCGGCGAGGAGCATGCCGCGATAGCGCCGGAAAAAAGGCCGCAGCAGGGAAACGGCCACCCGCCAGGAATCTCCGCCGGCATTATTCGTT
>MGTE01000116.1:10590-25174 GCA_001799275.1 Deltaproteobacteria bacterium RIFOXYD12_FULL_57_12
GCTTTACCGGACTCCGCAGAGAATGCCGGAATCGTTGGCACCCGTAAACTCCAGGCGCCGGATGTCGGTTACCCCGGCCTTAGCCAGCATCCCGCGAAGTTCGCCTTCGGCATAAGACCGGCCGTGCGGATTATTGATCAGCATGTTCAGGGAAAAAAGGGCCGGAAACAGCGGGGCGGCCAGACTGTCGTCCAGGATGAACTCGTGAATCATGATCAGGCCGCCGGGCTCCAGAGCGGCGACGGTCTTGGCCACCAGCCGTTCACATTCCTCATAGCCGCTGCTGTGCAGGATATGGGAGAGCCAGGCGGCATCGTAGTGGCCGGCAATCGGGTCGACATTGAAATCGCCGGCCTGGAAATCGATCCGGCCGTCGACCGCAAACCGCGTCGCGGTCTGGCGGGCAAAGGGTTCGGTGGTGGGCCGGTCAAAAATGGTGGCCCGCAGATCGGGATTGGCAAGACAGAAATGGATGGCATAGGTGCCTGGCCCGCCTCCCAGATCAAGAAGATGCTTCCGGCCTTTCAGATCGAGCTGGGCGGCCAGCCGCGGCGCCTGTCCCATGGCCAGATTGAACATGCCGAGCAGGAAGCTCTCCCGCTCCTTTTCCTCTCCATACGACCGCATCTCCACCGGCCGGCCGGACCGAACCGCCTGATCGAGCTGGGCCCAGCCATCGACCAGATGATGGTGGTGCAGAATGATATGGCCGAGATAGGCGCCAGAGGATTGGTCCAAAAATTTCCGGGAAAAATCGGTATTGGCGTATGCGTCCGCCGACTTGACGATGAGCCCCATGGCCGCCAGTCCATTCAACAGCAGCCCGATGCCCCGCGCATCGCTCTTGGTCAGCCGGGCGATCTCGCCGCCGTCAAGCCGCTGATCGCCCAGAATCGTAAAGAGTTCCAGCCGAACCCCTGCATGCAATGCGCACGATCGCCAGTACCCGCTGGAAGTGCCCAGGAGTTCCCCGACCGTCCAGTCTTTTTTCGCGTCCATTTCCGTCCCTCATCGTTGCAATGCAACCCCGAACCAAACCATTCCCTTGAACAAATTAGTATTCTTGTCGACCGCCGGAGTCAAGAACTATGAAGGCCGGACGCCATTTTCGCGGCCGGCCGGCCAGCGCCTCTCTGGCCGACGGCATGACAATCGCGCCTCCTGATTATTCCTTGACATGTATTCAGTTACAGTTCACAGTACAGACAACCATCGGCAATCGTGACGTTTTTATCGTGCCGGCCCGACAAGCACCGCCCTGCAACTGGCAAAACCCGGGGAGGGGAAACCATATGCACCGCGCTTTTTTCGCATACGCCATGGCCTGCCTCGTGTGCCTGTTGCCGACTATCGGCTGCCAGAAGGCTGCCGAACCGATCCCGGTCATCAGAATCGGCCATGCGCCCCACGACCATCATGCGCCGCTCTATGTGGCCGCCATGAACCCGGAGTATTTCCAGAAGCACGGTGGAATTTTTCTCAAAGAAATCACCTTCCGGCAGGAATACGAACTGGTCGCCGACAACCGCACCGTGGCCCGGCTGCTTATTTCCTCAAGCCCGGGCGGTCAGGAACTGCTCCGCAAGCTGAACGAGGACCAGTTTGATCTGGTCTTCGGCGGCGTGCCGGCCATGATCGATTTCATCGACCAGGGGAGCGCCATGCGCATCCTGGCACCGGCCATGACCGAAGGGGCCGGGCTGGTGGTTGGCAAGGAGCTGGCGGCCGGCAGCTGGCCGGAATTCGTAGAATACGTCCGCGCCAGCAAGACCCCTGTGCGGATCGGCTACAAGAACGATGTCTCGGTCCAGAACCTGATCTTCGAATACGGCCTGCGGGAGGTTGGTATCACCTACGGCAAGGGATTGGATGCACCGGACGTTAAGGTTGCCCTGCTCAACCTGCGCGGCGAAAAAAACCTGATTCCGGCCCTGCGGGACGGCCTGATCGACGGCTTTGTCATCAACCAGCCGTACATGGCTCTGGCCGAACAGCAGGGGGTCGGCAAATATATCGCCTCGTTAAACGAACTGCCGCCGGCCGGCCGCTGGCATGGCACGCCCTGCTGCGCGGTGGCAGGCAACACCTCGAGTGTCGCGGCCCAACCCAAAGCGATGGAGGCTCTGCTCACCCTGCTGCTGCGGGCCAACCGCTTTCTGACGGAAAACCAAAAAACCGCTGCCGGCCAGGTCGCCAGGTGGCTCGATCTGCCCGTGGAGGTTGAAGAAAAATCCCTGCCGACCATCAACTTCACCGTTGATTTCGACAAGGATTGGGACCGGGGTGTCAACTTCTGGATAGAATCCATGATTCAAGCCGACCTGCTGCAGGGCTCGCTGAAAGAGGCCTACCAGACCGGCCACCTTAACGAGCGGCTCTATGACCGGGCACTCTTCGACCAGGTTCGCAACAGACTGTAATTCATGCGCATAAACATCTCCAAAAAAATATTCGCCATTTTCTTCACCCTGACCCTGGTGACCTTTCTCCTGGCATTCCTGGTCATCCACGCCCTGACCAGTCTGCGAACCAACACCGCCCAGATCACGGTCCTGCAGGAGTTTAAACTCCAGATCCACCGACTGACGGCCCTTACCGATCACAGCCATCCGCATTCCAGCGACGATTTCCAGGCAAGACTGGAAAATGAACTGGCCGCCGCCGCAACGCTTTCCGAAAAAATCAATGCCGGCAACGCGTTGCTCCCAGGGCCGCTGGCCGCGGCCCTGCAAGACATCTCAAAACATATGGGCTATTACCGGCAGGCCATGCTGGAGTTGCACGAAAAGCATCTCATCGACCAAAGGCTGCATGCGGAAAACGCGGAACTTTCCAAGGGTTTTCCTGGGATGATCTCCAAGGCTCCCACTGCGCAACAACTGGAGTTCGCCACCCTGTTCACCTCCACGCACAGCCGCTGGCAGGAATTCCTCACCTCCGGGGATGGACAACAGATCAATGAAATGAAAAAACTGCTGGCCGCCACGCATCCCCCAGCCGGCAGCCCTGATCTGCTGCAGCCCGTTGACCGTTTCATTAAGAACGCCGAAGCAATGTATTTCAACTCCCTGGCTGTCAACGACCGGCAGAATTTTCTCGCCGCCACCAGTTACCGTTTTCAGGAAGTGGCGCAGGCTGCAATCACGACTATCTCCGAGACGAATCGCCGGCGGCACCTGCAACTGCAGCAGGAAATCGTAGGCTTACTCGTTATTGCCGTCGTGCTCAACCTGCTGCTCTGGTTTGTTTCAGCCCGTTATCTGGCGCGATTTCTTGACAAGCAACGCCTGGCCATGCAATCGATCAAGGCAGGGGATTACGGATATGAACTCACCGCCCCGACAAACGACGAACTTGGTGACCAGATTCTATTCATGCGGGAAATGTCCTTCAGCCTGGAACAAAGCCGCCGGCAGCTGACAGATTCGGAAAAAAAATACCGCCAGCTCGTCGAAGAGGTCTCGGACCTGGTCTGGGAAACCAACGGGAAGGATCAGTACACCTATGTCAATCCGGCCATCCATGCCATGCTCGGCCTGCAACCGGACATGGTACTCGGCAGGACCATCAATGAAATGATGCCCGGAATAGAGGGCTGGAAAAACAAACGCCTGCTTGAAATGATCCGCGACCACCTGCCATTCCAGGCCATGGAAAGCGGCTGCCGGCACCAGGCCGGCCATCTGGTGGTTCTGGAAAGCAGCGCCCAACCGAAATTCGGGCCGGACGGCTCCTTTCAAGGATATCTCGGCAAAACCCGCGACATCACCAGACGCAAACGCGAAGAGGAGATGCTCAGGGAATCCCGCCGCTTCCTGCAATCGGTGATTGACGGCGTCTCAGACCCGATCATGGTGATCGGCCTCGATTACCGGGTAAGTCTGATGAATGATGCGGCCCAGCGCTTTGCCCTGGCCCACTCCCAGATCGGCGAAGGACGCGCCTGCCACCAGCTGTCCCACAACAGCGACACGCCGTGCGACGGCGCGCTTCATCCCTGGCCGCTTGCGGAAGTCCGCGCCAGCGGCCAGCCGGTGACCATGATCCATGAACACTACCAAAACGACAACAACACCAGATATATTGAAATCACTGCCTATCCTCTCCGGAATGTCGACGGCGCCATTATCGGCATTATTGAATCCTGCCGGGATATCAGCCTGCGGCTCAGCATGGAGCAGGAACTGGTCAAAACCAAAAACCTCCTGAACAACATCATCAACTCCATGCCATCGACCCTGGTAGGCGTTGATACGGCGGGCATTATCACGCACTGGAATCAGGAAGCGGAAATAACCACCGGCATCGCCCATAAAGACGCTCTGGGTCGACCGCTTGACCAGATTTTCCCGATGCTGTCGGACCACCTGGCGGAAACGCAGGATTCACTCCGGAAACGTCTGCCCCACAACTCAACCCAGTTCCTTCCCCGTGAAAATGGCGATCTTCGCTGCACGGAAATCATGGTGTACCCTTTGATCGCCAACGGCATCGACGGCGCCGTCATCAGGATGGACGACATCACCGACCAGCTCCGCCTCGAAGAGAAAATGACCCGGACCGAGGATGAAAAGCAGAAACTCCAGGCCCAACTGCTCCAGGCCCAAAAACTTGAATCCATCGGCCGGCTGGCCGGGGGGGTCGCCCATGATTTCAACAACCTGCTCACCGGGATCATGGGCTACAGCGAACTGACGCTGATGCAGCTGCCAAGCGACCATCCGGCCAGGGAAAACATCAGCTTCATCCATGAGGCCGGCCTGAAGGCCGAGGGCCTCACCAGGCAACTTCTGGCCTTCAGCCGCAAACAGGTGCTGGAGATGCTGCCGGTCAACCTGGATACGATCATCCAGAACCTGGCCAAGATGCTCCACCGCCTGATCGGCGAGGATATTGCCCTCGAAATCAAACCGAATCCGGTTGTCAGAAACGTGCTGGCCGATGCCGGTCAGATCGAACAGATCCTGATGAACCTGGCGGTCAATGCCCGGGATGCCATGCCCGCCGGCGGCCGGTTGATCATCGAAACATCAGAGGCCTATCTGGATGAAACAATCGCCACAACCGATCCGGACCTCCAGGCCGGCCTTCATGTGGTCGTTACCGTCTCCGATACCGGACTCGGCATGAGCCGCGAAATCCAGGAAAAAATCTTCGAACCCTTCTTCACCACCAAAGACATCGGCAAAGGCACTGGCCTGGGGCTGGCCACGGTCTTCGGCATTGTCAAGCAGCACAAGGGCCACATCTGGGTGTACAGCGAACCGGGCCACGGAACCTCTTTCCGGATATACCTGCCGGTGGTTGACGCCAAGCCCACCGAACAAACCGGCGGCCCAACGGCGGCGGCGATGTTTCCCCGCGGCACGGAAACCATCCTGGTGGTTGACGACGATGAAGTAAGCCGGCGACTCATGACCGACACGCTCGCCCCTCTTGGATACCAGGTACTCCAGGCGGCTTCCGGGTCGAAAGCCCTCGAACTCTGCAAGGGTCGCGAGGATCAGATCCAACTTCTGGTCAGCGATGTCATCATGCCCGGCATGCACGGTCGCGCCCTGGCCGAGGCCATTTTAGCCATACATCCCGGCCTCAAGGTTATCTTCATCTCCGGGTATACGGAAAATATTCTCTCCTCTCTCGGAATCTCCACCGCCCAGAGTATATTCTTCCTGCCGAAACCCCTGTTGCCTTCCACCCTTGCCAAAAAGATCAGACAGGTTCTGGACGGCAAGAAGGCCCCCCCTTCCGAGTTTTAGAGAGTCGGAAATACTAACGTACCAGGACCACACCGCTATCCAAACCGTTATCCACCGGCAAAGACCCTGATCCGCTCACCCAGCTCCTTATAATGGAAGAGACGTTCGTATTCCACCATGCCGGCCAGGGCTCGGGACTGTAGCCGGATGCCTTTTTCCTCGAGGATGGCAATGGGATTCAAACCTCCAATAACAATGGCGCCGACCCGACCCTCACTCACCGGAATTTCGAGCAGGGGCTGACCGGGCCAGCCGATGGTCAGAAATCCCCCCAGGCCGACATCCTGCAGTTTATGCGTCAATTCAATGACATGATCCCGGCTGTCCGCCGGCACCTCCCTGAACCCGGCGCCGATCCGGCCGTTGCCGGTGGCGGTCGCCCCGACGTAGTCAGTCATGCCGCTGCGGATGAAGATCTCCAGAGGATCCAGACTGGTCCCCTCATAGGTTATGATTTCCACGAAACGGGTCGGCTCCCGCTCGTGCAGTTCCAGCAGACCGCCGAAATTGGAACGGGTCGGGATGCCGTGGGCCAGGAGCACGCCGTTCAAGGTAATGGAGCAGATGGTGCCGATGCCGACCATGCCGTCCGGAATCGTGATACCCTCGATCCTTTCGCCCGGGCTGAAAAGGGCCAGCATAGTACCCATGGAATAACCGGCCTCGAAAACCCGGCAGATCAGGGGAGAACACTCATCGAGCAAATCCCGGCCCACCAGGCTGACGTTGGTAATCACCGTGCCGCTTTTCCGGTAGAGATCAAAGGACATCCTATAGGTGAGTTGATCAATCTTGGCGGCCATGAACCCCACTTTGTCAAAGGCCCTGACCGCATGCAGTTCCCGTCGGCCGTCATCGGTAATCACCCTTCCCCTCTTACCCAGGTTTCGGGTTAGCCCCTCGCGGTCCATATCCAACAGATAGTGACGGACCGTCCGCTCGCTCACTTCTATCCCCATGGCCAGCAGGTTTTCAAGAAGGCGGGAACTCTTGACCGGGCCGCTCTCTTTCTGCAGGATTCTGAGGATTGCCAGCCATTTTTTTTCAATTTTTTCATTCATAAATCTTCCTCCCTCCCCGAGCCAGGATCTGCTGGTTTCCGGACCAGAAAGGCAATTTTGCCGTTATCATTGTGCAGAACGCCCTCCGCAGAAAACTGCCGGCCGGATCGCAACCAAAGAAAATACAATGACAAAATAACGCAATCTTACACAAATCGCCAGAGGAATCACCCATCTGCGGGCAAGGCGCCAAAACGGCAATTTTGCCGATTCTCAACATATAGCAACAATCCAACCACTCGCGATCAAACCAAAACCATGTTGATTTAACGACACGATTATTGGTTGCAAATACTTTTTTTCTTATTACAGTGGCAAGGCATTACCTGATGATTTTGTTTTCGTCATCGTGACCGGCTGGTGTCTTGGCCACGGAGTTCTTCGGCATGAACCTACTTGATTTTCCCCTTGCTCCCTGTTCCAATATTCGGCAAGCGATGGCCGCTGCCGAAAGAATATTGCGTCCTGCCCAGTCACGGTCCAGCCGGCAAGGCCTGATTTTCTTGCAATCCGGCATGGCGATGACAGGGATAAGAAAACAAGTTTTATGAACCCATCTACTAATTTTATGAACCCATCTACTAAGGAGGATGACCGAACATGTCGTTTAGCAAAGCAAATCGAAGCGCTGCCACCCTCACCACCACCCGAGTTGCCCCGGCCCCCGGATCAGGCATCTGCGTTACCTGCCTGGATGGCTGCAAGGGACCTTGCGAAATAGGCAAATCCGCCATAAAGGGCAGGGAGGTCCTCTATCCCATGCCTTTCGGCAAGATCACGGCCGGCTCGGAAAAAGACTACCCGGTGGATTTTTCCCACTTCAATATCCAGGGCACCGCGGTCGGCGCCAAGGGAATCGAGGCCGACCCGGACAAGGCTACCTTCCCGGCTGTTGACACGACCACCAAGTTAGGCGCCGACGGCAGCATCAAGCTTGATTTTCCGGTGTTTACCGGCGCGGTCGGCTCCACCGACATCGCCCGGATCAACTGGGAAGACGTGGCCGTAGGTGCTGCCATCTCAGGTGTCATGGTGGTCGCCGGCGAGAACATCTGCGGCATGGACTCCAAGGCGCAATTCAAAAAAGGCAAAGTGGTCAAATCCCCGGAGATGGAACGCCGGGTCGATGCCTTTAAGCGGTGGTACGACGGCACTGGCGGCATCATCGTGCAGGCCAATGTCGAGGACACCACACTTGGCGTTCCCGAGTATGTCATCCAAAAACTCGGGATCGAGATATTCGAACTCAAATGGGGCCAGGGCGCCAAGGATATTGGCGGCGAGGTCAAGCTTCATTCCCTTGAAAGGGCCTTAGAGCTTAAGAGCCGGGGCTACATCGTGCTGCCCGACCCCACCAAGCCGGCAATTCAGGCGGCCTTCAAGGCCGGCGGCATCACCGAGTTCGAGCGCCACTCAAGGCTCGGCATGGTAGAGGAAAAGGCCTTTCACAAAAGCGTTGCCCACCTGCGTTCGTTGGGCGCCAAGTACGTGACCTTAAAGACCGGGGCTTATCGGCCGGCCGATCTTGCCCGGGCCATCAAATACGCCTCGGATGCCAAGATCGATCTTCTCACCATCGATGGTGCCGGCGGCGGCACCGGCATGAGTCCCTGGCGGATGATGAACGAATGGGGTATCCCCACGGTTCAGCTCGAATGCCTGACCTATCAGATGTGCGAGAAGCTAGCGGCACGCGGCGCCTATATCCCACCCATCGCCATCGCCGGCGGTCTTTCCCTGGAAGACCATATCTTCAAGGCCCTTGCCCTAGGCGCGCCTTATGTCAAGGCTATCTGCCTGGGCCGGGCCATGCTCACCGCCGCCATGGTGGGCAAGACTCATGGCAGGCTTATGAAGGACAAGATGGAGTCTGAAGACGAGAGTATAGCCGACGGCTATGTACAGCTGTTTGCCGTGGGCGCCCAGTTAAGGGAGCGCTTCGGCAAGGACTTCGACAAGCTGCCGGCGGGCGCCATCGGTATGTACTCCTATATCGACCGGCTCAAACAAGGACTTCAGCAGTTCATGGCCGGAGCCCGGAAATTCGCGCTTCCCTACATTGATCGTAACGATCTCGTAGCTCTTACCAGGGATGCCGCCGATGTTTCAGGCATTGCTTATGTAATGGACTCGGATCGGGAAGAAATTGACAAGATTCTCGGTTAACCTGTTACTCGTGGAGGATCTTCGATCCTGAAAAAACTGGAGAACATGAAGGGCGTTCGTTTATGATGACTGAGAGCAAGGCCTGACCTGGATATGCCAGGCGCTGTGCCGGGTTAGCGGCTGGCGCCAGCCCAACGGTCTTCCAATAGATCAGATTTTCAGCTTACTCCCGAACAGGCTCGCTCTGCGAGGTCTCTCTACCTGCTGCCAGGCAAGGGCGGCATTTCCAACGGCACTATGTCCCGCCGGAAATGCCGCCCCGTTTTTCGCGATAACCGCTCAAAAGACATCTATCTCAACCCGCCCCGACCCACACAAAACTCCCCCTTGCAATCACGAGGTTTTCCATGCCTACCCATCCGAAAGCTAGGGTTACCACCTGGTAGCTTTCAGCGCGAGCAGGCGCCAAACAATTTCTCAGCATGGAATATCACCAAAGAAATCATACGAAATTCGAGAAGGGTACCATGTGGTCGGGACAACTATTACCGGCCCGATAATTATGAAGCCCTCACCAAGTTCAGCCTGATGCGAATGTTGCTGGAACCCGGCGTGGAGGGATATTCTCCGATACGACCCGGGCCGCTGAACCACCCCTGTTTGAATATTTCACAGCCCATCCGGCACCGACAGCCGGAATAGGCCGCGCGCCAGGAAATACTCGATCTCCTCGATACTGAAACGGGCCTTACGTTCAACCGCCTCCCGAGTGTTGAAGGCGTTGTGCGGGGTGCAGATGACCCGTGGCCGGCCGGCCAGTTCGAGAATGGCCTGGACCTCGGAATCGGTACTCTCTGTTTTCTGCCGCAGGCAATAGGCCAATTCCTGTTCGCAATTATAAACATCAAGGCCGAGGCCGCCGAGACGGCCTTCGTCCAGGAGGCGGAGCAGGTCGCGGGCCGGGGCGATCTCCCCGCGTGAGATATTGATGAACAAAGCGCCGGGTTTTGCCTGATGCAGGCGCCGGTAATCAAAATACCCTATGTTGTCAGCTGTAAGATTCATGGCGCAGACCACGATGTCGGCCTCTGCCAGACCCTGATCAATAGCCACATAGTTGACCTTGACATGTTTCTCGACAATATCAACGCCGAAGACACGCATGCCAAGGCCCTGGCCGATCCTGGTCACCTCATAACCGATGTTGCCGACCCCGACCACGAGCAGGGTTCTGCCCTCACACTCCAGGCCGGTCAACCCGTCCCTCTTGAAACACCCGAAATATCGACCCTGGGTCGACAGATCGCGCAAAAGAGCCAACCAGAGCAGCATGGCCTGTTCGGCCACGGCCCGGCTGCAGTAAGGCGGCAGAAACCCGCAGGGCAGGTCGCCTGTCTGTCGGCATTGGCGCCGGTAGGCGGCCAGATGATCGTAGCCGGTGCTTCGCGACAGGATACCGGCCAGCTTCGAGGCCCAGGCCAACGGCAGCACCGATTGGGTGCGGATGCTGATCAGAGGGGCCGGCGGGTCGGCGGCCCCGTATTCCTGGATGGTTTTCCAGGTAATACCGGCCCGGATGCGCGCCGGCAGATATTGCCGCAAAAAGGCGGCCTCCTCCTCAAATGCTTCGAAAAAAAAGACATCCATAAACAGCCTTTCTGGTATCGGGCAAACCCGCTCAGCCTGATCGCTCACATGATCGGCAGATATTTTTCGATCTCATAGCGACTGACATGGGTGCGGTACTCATCCCATTCGATCTTCTTATTCTGAATGAATTTATTAAAGACATGATCGCCAAGCGCCTCCCGAACCAATTCAGACTTTTCCACCTCGCAGATGGCCTCGTAGAGATTGCCGGGCAAGGTCTTGATCCGACGGGCCTCGATTTCGGCCGGCAGCATCTCGAAGATATCCTCCTCAATGGGCGCACAGAGCTCGTATCCTTTCTCAATACCCTTCAGGCCAGCGGCCAGCATCACCGCAAAGGCCAGATAGGGGTTACAGGCCGGATCCGGGGCTCTGAACTCAATCCTGGTCGCCACCTCCTTGCCGGGCTTGTACATCGGTACCCGGACCATGGTCGAACGGTTTCTTCGAGCCCAGGAGATATAGACCGGGGCCTCGTAGCCGGGTAGCAGCCGCTTGTAGGAGTTGACCCACTGGTTGGTCACCGCGGTGATCTCCCGGGCATGTTTCATAAGACCGGCAATGTATTGCTTGGCCATGACCGACAGATGAAATTCATCATCGCGGTCAAAAAACAAATTTTTGTCACCCTGAAAAAGGGATTGGTGGACATGCATGCCGCTGCCGTTGATGCCGAAGACCGGCTTCGGCATGAAGGTGGCGTAGCAGCCAAACTGCCGGGCGATCTCCTTGACCACCACCCGGTAGGTCATGGTCTTGTCGGCCATGAGCAGGGCTTCGTCATAACGCAGATCGATTTCGTGCTGACTGGGAGCCACCTCGTGGTGACTGTACTCCACCCGGACTCCCATGCCCTGCAGGGCAAGAATGGTCTGGCGCCGTAGGTCGCTGCCCATGTCCAATGGCCGGGCATCGAAATAGCCGCCGGTATCCAACCCCTCTGTGCCCTTATTGTCTTTAAAATAAAAATACTCCAACTCCGGACCGACATAGAAGGTGTATCCCTTGTCCACCACCCTTTTCAACATTCTCTTCAGAACATAGCGCGGATCGCCGCCATAGGGGGTGCCGTCCGGATTGAGGATATCGCAGAACATTCTAGCCACCGGTGCATCCTGGGTCCGCCACGGCACAAAGGCAAAGGTCCGGATATCCGGCTTAGCGATCATATCGCTTTCCTCGATCCTGGCAAACCCCTCAATGGACGAGCCGTCAAAGCCCATGCCCTCGATTCCGGTTTCCAGTTCGGAGGGGGTAATCGCAAAGCTCTTCAACACCCCTAGGACATCGGTAAACCAAAACTGGATAAAGCTAACATTTTTCTCCCGCACAATTTTGAACAGCTCTTCTTCGTCGCGGATAATCATCTGCCCCTCCATCTGACGGCAACGCCGCTGCTTTTTTTGAGATTTTCCCGATCCAAAAATTAGGCGCTGCCTGCGATCATCTTGGATTGGAATGATGGTTCAAGGGAGAGCCGAGCCACTAGGCACGACTCAGCTTCTGCTCCCTTAACTTGTCTCTCACCAACTCCGGCCTCTGTCAAGTAAAATCTCACCGGCCTCTGGTAATATCGTGAGAATGGGAACAATCACCTGGTCAACGTTTTGCCTTGATAAAATTTCCCAACTATAATAAGTTTTCTGGCCTCTTTATATTTCCAGACAAAATTTGCCTTGCCATTTTTTTTAATAAGGCCCCAACAACACAACTGTAAAAATTATTTTACAGGGAGAAAATCATGTGTCGATTAGCCCTAAAAACCGCCACCGAACCCTTTTCGCCCTATTCGATCCTGACCGCCATGGAGGCAATGCAGGAGGGATACGACGGCAGCGGCCTCGGACTTCTGTTGCGCGGCCTGGAATTTACCGATTTTAATTACAAGATCAGAACAACCTACCCAGTCCTCTCGGGGATTGCCCATACCGGCGAGGCCCTGGCCCGGCTCAATTCTCTCATGGAAAAATGGGGCTACAAATTAAAATACACTCACGAATTCGATGTTAATCACTCGATGATTGAGGCCAAAGACCGGAACACTTACATCCTGCGTGTCTATAAAACCCCTGATCACTGGGTCTATTTTGATCAGGAGCACATAGAGAGCGAACTGATGGCGACCCGCATAGATCTGCGCCGCAACGGTGAGGAGAACGGCGGCGATTTAACCGTTTTCTCCTTTTGGCCGGACGTAGCCATGATCAAAGAGGTAGGCTGGCCCTTGGAAATCGGCAAGGCCTTGAGTCTGCACGACAACCGGCTCAAGGCCCGGGTCGTCATGGCCCAGGGCCGTCAGAACACCAACTACGGCATCAATCTCTATGCCTGCCACCCATTTTTCATCCAGGGAATCGCCACCATGACCAACGGCGAGAACACCGCCTTCGTGCCCATCAAGGAATGGCTGGCCGGCACCCATTATCCGGGCTATATCGGCTACCAGAGCGACTCCGAGGTGTTCGCCCACATCCTGCACTACGTGGTCAAACGCCTCAACCTGCCGCTGGAGGCTTACAAACATGTAATTACCCCGCTGAAAACCGAAGAACTGCTCCGCCATCCCCAGGGCGATTTTCTGCGGGGACTGCGGGATGTCTGCCGGCGGCTGATCATCGACGGACCCAACTGCGTGATGGGTTCCCTGCCGGATGAGTCCTGTCTGCTGGTCATGGATCACAAAAAACTACGTCCCGCCACCATCGGCGGCAAACCCGGCGAGTGGGCCATGGCCTCGGAAATGTGCGGCGTCGATGCCATGATTCCGGACCGCGACCGCTCCCTCGACTATCAACCCATGCGTGAAAATACGATAATCGTTCCGCCAGACCGAAAGGAGTTCAAGATATGGTCTCAATTCGAACCATTCCCTCTACACCAGGCAGCCTGACCCCTGTTGATCTGCAGTGGGTCATCAGCCACCGCGAAGATCGCTGCACCCTCTGCGGTCACTGCACCTCCGTCTGCCCCACCGGCGCGATCTACCTGACCTACCGCCGGCAGCGGATGCCCAAGCTGGACCTTCTGCAAAAAAAACGGGGCAGTGAATACCGGGTCTTCACCGGCATCCGCCAGCGCACTGAGGTCGGCAGCCGCTGCATCGGCTGCGGCATGTGCACCGCGGTCTGTCCCAACGAGGCGATCGGCCCGAATCCGAACGCCACGGACGCCAGGGTACGGCTCCTGATGAACGACAAGGGTGGAGCCTGGACCCGCGGCGGCCGCCGCAATTCGCCAGAATCCCTGCTGGACCGCATCATGTTCAACCGGATCTCCATGCTCACCGATCCGGCCCTGGACGCCGGCCGTCACGAGTTCTACATGAACACCCTGCTCGGCCGCGTCCTGCCGCCCGAGGAATACCTCCGCCGTAAAGCGACCGGCGAGTGGATTCCGCCGGTCCGCGAGATCTTCCCCTTTGTCATCGGCTCCATGTCCTTTGGCGCGCTGTCGCCCAATATGTGGCTCGGCCTCCTGCAGGGCGTGGCGTACTGCAACGAGATCCTGGGCATCCCGGTGGTCATGGCGACCGGCGAGGGCGGCTGCCCGCCCTGGGTTTTGAGAAGCCCCTATCTCAAGTACATCGTACTGCAGATCGCCTCGGGCTATTTCGGCTGGGATGAAATCATCCGGGCCATTCCCGACATGCAGTGCGACCCGGCCGCCATCGAGATCAAGTACGGCCAGGGCGCCAAGCCCGGCGACGGCGGCCTGCTCATGTGGTTCAAGGTCAGTAAGCTGATCGCCCGCCTGCGCGGCGTGCCGGAGGGTGTTGATTTGCCCTCGCCGCCGGTGCACCAGACCTTATATTCCATCGAAGAGTCGGTCATGAAGATGATCCAGACCATGTCCATGGCCTGGGACTTCCGGGTGCCGGTCTATCCAAAAATCTCCGGCTCCACCTCGGCCAAGTCGGTTTTAAACAATCTGGTCCGCAACCCCTATGCCTCAGGCCTCTTGATCGACGGCGTCGACGGCGGCACCGGCGCCGCCTACAACATCAGCATG
>MGTE01000116.1:25235-27271 GCA_001799275.1 Deltaproteobacteria bacterium RIFOXYD12_FULL_57_12
TATCGGCAAATACATAATGCAGTCGGCGGCCGGCTGTTTAGGCAGCGAGCGAAACCGCTGCAACGTCTGCAACATCGGCCTCTGCCCCAAGGGCATCACCAGTCAGAATCCCAAGCTCTACCGCCGGCTTGATCCAGACCAGGTGGCGCAGCGGGTGGTGGATACCTTCATGGCCATCCAGACGGAAATGAAAAAAATCATGGCGCCGCTGGGCCGCTCCCAGAGCCTGCCCATCGGCATGTCCGACGCCATCGGCATCAACGATGCCGACGTGGCCGAGCGCCTGAAAATAAGATACATCTGCTAGAACCGAGCGAGCAGCGATAACTCCAGCAACCACTCAGGGACTCAGCCTTCTATCATCAGCAAGGAGCGGATAACAGTGAGCAGCAAGGCGCAGAAAGCGATCACCATAAAAGGCATTGACAAGACCGGCCAACGCATCAGTTCAAAGGACTTTGAGGAAAAGGTCCAGGCAGCGGCGGCGGTCTCGAGCAATCTCATTCTTCATACCTACGGCCAGCACAACGTGGGCGGCCGGCTAAAAAAAGACAAGGCGCCCTACAGCCTCAGGCTCCAGGGGCCGGTGGGCCAGCGCCTCGGCTGCATGGGCCAGCCCGGCACCACCATTGTCTGCGAGGGGCCGGCCTCCGACGACGTAGGCTATCTCAATATCGGCGCGGACATTGTGGTGCTGGGCGACGCCACCAACGGGGTCTGCAACGCCATGGCTCAGGGCCGCGTCATGATCGGCGGCTCAATCGGCGCGCGCGGTTTAACCATGACCAAGTGGAATCCGGACTACCAGCGGCCGGAGCTCTGGGTTCTGGGCTCGGTGGGCGACACCTTTGCCGAATTCAACTGCGGCGGCATCGGGGTCATCTGCGGGGTCGAGCCAAAAAAACCGGACAACGTCACGGGCTATCGGCCGTGCGTCGGCATGGTCGGCGGCTGGATCTTCTATCGGGGCAAGACGGACGGCTCCTTTTCCACCACCAATGTCAAGGACAGCGAACCGAATGACGCGCAATGGCAGTGGCTGATGGAGCGGATGCCCGCATATCTTGAGGCCATCGGCCGCAAGGAGCTGCTCAAAACCCTGTCGGTCCGGGCCGAGTGGAAGATCCTCATGGCGGTCACCCCGCAGGAACGGGCACTGATGTTCTCCGGCCCCATGCCCATGTCCGAATTCCGGACCCGGGTCTGGGACAAGGTGTTCGGAGGCGACCCCCTGCGCGACCTGGCCCCGGGCCTGGACCGCAGCCCCATCGGCCTGATCGAGACCGGCGACCTGCGCCGCCGGCGTCCTTACTGGGCGAACCACGAATCCGCCGCGCCCTGCACCTTCTACTGCCCGGTCCACATCCCCACCATCGACCGTCTGCGGCTAATCCGGGCTGGCAAGTTCGACGAGGCCTATGAACTGGTCCTCCGCAACACGCCCTTTCCCGGCTCGGTCTGCGGCGCCATCTGCCCGAATCTCTGCATGGAAGGCTGTTCAAGGCAGTTTGTCGACAACAGTATTGACGTGGCCATGCTGGGCCGGGCCATCAAGGATGCCCCCCACCCGAAAACCATCCCGGCCATCGGCAAGAAGGTGGCCATTATCGGTGGCGGGCCGGCCGGCATGAATGCCGCCTGGATCCTGGCCCAGGACGGCATTGAGGCGCATATCTTTGAAAAAGATACGCGGCTGGGCGGCAAGCTTGCCCAGGTCATTCCCTGGGACCGGCTGCCCAAGGCCATCTGGGATGCGGAGGTGGCACGTTTCCTCAGCATGCCGAACATCAAGGTGCACTTTGATGTCGCCATGACCAAGGAAAAATTCGCGAAGCTCAAAAAAGAGTACGATTATGTCATCGTGGCGGTCGGTACCCACGAACCGCGGCGGCTGCCGTTCCCGGGTAAGGAACGGGTGATCGCCGCCCTGGATTTCCTCAAATCCGCCAAGAGCGACAAACCGGCCGCCGTGGGCAAACAGGTGGTGATCATCGGCGCCGGCAATGTCGGCTGCGATGTGGCCTGCGAGGCTTACC
>MGTE01000116.1:27320-27934 GCA_001799275.1 Deltaproteobacteria bacterium RIFOXYD12_FULL_57_12
AGGTGACGTTGGTCGATATCCAGAAGCCTTTGGCCTTTGGCAAGGAAAAGGCCGCGGCCGAGAAACTGGGCGCCACCTTCCGCTGGCCGATCATGACCAGGGAGGTCACCCCGGAAGGCCTGGTCACCACGGACGGGGAACTGCTGCCGGCCCAGACCGTGATCATCTCCATCGGCGACGTGCCGGCCCTCAAGTTTCTGCCGGAAACCGTGGAGGTGCTTACCGTGGGCGGCGCCGGCTGGGTCAAGACCGATGCGGTCGGCCGCACCTCTGATCCTGGGGTGTTCGCGATCGGCGACGTGGAACGGCCTGGCCTGGCCACCAACGCCCTGGGCAGCGGCAAGAAGGTGGCTGACTTCATCATCAACACGCTCAAGGGCGTGGAATGGCAACCGTTCGCCAAGAAGGTAATCGACGTCAAGACGCTGACCCTGGAGCATTATATCCCGCAGGACACCGGCAAAACGCCGGAAGAAGAGGCGGAGCGCTGTCTGTCCTGCGGCAAGTGCCGCGACTGTCACCTCTGTGAAACCATCTGCCCGACCCATGCCATTGCCCGAAGCGAGATCCCGACCGAAGTGGGCTATGAATATGTCTCGGACAATGACAAATGC